>MUNG01000088.1 GCA_002154585.1 Streptomyces pseudogriseolus
GCCCGGGAGCCCCCGGATCCCCCGTGTCCCCCCGTACCCTCAGGCGACGAGCTCCCCGAAGGCGTTCTCCTCGTCACGGCCGAAGCTGAGGACCTCGTCCTCGCGCAGCCGGCGGAGCGACCGCCAGATGCTGGACTTCACCGTGCCGACACTGATGTTGAGGATGTCCGCGATCTCCGGGTCCGTGCGGCCCTCGTAGTAGCGCAGGACCAGCATGGTGCGCTGGAGTTCGGGCAGCCGGGCCAGCGCCTGCCACAGGACCGCGCGCAGCTCGGTGCCGCGCATCGCGTCCGTGTCTCCGGCCGTCTCCGGCAGCTCCTCGGTCGGGTACTCGTTCAGCTTGCGGCGGCGCCACGCGCTGATGTGCAGGTTGGTCATGGTGCGGCGGAGGTATCCGCCGACCGCCGCCTTGTCGCTGATCCGGTCCCACGCCCGGTAGGTCGAGAACAGCGCGCTCTGCAGCAGGTCCTCGGCCTCGAAGCGGTCGCCGGTCAGGTGGTAGGCGGTGGCGTACAGGGAGGCGCGGCGCTCCTGGACGTAGGCGGTGAACTCCGCCTCGCTCACCGAGCGACGCTCTCCCGTTTCCTCCCCGTACGCCGTTCCCCCGTCGCTGTCCCCCGTGGACGCGTCAACCACCGTCATGATCGCGGTGTGCTGACGCCCGGCGCCGCGAGCGCACCCCCGCATGCCCGCGGCGCCGGACTTCTCGGAACCCCGGTGCACGTCGTGCAGACGCGTGATCACTGCGCTGGTGCTGGTGCCGTGCAGCGTGTTCATCTCGCGCCCCCCGTCGTGGACTTCCGGTGTTCTCGCCTGCGGTTGTGCTGTGCCGAAAAGCTTGCCGCGCCACCTTCATGGCCGTGTCCGCCGACTGTCACAGACGTGTCACAGGGGTCGGCCACCGTGACGGCACACTTCCTTCACAGCTCGGCGGGTGCGAAGCGGCACGTATCCGGGCCCAAGGGGCGACCGCCGCGCACGGGTCGAACAGGGAGCCCTCCATGGGCCAGAATGAGCGCGTGCCTTCCCTGTTGCTGATCGAGGACGACGACGCCATCCGGACGGCCCTGGAGCTCTCACTGACGCGCCAGGGTCACCGCGTGGCGACCGCTGCCAGTGGTGAGGACGGTCTGAAGCTGCTGCGCGAGCAGCGGCCGGATCTGATCGTGCTGGACGTGATGCTGCCCGGCATCGACGGGTTCGAGGTGTGCCGTCGCATCCGGCGCACCGACCAGCTGCCGATCATCCTGCTCACCGCGCGCAGCGACGACATCGACGTCGTGGTCGGCCTGGAGTCCGGCGCCGACGACTACGTGGTCAAGCCCGTGCAGGGCCGGGTGCTGGACGCCCGGATCCGTGCGGTGCTGCGGCGCGGGGAACGCGAGTCCAGCGACTCGGCGACCTTCGGCAGCCTGGTCATCGACCGTGCGGCGATGACCGTGACGAAGAACGGCGAGGACCTCCAGCTCACGCCGACGGAGCTGCGGCTGCTGCTGGAGCTGAGCCGCCGGCCCGGACAGGCGCTGTCCCGCCAGCAGTTGCTGCGGCTGGTGTGGGAGCACGACTACCTGGGCGACTCCCGGCTGGTGGACGCGTGCGTCCAGCGGCTGCGCGCCAAGGTCGAGGACGTGCCGTCGTCCCCGACGCTGATCCGTACCGTGCGCGGTGTCGGCTACCGGCTGGATCCGCCTCAGTGACACAGGAGCACCAAGGGGGGAGCCGCGGCTGGTCCGCGGCGCGTAAGGGAGTCTGGTCGCGGCTGCGCCTCACGAGCCTGCGGCTGCGGCTGGTCGTCGTGTTCGGGCTGGTCGCGCTGACCGCCGCCGTGTCCGCGTCCGGGATCGCGTACTGGCTGAACCGCGAGTCGGTGCTGACCCGTACGCAGGACGCGGTGCTGCGCGACTTCGAGAAGGAGATGCAGAACCGCGCGGGCGCGCTGCCCGAGCATCCCACGCAGGACGAACTCCAGCGCACGGCGGGGCAGATGGCCAACAGCAGCCAGCGCTTCACCGTGCTGCTCGTCGCCGAGAACCCCGAGGGCCAGACGGTGTACGGCAGTTCGGGCGGGCTGAACGGCTTCTCGCTGGGGGACGTGCCGGAGTCGCTGCGTGAGACGGTGACCGAACGGCAGAAGATCACGTCGGGCAACAAGTACCCGCACCACCTGTACTGGCAGCGGATCGTCGAGGACGACACGCCGTACCTGGTGGCCGGGACCAAGCTGATCGGCGGCGGGACCACCGGCTACATGCTGAAGTCGCTGGAGCCGGAGGCGAAGGACCTCAACTCGCTGGCCTGGTCGCTGGGGATCGCCACCGGTCTGGCGCTGATAGGTTCCGCCCTCCTCGCGCACGCCGCCGCGACGACCGTGCTGAAGCCGGTGCAGCGGCTGGGGACCGCCGCGCGACGGCTCGGGGAGGGAAAGCTGGACACCCGGCTGAGGGTGTCGGGCACCGACGAACTGGCCGACCTGTCCCGGACGTTCAACAAGGCCGCCGAGGCGCTGGAGAAGCGGGTCGCGGACATGGCGGCGCGGGACGAGGCGTCCCGCAGGTTCGTCGCGGACATGAGCCACGAGCTGCGCACCCCGCTGACCGCGATCACCGCCGTGACCGAGGTCCTCGAGGAGGAGCTGGAGTTCGAGGGCGGCGGCATCGACCCGATGATCCAGCCCGCGGTGCGGCTGGTGGTGAGCGAGACCCGGCGGCTGAACGACCTGGTGGAGAACCTGATGGAGGTCACCCGCTTCGACGCGGGCACCGCCCGGCTGGTCCTCGACGACGTCGACGTCGCCGACCAGATCACCGCCTGCATCGACGCGCGCGCCTGGCTGGACGCGGTGGAACTGGACGCCGCGCGCGGCATCCACGCCCGGATCGACCCACGGCGCCTGGACGTCATCCTGGCCAACCTCATCGGCAACGCCCTCAAGCACGGCGGCTCGCCGGTGCGGGTGTCGGTGCGGGAGGAGCCCGGGGGCGTCACGGAGGGCGCGGAGGGCACGGAGGCGCCCGGCGAGGGCGCCAAGGCGGCGGACGCGTCGGGCGGCACGGTCGTCATCCAGGTGCGGGACCACGGCCCCGGCATCCCGGAGGACGTCCTGCCGCACGTCTTCGACCGCTTCTACAAGGCCAGCGCCTCCCGTCCGCGCTCCGAGGGCAGCGGGCTCGGCCTGTCCATCGCGCTGGAGAACGCGCACATCCACGGCGGCGAGATCACCGCGGCCAACTCGCCCGAAGGGGGCGCGGTGTTCACGCTGCGGCTGCCGCGGGACGTGTCCGCCGCGGAGTCCGGGGAGAAGTCCGGCGACGCCGGGAACGAGGGCGCCGAGGGGGACGCCTGATGAACGCACAAGAGGGGCGGTACCGACGGGACGGGCGGCTCAGGGCGGTTCTGCCGGCCGTCGTGGGGTTCGCGGCGCTGGGCGCGCTGCTGTCCGGGTGCGGCATCCGGGCGACCGAGGTGCCGACCGACTTCGGTCCGGCGCCCTCCCGGGTGCGCTGCTCGCTGGGCGAGCCGGAGGGCGCGGGGCAGGGCGAACGCGGGCTGCCGGTGCAGGTGTTCCTGGTGTGCGGTCCGTCGCTGGTGGCCGTGGACCGGGCGGTGCGGGTGGCGGACGGGCCCACGGACGCGCGCCGTGTGCTGGTCGCACAGGGCCTGCTGGGCGAGCTGACGCGGGAGCCGACGGCGTCCGAGCGGGAGGCCGGCTACAGCACGCGGGTGGGGCCCGGGACGACGGTGACCGGGCCGCGGGCCGGGGACCCGGAGGACACGCTGCGGCTGAGCACGCCGCCGGCCGAGCTGTCGGCCACGGCGCTCGCGCAGATCGTGTGCACCTTCTCCGACTCGGCGGCGGCCGAGGGCGACGGCTCGGTGATCCTGGGCGGCCCCGACGACGCGACGCCGCGCCGCTACCGCTGCACGGACGACGTACGGGCCCGTCCGGCGGCCGGGAAGCCGCCCTCCACCGAGGCCACCGGAAGCTGACCGGCGGGCGCCCGCAGCGGCGGCACCGCAGTGTGGCGCACGCCTCAGAGGTTGAACGGGTGACATCCCGGAACCGGCCGAGGCGCACGCGGCGTCTTGGGGATCGTGCAGCGTCCAGGCTTCATCGGCGGCACCGCCGCGTCCCGTATCCGTGTGACCGGGGGTCTCCTCCTGGCCGCGCATCTGGCGTTCGTCGCCTGGTACACGCTGCGCCCCCTGGACGTCCCGTGGGTGATGCCGGCCAATCTGCGGCCGCTGGACGGGATCCGCGCCGACTTCGCGCTGGGCTGGGCGACGGGGCTGCGCCGCACCGGGGAGTCGATGGCGCTGCTCGCGCCGCTGGGTGTGCTGCTGCCGATGGCCGGGGGCCGGCTGGCCGTGTCCCGGCTGGGCTCGCTGATCCGCACGACGGCCGCGACCGCCCTGGTGTCGCTGGCCGTGGAACTGTTCCAGACGGCGGTGCCGGGCCAGGTGGTGGACGTCGACTCGCTGCTGCTCAACACGGCGGGCGCCGCGCTCGCGCACGCCGCCGTGGTGCCCGCGGGACGCGCCTGGCTGCGCCGCCGTGCGCTCCTCCGGGCGGCGGACGGGGCCGTCCCGGCGGAGGAGGCACCCCAGGGGAGGACCCCGACGATTCCCAGGGTCGGGATCGCCCCGTGGAGTGACGCTTTGCCCCCTTCGTCTCCGTAACGTAGAGGTACGGAGGCAGCCGGACGGGATGCCTCGCACCGTTACGAAGGAGTCGCGATGAGCAGCCTCGCCCGCCCCACCGACGACCGCATGATCGGCGGTGTCTGCGCCGGGCTGGCCCGGCGGTTCGGCACCTCCGCGAAGACGATGCGCGTCGTGTTCCTGGTCTCGTGCCTGCTGCCGGGCCCGCAGTTCCTGCTCTACCTGGCGCTGTGGATCCTGCTGCCCTCGGAGGACAAGGCCCGCGCGGCCTGGTAGGACGGCCCGCGCGGCGCCCTCACCCCCGAGGCGCCGCGCGCCGCCGGCCTCCCGGTCCCTGCGCGGCATCATCTCCCTGAGGCCCTGCGCGGGGCCGTGGACCTCCGAGTACGCCGATGGGGCGCGACCCGTTTCCGGGTGCGCCCCGTCGGCCCGTCTCCGGCCGGGAGGGTCAGCGGCCGCCCAGCGGGATGCCGTTGACGTTGACGCCCTGGCCCGGCACCGCGTTCAGCGGCAGGCCGCCGAGGAGGCCGGCGCCCGGCACCTGGGAGCCCAGCTCGCCGGCGACCGGCGCGGCGGTCCCGACGCCCTTGCCGGCCACGTCCTGGCCCGTCGACAGCGCCTCGGCCGGGCCGGGCAGCGCGCTGGACACCTGGTCCGCCGGCACGGCCTGGGCGACGGTGTCCAGCCCCGGGGCGTCCGGCAGGGACGGGGCCGCCTGGGCGGCGCCCGCACCGGCGGCGGCGAAGGCGGCACCGAGAGCGGCGACACCGAGGGTCTTGACAGCAGACTGCTTCATGAAAGGCGTCCTCGAAATGGGATACGGGGATGTGAGCGGTGCTGCGACCGTAATCAGGGGTCCCCGTCCGCCGCAAACAATGAAATGCGGACGGATGGTGAACGCGCTGCGGGTTCACCTTTCCCGGTGACGCGCCGTTCAGCCTTCCGTGAGGGAGGAACCGCTGGTGGAGGCGGTCTGACGGAACAGCCATTCGGATTTCAGTTCCGCATATCCGGGCTTGATCACGTCATTGATCATCGCCAGCCGTTCATCGAAAGGAATGAATGCGGACTTCATCGCATTGACGGTGAACCACTGCATGTCGTCGAGCGTGTATCCGAAAGCCTCGACCAGGTGCTCGAACTCACGGCTCATGCTCGTGTGGGACATCAGCCGGTTGTCGGTGTTCACCGTGGCGCGGAAGTGCAGCCGGCGCAGCAGTCCGATCGGGTGCTCGGCGTAGGAGGCGGCGGCGCCGGTCTGGAGGTTGGAGCTGGGGCACAGCTCCAGCGGGATCCGCTTGTCCCGGACGTACGCGGCGAGCCGGCCGAGCTCCACCGTGCCGTCGTCGCGGACCTGGATGTCGTCGATGATCCGCACGCCGTGCCCGAGCCGGTCCGCGCCGCACCACTGGAGCGCCTGCCAGATCGACGGCAGTCCGAACGCCTCGCCGGCGTGGATGGTGAAGTGGTTGTTCTCCCGTTTCAGGTACTCGAAGGCGTCGAGGTGCCGGGTGGGCGGGTGGCCGGCCTCGGCGCCCGCGATGTCGAAGCCGACGACGCCGTGGTCGCGGTAGCCGTTGGCGAGTTCGGCGATCTCCAGGGCGCGGGCGGCGTGCCGCATCGCGGTGAGCAGGGCGCCGACGCGGATGCGGTGGCCGTTCTCCCTGGCCCGCCGCTCGCCCTCGCGGAACCCCTCGTTGACGGCCTCGACGACCTCCTCGAGCGTCAGCCCGCCTTCGAGGTGCTGTTCGGGCGCATAGCGCACCTCGGCGTAGACGACGCCGTCCTCGGCGAGGTCCTCGGCGCACTCGGCGGCGACCCGGACGAGCGCGTCACGGGTCTGCATGACGCCGACGGTGTGCGAGAACGTCTCCAGGTAGCGCTCCAGGGACCCGGAGTCGGCGGCCTGGTGGAACCAGAGGGCGAGCTTGTCGGGGTCGGTGTGCGGGAGGTCGGCGTAGCCCGTCCCGCGGGCCAGGTCGACGACGGTGCCGGGGCGCAGTCCGCCGTCGAGGTGGTCGTGCAGCAGAACCTTGGGCGCCCGGCGGATCTGGTCCGAGGCCGGGGCGTTCGCGATGGTCTGGCTCGTCATTTCCGCACTCTAACTCCTACGCGCGTAGATCACCTGGCGCACGCCAGTGCCGATACGGAAAGGTGACCGCACGGACGGGTCGCGTACACCGTGACTTCTGAGAATGTTCTGTCATGGCACAGCAAGCGACGCCGGTACGCACGGCTCGGCTGGGGAGGGCGCTCGGCTCGGAGCCGGCCACGGTGAACGGGGTGGCGCTGCTGCTCCCGAACGGCGAGGAGTCCTCCGCCCGCAGACCGTCGCCGCTGGCGGCGGCCTCCGTACGCGGCCTGGGCCGCCGCCTGGCCCGCGCGGGAGCGGACCAGCAACTCGCCGTGCACGCCGTCCACTACCGCTACCGCGGCTGGAACGGCGACGAGGCGCACCTCGCGCAGGACGCCGCCTGGGCCGCCGACGAGGCGGTACGGCGCTACGGGGACGTGCCGGTCTGCCTGGTCGGCCTCGGCATGGGCGGCAGGGCGGCGCTGCGCACGGCGGGCCACGAGGCGGTCAACTCCGTGGTGGCACTGGCCCCGTGGCTGCCGGAGGAGGACGGGACGGCCCCGGCCGAGCCGGTGAGGCAGCTCGCCGGCCGCCATGTGCTGATCGTGCACGGCACGAACGACGCGCGCACCGACCCCGAACTGTCCTTCCGCCTCGCGGCCCGCGCGAAGAAGGCCAACCGCGAGGTGTGCCGCTTCGAAGTGCACGCGGACGGCCATGGGTTGAGTCAGTACCGGGACGAAGTACTGGCGCTGGCCGAGGACTTCGTGCTGGGCGTGCTGTTCGGCCGGGCGTTCTCCCGCCCGGTGCAGGACGCCCTGGCCGCTCCCCCGCCCCTGGGCCTGCGGATGCCGCTGGCGGCGGGGTTCGGGCGGTCGTTACGGCACTGAGGCCGCCCTCCGCTCCGGCGGCGGGCGCCTGCTCTCACCCCGGCAGCAGACTCCCCCGCTTCAACAGCAGGAACTTCTTGAACGCCGCCACCGGGGGTGTGTCCGGGCGGCCGGCGAGCCAGGCCACGCCGATCTCGCGGGCCGCCCTGGGCGCGGTCACCGTCAGCTCGACCACGCCGGGGCGCGGGAAGGGCGGCGGGGGCAGCAGGGCGACGCCCAGGCCCGCCGCGACCAGGCCGCGCAGGGTCTCGGCCTCTTCGCCCTCGAAGGCGATGCGCGGCGCGAAGCCGGCCCGGGCGCACAGGTCGTCGGTGATGCGGCGCAGGCCGTAGCCCGGTTCCAGGGTCACGAAGGTCTCGTCGGCGGCCTCGGCCAGGCGGACCCGGCGGCGGGCGGCGAGGCGGTGGTCGGCGGGGACGACCAGGCGCAGCTTCTGCTCGTCGAGGCGGCGGGCCACCAGGTCCGGCGCGGAGGGCACCGGCGAGGTCAGGCACAGGTCGAGCTCGCCGCCGCGCAGGCCCTCCAGCATGGCCTCGCCGTGGTTCTGGACCAGGGTGAAGCGGATGCCGGGGTGGTCGGCGCGGAAGGCGTGCAGCAGGCCGGGCACGGTCTCGGCGCCCATGGTGTGCAGGAACCCGAAGGCGACCTTGCCGGTGGCGGGGTCGGCGTCGGCGCGGACCTCCTCGGCCGCGCGTCCGATCTCGTCCAGGGCGCGGGCGACGGAGGCGTAGAAGGTGCGGCCGGCCGGGGTGAGGGAGACGGTGCGGCCGTGCCGGGCGAACAGCTCGACGCCGAGGTCCTCCTCGAGACGCACCAGGGCGCGGGAGAGGGTGGACTGCGGCACCTGCATCTCCTGGGCGGCCCGGGTGACGTGCTCGGTGCGGGCCACCCCGGCGAAGTGGGCGAGCCGGGGCGCGAGCAGCCGTGCCGTCTCCTCCCTGTCTCGTGTGTCACCGGTTCGTGACAGACGACCGGCTGACCTCTGCTGATGCTCCATGGGAACGATTATGGCGATTCCATGCATTGGACGGATGAGCGGAGACCTCCGTACGTTCGAGGCATGACTCCCGCCAGTACCGGGGCGTCCACCCGCGTGGACGCCGTCGCATCCGTCCCCTCCACCCCACCGCCCGCCGCCGAGACCCGGATGTCCCCGGGCGGTCCCGGTTACCGCCGGATGAGTCTCGCCCTGTTCCTCGCGGGCGTCGCCACCTTCGCGCTGCTGTACTCCACGCAGGCCCTGCTGCCGCTGGTGTCCGGCGAGTTCGCGGTCAGCGCGAGCGACGCGAGCTGGACGGTGTCGGCGGCGACGGGCGGCCTGGCGCTGTTCGTGCTGCCGATGAGCGCCCTGTCCGAGCGGTTCGGGCGCCGTACGGTCATGACGGCCTCGCTGGCCGTCGCGGTGACCCTGGGCCTGCTGGTGCCGTTCGCCCCGTCGCTCGGGGCGCTGGTCGCGCTGCGCGCGCTGCAGGGCGCGGCGCTGGCCGGGCTGCCGGCCTCGGCGACGGCGTACCTCGCGGAGGAGGTCACGCCGAAGGCGCTGGTGACCGCGATCGGGCTGTTCGTCGCGGGCAACAGCGTCGGCGGGATGAGCGGCCGGGTGATCACCGGCTGGGTGGCGCAGGAGTGGGGCTGGCGGGTCGCCGTCGGGGTGATCGGCGCGGTCGCGGTGGCGTGCGCGGTGGCGTTCCGGCTGCTGCTGCCGGCGCCGCGGCACTTCCGGCCCGGCTCGCTCGCGCCGCGCGTGCTGGCCGGCACGGTCCGCCGGCACCTCGGGAACCCGCTGCTGCGGCGGCTGTTCGCGATCGGCGCGCTGTTCATGACGGTGTTCGGGGGCGTGTACACGGTCGTCGGGTACCGGCTGACCGAGGCGCCGTTCTCACTGCCGCAGGGCGTCGCCGGGTCGGTGTTCCTGGTGTACCTGGTGGGCACGGTGTCCGCGTCAGCGGCCGGCCGGCTGGTGGGCCGGCTGGGCCGCCGGGGCGCCCTGTACGCGGGCGGCGCGACCACCGCGGCGGGGCTGCTGCTGTCGCTGGCGGACGCGCTGCCGCTGGTGCTGCTGGGTCTGGTGCTGATCACGGCCGGGTTCTTCGCGGGGCACGCGGTGGCGTCGTCGGCGGTGGGCAGGACCGCGACGGAAGGGCGGGCGCAGGCGGCCGCGCTGTACCAGTCCGCGTACTACGTCGGGTCGAGCGCGGGCAGCGCGGTGGGCGCGGTGGCGTTCCACGCGGAGGGCTGGGGCGGGACGGTCGCGGTCGGGCTGGTGGCCGTGGCGGGCGTCGCGGCGATCACCCTGGCGGGGACGCGGGCGGCGGCGCGGGCTACTGGTAGCCCGTCCGGCGTTTGAGGACGAGGCCCGCCAGGGCCGACAAGGGGGGTCTGGGGGCGCAGCCCCCAGGGACGGGAAGGGAAGGGGCGGCGGGGGCGAAGAACCGCCTGCGTCAGCGCTACCGACCTGCGTGTTCTCCCGTGCGGCAGGCCGTTGTCAGTGGGCTGCGGTAGCTTCCGAAGTGGTGGGCGCGACGAAGCGCCGCCACAAGGCCGCTTGGGGTGGGTGGACGATGACGAACGGCACGGCGACGACGGATCCGGACGCCACGCTGGAGCAGTACCGGGTCGAACTGACCGGGTACTGCTACCGCATGCTCGGCTCCTCCTTCGAGGCCGAGGACGCGGTGCAGGACACGATGATCCGCGCCTGGCGCGGCCTCGACAAGTTCGAGGGACGCTCCAGCCTCCGCTCCTGGCTCTACCGCATCGCGACGAACGTCTGCCTGGACATGCTGTCCGCGGGCAACAAGCGCGCCCGCCCGATGGACCTCACGGAGTCCACGCCGCTCGCGCAGGCCGCCCTGTCCCCCCGCCCCGACCACACCTGGCTGGAGCCGATGCCCGACGACCGGGTGCTGCCCACCCCGGCCGACCCGGCGGAGGCCGCGGTCGCCAAGGAGTCCGTGCGGCTGGCGTTCATGGCGGCGCTGCAGAAGCTGCCCGCCAAGCAGCGGGCGGTGCTGATCCTGCGCGAGGTGCTGGCGTGGAAGGCGAGTGAGGTCGCCGAGCTGCTCGGCACGTCGGTCGCGTCGGTCAACAGCGCGCTCCAGCGGGCCCGGGCGACGCTCGCCGAGCGCCGGGAGCCGGGCGCCGACGCGGCGGTGTCCGACCCGCTGGACGAGGACCAGAAGAAGCTCCTCGACCGCTACGTGGCCGCCTTCGAGGGGTACGACATGTCGGCGCTGACCGCGCTGTTGCACGAGGACGCGGTCATGACGATGCCGCCGTTCGACCTGTGGCTGACCGGCGCCGGCGACATCACGGGCTTCATGACGACGCTGGGCGCCGCCTGCGCCCACTCCAGGCTGGTGCCGGTCGAGGTCAACGGACTGCCCGGGTTCGCGCAGTACAAGCCCGACCCGGAGAACGGCGGGTACACGCCGTGGGCGGTGCAGGCGCTGGAGATCTCAGACGGCCGGATCACCGGGTTCCACTGCTTCCTGGACACGCAAAGGTGGTTCCCGCTGTTCGGGCTGCCCCTCCGTCTCGAAGCGGAGACCGACGAGGTCGAGCAGGGCGCACAGCGCGGGTGAGGGGTCGCGCAGCCGTATCCGCCCGCCGGCCCGGCGGGCGGTGAGCTGAAGCCGGGCCAGCAGGTTCACGGCGTCCAGGCCCGGCGGTCCCAGACCGGCGACGTCGCACACCACGACACGGCCGCGCCCCCCGCCGTCCAGCAGGGCGCGCAGCGCCTCGCACGGCCCGCTCACCTCTCCCGGGGTGGTGAGGGGGCCGCTGAGTACGAGTACGGGCGGTGTCATGGCGTCCACGACCGGTAGACCGGCCGCGGGCCCGTAACTCATCGCGCGGCGGCCGGCCGCGCCCGCGCCGAAGATCACATTGACCGGGCATGGCCCTCCCCGGAGGGTTGGCTGTATGCGCCACAGATCATCGCCGTCCCCGGGACCGGGTTCCGGTGCCGTCCGCCGCCACGGGGAGCCGCCGTGCAGGGGGTGCTGAGCGGGTTCCTGGTGATCGCCGTCGTCATCGGCGTCGGCTACGTCATCGGGCGGCGGGGGAATCTCGGCGCGCAGGGCAGCGAGGTGCTGACCAAGCTGGCGTTCCATGTGGCGTCCCCGGCGCTGCTGTTCACGACGCTCGCCCGGGCCGACCTGCCGGTGGTGTTCTCCAGCCGCCTCCTGGTCACCGCCCTGAGCACGGCGGCGGTGGCGGGCGTCTTCGCCGCGGTGGGCGTGGCGCGCGGCTGGGGCGTGGGCCGCACCACCATCGGCGCCCTGTGCTCCAGCTACGTCAACTCCGGCAACCTGGGCATCCCGATCGCCGTGTACGTGCTGGGGGACGCCTCGCTGGTGGCGCCGGTGCTGCTGTTCCAGCTGGTCGGGGTCACACCGGTCGCGCTGACGATCCTGGACCTGTCGACGGCGGGCGGGAAGCAGCCGCTGTGGCGCCGGCTGCTGACCCCGCTGCGCAACCCGATCGCGGTGGGGTCGCTGGCGGGGGTGGCGGTGTCGGCGGCGGGCGTGGAGATTCCCGGCCCGGTGTGGGACCCGGTGCAGCTCATCGGGAACATGGCGGTCCCTGCGGTACTTCTCGCCTTCGGCATCTCGCTGCGGGGCAGCACGCTGCCCCTGCGGGGCGGCGACCGGGGCGCGGTGCTGCTGGCCGTGGGCCTGAAGGCGGTGGGCCAGCCGCTGGTGGCCTGGGCGCTGGCGGCAGGCGTCTTCGGCCTGCGCGGCGCGCACCTCCTGGACGTGGTGGTCACCTCGGCCCTCCCGGCCGCCCAGAACCTCTTCACGTACGCGAGCAGTTACGGCGTCGGCGAGAGGCTCGCCCGGGAGGCGATCCTGATCTCGACGGCCCTGTCGGTACCGGTACTGGTGGCGGTGGCGGCGCTGCTGGGGTGAGTCAGCTCTGTGGGAACTCGCCGGTGTCGATGACGAGGTCGAAGGGGGCGGGGAGCTTGATCGGCTCGCCGAACCGACCCGACTCGAGGACGCGGTACACGCCGTTCTCCGGTGCGCCGTGCAGGGTGAAGGCCGGCCCGCCCGGTGCCCGGCCGTCGATCAGCAGGTGGAGCGGGACACTGCCCATGGCGCATGCCGCGGGCTTCGCCGTCCGGTCACGGCTCGCCGTGGCCTTCGAGGTGATCTCCACGACGAGTTCGGCTGCCGCCGCAGGGCACAGGCCGTCGTCGGCGAACCGGAAGTCCTCCCGCACGACCACGAGGTCGGGCACGAGGAGGGCGAGGCGCTCCGGCACGGAGATGTCCCACCACTGATGCACACCCCAGTTCTCCGGAACGGCCTGGTAGAGGCACCGGTGCACCTGCGCGGCGATGAGGTGGTGCCGGACCGTGGCGAGGGGTGTCACCGTGACGAGCCCATCGACGATCTCCACCCGGCAGCCCTTGGGAGCGTCCGTCCGCTCCCGGATCCAGCACAGTTCTTCCCACTCGGTGTCGGCCTTGACGTAGTCGCCGTCGTACACGTGCATGGGTACAAGGAAACATGACGAACGGGACCGGCAGGGGTCCACCGGTCCCGTTCACCCGGAAGGAGAAAGCGCTGGTCAGGCGATGCGTTCCAGGACCACCGGCGTGGCGGTGAAGTCCGCGCCGGAACCGATGTCGAAGGAGCCCTCCAGGGACTGGAGCGCGTACTCGAAGCGGTCCGGGGTGTCCGTGTGGAGGGTGAGGAGGGGCTGGCCCTCCGTCACGGTGTCGCCGGGCTTGGCGTGCATCTCGATGCCCGCGCCGGCCTGCACCGGGTCCTCCTTGCGGGCGCGGCCCGCGCCGAGGCGCCAGGCGGCGACGCCGATGTCGTAGGCGTCCAGGCGGGTGAGGACGCCCGACGAGGGGGCCTTCACCACGTGCTGCTCGCGGGCGACCGGGAGCTGGGCGTCCGGGTCACCGCCCTGCGCGGCGATCATGCGGCGCCAGACGTCCATCGCGGAGCCGTCGGCGAGGGCCTTCGCCGGGTCGGCGTCGCGGATGCCGGCCGCGTCGAGCATCTCGCGGGCCAGGGCGACGGTCAGTTCGACGACGTCCGCGGGGCCGCCGCCCGCCAGGACCTCGACCGACTCGCGGACCTCCAGGGCGTTGCCGGCGGTCAGGCCGAGGGGGGTGGACATGTCGGTGAGGAGGGCGACCGTCTTCACGCCGTGGTCGGTGCCGAGGCCCACCATGGTGGAGGCCAGCTCGCGGGCGTCCTCGATCGTCTTCATGAAGGCGCCGGAGCCGACCTTCACGTCCAGGACCAGGGAACCGGTGCCCTCGGCGATCTTCTTGGACATGATCGAGGAGGCGATCAGCGGGATCGCCTCGACGGTGCCGGTGACGTCCCGGAGGGCGTACAGCTTCTTGTCGGCGGGGGCGAGCCCGTCGCCGGCCGCGCAGATCACCGCGCCGGTGCCGTCCAGCACCGACAGCATCTCCTCGTTGGAGAGCAGGGCGCGCCAGCCGGGGATCGACTCCAGCTTGTCGAGGGTGCCGCCGGTGTGGCCGAGGCCGCGGCCGGAGAGCTGCGGGACGGCCGCGCCGCAGGCGGCGACCAGCGGCGCGAGCGGCAGGGTGATCTTGTCGCCGACGCCGCCGGTGGAGTGCTTGTCGGCGGTGGGGCGGGACAGGGACGAGAAGTCCATGCGCTCGCCGGAGGCGATCATCGCGGCGGTCCAGCGGGCGATCTCCCGGCGGTTCATGCCGTTGAGCAGGATCGCCATGGCGAGGGCCGACATCTGCTCGTCGGCCACCTCGCCGCGGGTGTACGCGTCGATGACCCAGTCGATCTGCTCGTCGGTGAGTTCGCCGCGGTCCCGCTTGGTGCGGATGACGGAGATGACGTCCATGGCCATGGCTGGCGTTCCTTCCGGGGGGTGCGAAGAGCACGGCCCCTCCGCTCGACGCCGCCCGGGGTGCCGGGCGCCGTCGGGAGGGGCCGCACGGGAGTTACTTGGTGAGGTGCTGGGGGCCGAAGGCCTGGGGCAGCATCTCGGACAGGGGCAGGATGCCCTCGGGCGTCTCCAGCAGCAGTTCAGGGCCGCCGAACTCGTACAGCAGCTGGCGGCAGCGCCCGCACGGGACGAGAATCTCCCCGCCGCCGTCCACGCACGTGAAGTGCGTGAGCCGGCCGCCCCCGGTGCGCTGGAGCTCGGAGACCAGCCCGCACTCGGCGCACAGGCCGAGTCCGTACGAGGCGTTCTCGACGTTGCAGCCGGTGACCGTGCGTCCGTCGTCGACCCGGGCCGCGACGCCGACCGGGTACCCCGAGTAGGGGGCGTAGGCGTGGGACATGGCGTCCCGCGCCGCCGCGCGCAGGGCGTCCCAGTCGACGTCGGCGGCCGCGGTCACTTGCCCTGTCCCTTCCGGTACGGCATGCCGTCCGCCTTGGGCATGCGCAGCCGCTGGGCGGAGAGGGCGAGGACGACCAGGGTGACGACGTACGGGGTGGCGGCGACGACCTGGCTGGGGACCTCGTTGGTGCCGGCGTACCAGGCGAACACGAGGGCGCCGACGACCAGGGTGATCACCGCCTGGACGTACTTCTTGCGGACGGCCAGCCAGATCGCGCCGATCACCAGCAGCAGCGCGCCGAGCAGCAGCAGGGCGTGCACGTTGGTGGAGCCGCCGCGCAGGTTGAGGCTGTCGGTGTAGCCGAAGAGGCCGGCGCCGATGGCGAGGCCGCCCGGCATCCAGTTGCCGAAGATCATCGCGGCGAGGCCGATATAGCCGCGGCCGCTGGTCTGGCCCTCCAGGTAGAAGGGGTTGGCCACGATGGACAGGAAGACGCCGCCGAGGCCGGCCAGACCGCCGGAGATGATCACGGCGAGGTACTTGTACTTGTAGACGTTGACGCCGAGGGACTCGGCGGCCACCGGGTTCTCGCCGCAGGAGCGCAGCCGCAGGCCGAACGAGGTGCGCCAGAGGATCCACCAGGTGCCGGGGACGAGCGCGACGGCGATCAGGGTCAGCCAGGAGACATTGGTGACCAGGCCGCCGAGCAGGCCGGCGATGTCGGAGACGAAGAACCAGCCCTTGGCGTTGAGGTCGGTCAGCCAGTCGGACAGTCCCGGCACGGTGAAGTGGCCGAGGGACTCGACCGCCGGGGACTGCTTGGCGGAGCCGCCCTGGTGGCCCTCGAAGGCGAGGGGGGCCAGGTAGCGGGTGGCGCCGAGGGCGAGGATGTTGATCGCCACACCGGAGACGATGTGGTTGACGTTGAAGGTGACGGTGACGATCGCGTGCAGCAGGCCGCCGAGGCAGCCGCCGATCACGCCGACGAGGACGCCGGTCCACGGACCCCACTGGAAGCCGGCCCAGGCGCCGAACCAGGTGCCCAGGATCAGCATGCCTTCGAGGCCGATGTTCACCACGCCCGCGCGCTCGGCCCACAGGCCGCCGAGGCCGGCGAGGCCGATCGGCACGGCGAGCTGGAGGGCGGTGGACATCTGGCTGACGTTGGTGATGCCGTCGGCGCCGGTGATCAGGCGCACGATCGAGGTCAGCGCCAGGGCTCCGGCGATGACCAGCAGCAGGACGGGCCAGGACATGCGGCGGCCGGTCGGCGGGGCGTGCTCCAGCGACGGCTGGTTGACGTCGGTCGCTGTGGTCGGAGCGGTCATCGGCCGGCCACCTCCTTCGTGGTGTTGTTGTCGGCGCCCAGGACGTGTCCCGCGGCGAGTTCGGCGCCGACCCGGCGCTGCTGACGGCGCAGGCCCCACTCGCGGACGGCCTCGTAGGAGACGACCACCGAGAGGACGATCAGGCCCTGCATGATGACCGCGATCTCCTTGTCGTAGCCGTGGAAGTCCAGCTCGGGCGACGCCTTGTCGAGCCAGGCCCACAGCAGGGCGGCGAAGACGATCCCGACCGGGCTGTTGCGGCCGAGCAGCGCGATGCCGATGCCGAGGAAGCCGATGCCGGTGGGGAAGTTGAGGTTGTAGGTGTGCGAGTCGCCGAGCAGGATCGGCAGGCCCGCGAGGCCGGCGATGGCGCCGGAGAGCAGCATGGCGGTGAGGACCATGCGCTTGGGGTCGACGCCGCTGGCGGCCGCGGCGGAGCTGGAGGAGCCGGAGGCGCGCAGGTCGAAGCCGAAGCGGGTGCGGTTGAGGACGACCCAGTAGCCGATGCCGAGGAGCACGGCGAGGACGACCAGGCCGTAGATCTCGCCGGCCGCGCCGAGGTCGATGCCCGGGATCCAGCCGGACTCGTGCATCTCGCCGGTGGTGCTGTTGTTGCCGATCTTGACGCCGAAGACGTCCGGCTTCCACATGTAGACGATCAGCGAGGTGGCGATCGCGTTGAGCATGATCGTGGCGACGACCTCGCTGACCCCGCGGGTGACCTTGAGGACGCCGGCGATGCCGGCCCAGAACGCGCCGGTGCACACGGCGGTCAGCAGCAGCAGCGGCACCTGGAGGAACGCGGGCAGGTCGGCGTGCGCGCCGACGATGGCGGCCATCATCGCGCCGAGCTGGTACTGGCCGTCGACGCCGATGTTGAACAGGTTCATCCGGAAGCCGATGGCCACCGCCAGGGCCGCGATGTAGTACATCGAGGCCTGGTTGAGGATCAGCACCTGGACGTCCGAGTACCCGGCCTGCTCGAACATGAGGGCGAACGGCTCGACGGGGTTCTTGCCGGAGGCGATCAGCACGATCGCGCTCAGCACGAAGGCCACGGCGAGCGCGATGACCGGTCCGGCCACCGCGAGGAGCACGCGCTCCTTGTCGAACTTCTTCATCAGCGGGCCTCGTCTTCCGGAGACTCGGCGGACTTGGACACGTCGGCCTGGGTCTCGGGGGTCTCTTCGTGTTCGAGGTGGCCCTCGGCGGCGCCGGTCATGGCGGTGCCGAGTTCCTCCGGGGTGATGGTGGCCGGGTCGGCGTCGGCGACCAGCTTGCCGTCGTAGATCACACGGAGGGTGTCGGACAGGCCGATCAACTCGTCGAGGTCGGCGGAGATCAGCAGCACGGCCAGGCCCTCGCGGCGGGCCTCGCGGATGTGGTCCCAGATAGCGGCCTGCGCGCCGACGTCCACGCCGCGGGTGGGGTGGGCGGCGATCAGGAAGCGCGGCTTGTGGCTCATCTCGCGGCCGACGATCAGCTTCTGCTGGTTGCCGCCGGACAGGGAGGCCGCGGTGACGTCGATGCCGGGGGTGCGGACGTCGTACTCGGTGACGATCCGCCGGGTGTCCTCCTGGGCCGCCTTCGGGTCCAGCCAGACGCCCTTGGCGTTGGGCTTCTCGGTGACGTGGCCGAGGATGCGGTTCTCCCAGAGGGGGGCCTCCAGGAGCAGGCCGTGGCGGTGGCGGTCCTCGGGGATGTAGCCGATGCCCTCCTCGCGGCGCCTGCGGGTGGGCCAGGCGGTGATCTCCTCGTCGGCCAGCCGGATCACGCCGGAGTCGGCGTGCCGCAGGCCGATGAGGGCGTCGACCAGTTCGGTCTGGCCGTTGCCCTCGACGCCGGCGATGCCCAGGACCTCGCCCTCGTGGATGGTGAAGGAGATGTCGTCGAGGAGGGCCTTGCCGCCGGGGGCGGCCAGGCGCAGCTTGTCGACGGTGATCACGGGCCGGTCGGTGACGGTGGACTCGGCCGTCTCCGGGGTGGGCAGCTCGCTGCCGACCATCAGCTCCGCGAGCTGGCGCGGGGTGGTCTCGGAGGGCACGGCGGTGCCGACCGTGGTGCCGCGGCGGATGACGGTGATGTCGTCGGCGACGGACAGCACCTCGCCCAGCTTGTGGGAGATGAAGATGACGGACAGGCCCTCGGCCTTGAGCTCGCGCAGGTTGTCGAAGAGCGCGTCGACCTCCTGCGGGACGAGCACGGCGGTCGGCTCGTCGAGGATCAGCGTGGTGGCGCCGCGGTAGAGGACCTTGAGGATCTCCACGCGCTGGCGGGCGGCGACGCCCAGCTCCTCGACGAGGACGTCGGGGCGCACGTCCAGGCCGTAGCGCTCGGACAGCTCCTTGATGCGGCGGCGGGCCTTGCCGCCGATGCCGTGGAGCTTCTCGCTGCCGAGGACGACGTTCTCGAGGACGGTGAGGTTGTCGGCCAGCATGAAGTGCTGGTGCACCATGCCGATGCCGCGCGCGATGGCGTCGGCGGGCGACGAGAAGTTCACCTGTTCGCCGTGGACCGTGATGGTGCCCTCGTCCGGCTTCTGCATGCCGTAGAGGATCTTCATCAGGGTGGACTTGCCGGCGCCGTTCTCGCCGACGAGGGCGTGCACGGTGCCCTTGCGGACGGTCAGGTGGATGTCGTGGTTGGCGACGACACCGGGGAAGCGCTTGGTGATCCCGGCGAGCTCCACGGCGGTCACCGTCTTGTGGACCGCCTCTCCGGCCGGAGGGCTGCTGGACGCGTTGATGACGCACTCTCCTGGGGACGGGGGCCGTCTACGCGCGTAGCGCCCCTACGGCATACAAAGGGGTGGCACACCTGACCGACGGGGTGCGAGGAGCCTGGCTCCTCGCACCCCGTCGAGCGGTCGCGACCCCGCGGTGGTTCAGGGTGTGACTCAGCTCGACTTGACCTTGATCTCGCCGCTGATGATCTTCTCCTTGGCCGTCTCGATGGCTTTCTGGAGCTCGGCGTCGGCCGCGAACTTCGGGTTGGAGTTCGACAGGCTCACCTCACCCGTCTTGAGATCGCCCTTGACGATACCGGTCGTGGGCTTGCCGTCCTCGACCGACTTCGCCAGGTTGTAGACCGCCTTGGCGACATCCTTCATCGCCGAGGTCAGGATCGAGTCCTTGTACGTGGCGAGGGCTTCCTGCTTGTACTGGTCGGAGTCGACACCGATCGCCCACACCTTGTTGGCGGCGGCGGCCTCGATGACGCCCTGACCGGACAGACCGGCGGCCGCGTAGACCACGTCGGCCTTCTTCTCGATCTGGCCCTCGGCGGCGCTCTTGCCCTTGTCGGGGCTGGAGAAGCCGCCCTCCTCCGCGGTCTGCGTGAGGAACTGGGAGATGACCTTGACCTTGGGGTCGGTGTCCTTGACTCCCTGCTCGAAGCCGGCGCGGAACTTGTGGATCAGCGGGATGTCCACGCCGCCCACGAAGCCGACGACGTCGGTCTTGGTGGACTTGGCCGCGGCGACGCCGGCCAGGTAGGAGGCCTGCTCCTCGGAGAACACCAGGTCGGCGACGTTGTTCGCCTCGACCGTGGCGTCGTCGACGATGCCGAAGGTGGTGTCGGGGAACTTCTCCGCGGCGGCCTTCACGGCGGACGCGTAGGCGTAGCCGACGCCGACGATCGGGTTGTAGCCCTGCTTCGCCAGCGAGACGAGGCGCTGCTCCTTGTCCGCGTCGGTCTCACCGTCGGTGGGCTCGACGTCGGCCGTCTCGTAGCCGAACTCCTTCTTGGCCTTCTCCAGGCCCGCGTACGCGGCGTCGTTGAAGGACTGGTCGCCCTTGCCGCCGACGTCGTAGGCGATGGCGAGGCCCTTGCCCTCCTTCGACTCCGAGGAGCCCGCGGAGGTGGAGGTGCCGCCACAGGCGGAGAGGGCGAGGGCCAGGGAGGCGGTCGCTGCGCCTGCGACCGTGATCCGGGAAATCCGGCGCATGTGTGGTGCTCCTAGTCTTACAAGCGCCGGGACGGTACGGGGATACGGCGCTGACTTCGCCGCAGATTAACGCGCGTAGACCGGCCTGAAAACCCCTTCTGTCCACCTTGTTATGCGCCCGTGTTCAAGCCGGTTCCGCCTGTCGGGACGGGGCGTTGCTGTTCGCGAACGGAGGGTGGCGGTGGGTGAGCGCCGGGGCCCTGTTCGGGCGTCTTACGGGCGTCTCCGGTCGCCCCCGGACGCCCCTGGTTGCCTCCGGACGGTCACCTTCGGCCGGGAAGCCGCCGCGGACACGACGGAGCGGGCGGGCGCTCGAGGCGCCCGCCCGCTCGTACGGGAGGCCGGAGCCCGGGTGTACCCGGCCCGGGATCACTCGGTGTTGACCTTGATGGTCCCGTCGGTGATGCCCGTCTTCGCCTTGTCCACGGCTTCCTTCAGGCCCGGGATCTCGGCCATCTTGGGGTTGCTGTCGGAGAGGCCGACGCCGTTGACCTTGAGGTCGAAGACCTGGGTGCCGGTCAGCGGCTTGCCGTCCTGGACCGACTTGGTCAGCGTGTAGACCGCGCCGCCGACGTCCTTCAGGGCGGAGGTGAGGATGTAGTCCTTGTAGCCGGCGAGGGCTTCCTGGTTGTACTGGTCGGAGTCGACGCCGATCGCCCATACCTTCGCCTTGGCCGCGGCCTCGATGACGCCCTGGCCGGAGAGGCCGGCCGCCTGGTAGATGACGTCGGCGCCCTTCTCGATCTGGCCCTCGGCGGCGGCCTTGCCCTTGTCGGGGCTGGAGAAGCCGCCCTCCTCCGCGGTCTGGGTCAGGTACTGGGAGACGACCTTCACCTTGGCGTTGGTGTCCTTGACGCCCTGCTCGTAACCGGCCTGGAACTTGTGGATCAGCGGGATGTCCACGCCGCCGACGAAGCCGACGGTGTTGCTCTTGGTGGCCTTGGCGGCGGCCACGCCGGCGAGGTAGGACGCCTGCTCCTCGGCGAAGACCAGGGAGGCGACGTTCTCGCCCTCGACGACGGAGTCGACGATGCCGAAGGTGGTGTCGGGGTACTTGGCGGCGACGGCCTCCATCGCGGGGCCGTAGGCGAAGCCGATGCCGATGACCGGGTTGTAGCCCTGCTTCGCCAGCGAGGCCAGACGCTGCTCCTTGTCCGCGTCGGTCTCGCCCTCGGTGGGTTCGACGTCGGCGGTCTTGAAGCCGAATTCCTTCTTGGCCTTCTCCAGACCGGCGAAGGCGGCGTCGTTGAAGGACTGGTCGCCCTTGCCGCCGATGTCGTACGCGATGGCGACGCCGAGGTCGTCCTTGCCCCCGCTGTCGCCGCTGTCACTGCTGGTCCCGCCGCAGGCGGTGGCGGCGAGCGCGAGCGAAGCGACCCCCACCGCTACGCGGGTCAGTTTGGATATCCGACGCATCTGAAGTTCCCCATTCTCCAAAGCCCCGCAGCGGGTGCTCGGTTCGGCGCACATTAACGCGCGTAGACACTCCTGGGAACGGGGTCGAGCGGGGCCGTTATCCATTCGTGCCGATGGCCGGTTACGTCCTTGTGAACCAGGGGGTCGCAGGGGAACGGAACGGGCATACGCGTCTGCACGGCCCCCACGCTGCACCCCCGGGGAGCGGGCCGCAAGCGGAGGCGTCCGGGGAGGTGCGACAAGGAAGGGCACCTCCAGGCACCGCCGGGTGCACCCCCTCAGGGGCGCGGGGAACTGCGCGCTCGGCCACGGGCGGGCGGCCGGGGCCCCGTCGGGCCCGGCCGCCCTCGCGCGTGCGTCGCTTACCGCAGGGCGTCCAGCAGGGCCGCGGCGGTGAACAGCTCCACGCCGACGGTGATGGCGTGCTCGTCCACGTCGAAGTCGCCCTGGTGCAGGTCGCGCACGACGCGCTCGCCCGGGGTGCGGACGCCGAGGCGGGCCATGGCGCCCGGGACGCGCTCCAGGTACCAGGAGAAGTCCTCACCGCCCAGGCTCTGTTCGGTCCCCTCGACGGCCTCCGTGCCGCGCCGGGCGATCATCGCGTCGCGCAGCAGCTCGGTGGCCCCGGCCTCGTTGACGACCGGCGGGACGCCCCGCACGTAGTTGATCTCCGACTTGGCGCGGTGCAGATTGGCCACCTCGTCGATGGCCGCGACCACGATGTCCGGCGCCTGCCGCCAGGTCTCCAGGTCCAGGCAGCGGACGGTGCCGGAGAGTTCGGCGTGCTGCGGGATGACGTTGGGCGCGTGGCCGGACTCGACCCGGCCCCAGGTGACGGCGAGCCCGCTGCGGCTGTCGACCCGGCGGCCGACCAGCGCGGGCACGTCGGTGACGACCCGGGCGGCGGCCGTGACCAGGTCGGTGGTCAGGTGCGGGCGGGCGGTGTGGCCGCCGGGGCCCTCCAGGGCGATCTCGAGACGGTCGCAGGCGGAGGTGATGGGGCCCTGGCGCAGCCCGATCTTCCCGGCGTCGACGCGCGGGTCGCAGTGCACGGCGAGGATCCGGCCGACGCCCTCGAGCGCGCCGTCGGCGATGACGTCGGCGGCGCCCCCGGGCAGCACCTCCTCGGCGGGCTGGAAGATCAGCCGGACGGGGCGGGGCAGCAGGCCCTGGCGGTGCAGCTCGGCCAGCACCAGCCCTGCGCCGAGCACCACGGTGGTGTGCACGTCGTGACCGCAGGCGTGGGCGCGGTCGGGCACGGTGGACCGGTAGGCGCAGCCGGCCTTCATGTCGGGGATGGGCAGGGCGTCGATGTCGGCGCGCAGGGCCAGCATGGCCGCGTCGGTGCCGGCCTCCTCGTCCGTCCCGATGTCACAGATCACCCCGGTCCCGCTGGAGAGCACGCGCGGGCGCAGTCCTACGCGCTGAAGGCGTTCCTTGATCGCGGCGGTGGTTCGGAACTCCTGGTTGCCCAGCTCCGGGTGCATGTGGAGGTCTCGCCGGAACGCCACGAGTTCCGCGCGCAGCGCCTCGGGCAGCGCACCGGGGAGCACCGCTCCCCCGGGGAGATCGATCTCGGACTCCAGTGACATCAGTGGCTTCACCCTTTGAAGAGTAGGGCTCCGGAGCGCTCCACCGACCCCTGATCAAGAAAAATCAGCCCGTTGGAGGGAGAAAATCCGGCGGCCCTACGCATAGCTGTTCAGTGAGATGGGTACACTCACCGCCCTTTCGGGAGGGTAGGGGCGACACGGCCTGCCCGGCCATGAGGCCGGTCACAGCCCCCGCGCGGGCGTCGGCACCATCCGTACTTCCACGGTTACCACGTCCGGCCCAACCCACGCCGGACGGTTCATCTGGCGGACAGCGGGTCAGGGCCCGGGGGTGTGGCGGGCCGCAGCTGGTGGGCGTCGCGCGCGGTGCCGACGACGTCGGCGAGGAAGCCCTGGGCGCGCGGGGAGGCGTGGGCGGTGAGCCACGCCGGGTCGATGTCGCACACCGCGATCCGCACACCGGTGCCGGCCAGGGCGAGCGGCAGGGTGTGGACGACGGTGGAGGGGAAGCTGACGACCGTGCGGCCCACGGGGCCCCGGCGGGCGACCAGTTCCAGGGGGAGCTCGGGGCGGACGATCTCCAGGCCGGTCTCCACGGCCAGCCGGTGCAGCTTCTCGGTGGTCTCGCGGCGGTGCGCGAAGTAGCGGCGGGCGCCGTGGGTGCGGGCGAGGGAGCCGACCGCCCGCACATAGGCGTCGGCGTCCACGACGCCCGTCTCCACCAGGGAGGTGCCCACCAGATCGGCGCCCTGGGTGACGCGGGGCGGTCCGAAGCGGTCGCGGGTCCAGGCGAAGGTGTGGGCGCGGACGGTGACGCCGGGCGGGACGTCCGCCATCGGCATGGAGGTGAAGACCTCCACGGTGCGGTCCCGGCCGGGGCTGAGCCGGCGCCGGGCGACCGCGGACACGGGGGCGAACACCAGGTCGCGGGGGCCGGGGCGGCCGCCCTTGCGGTGCCAGCGCACCAGGCGTTCGCCGCGGGCGAGCTGGCCCGCGAACTCCATGGTCGCCGTGCCGTCGTCGACGACCACCACCTCGGGCGCCCGGGTGATGGTCAGCAGCAGTTGCACGTACCGGGAGAACGGGTCGCCGAGGACGACCCGCCGGGCCCGGCGCAGGGGC
>MUNG01000089.1 GCA_002154585.1 Streptomyces pseudogriseolus
TGCTCACCGCCGAGCTCGGCGTCACCCGGGCCACGGCCGGCGCGGTGGCCGCCGAACTGGAGGCGCTCGGACTGATCCGGGTGGACGCCCGGCCCGGTGCCGCCGCCGGGTCCCAGGGACGCCCCTCGCACCGGCTGTCCGTCGCCGAGGACGGCCCCGTGGCGCTCGCCGCGCAGATCCACGCCGACGGCTTCCGCGCCGCCCTCGTCGGGCTCGGCGGCCGGATCGTCGCCACCGCGCCCGGCTGCGAGGTCGTCGACCCCGACCCGGCGAAGGTGCTCGGCTCCGTCGTCGCGGCCGGCGCGGAGCTGCTGCGGGAGACCGGCCGGCGGTGCGTCGGCGCCGGGCTCGCCGTGCCGTCGGCGGTCGCCGAACCGGAGGGGCTGGCGCTCAACCCGCTGCACCTGGCCTGGCCCGCCGGCGCCCCGGTACGGGAGATCTTCGCCGAGCAGGTGCGCGCCGCCGGCCTCGACGGGCCCGCCTTCGCCGCCAACGACATCAACCTCGCCGCGCTCGCCGAGCACCGGCACGGCGCCGGGCGGGGCGCGCGCGACCTGCTGTGCGTGGCCACCGGCCACCGCGGCGTCGGGGGCGCGCTGGTCCTCGACGGCCGTCTGCACACGGGCAGTTCGGGCCTCGCCCTGGAGGTCGGCCACCTCGCCGTCAACCCCGAGGGCCGCCCCTGCCACTGCGGCGGCCGGGGCTGTCTCGACGTCGAGGCGGACCCGCTGGCCCTGCTCACCGCGGCCGGCCGCGCACCGGGCCCCGAGATGTCGCTGCTGAAGCAGGCCGACGACCTGATCCGCGGCCGGTACGACGACCCCGAGGTGCGCGCGGCCACCGAACAGCTCATCGAGCGGCTCGGCCTCGGCCTGGCCGGGCTGGTCAACATCCTCAACCCCGACCGGATCATCCTCGGCGGACTGCACCGCACCCTCCTGGAGGCCGACCCCGACCGGCTGCGGGCCGTCGTCGCCGACCGCAGCCTGTGGGGCCGCAGTGGCGGGGTGCCGATCCTCGCCTGCACGCTGGACCACAACAGCCTGGTCGGCGCGGCGGAACTGGCCTGGCAGCCGGTGCTGGACGATCCTCTGGGAGCACTGGCGTAACGACCACCGGACGAGAGAAGGCCGACCGCATGACCGACACGCTCACCGTCACCGTCCTCGGCACCGGCATCATGGGCGCCGCGATGGCCCGCAACCTCCTCGAGGCGGGGCACACCGTCCGCGCCTGGAACCGCACCCGCGCCAAGGCCGACCCGCTGGCCGCCGACGGCGCCCACGTCGCCGGCACCCCCGCCGAGGCGGTCGAGTCCGCCGACGTGGTCCTCACCATGCTGTACGACGGCCCCGCCACCCTGGAGACCATGCGCGCCGCCGCTCCGGCGCTCCCGCGCGGAGCCGTCTGGGCGCAGTGCACCACCAGCGGCATCGAGGACGTCGCCGGACTGGCCGCCTTCGCCCACGACCACGGCCTGCGCTTCTACGACGCCCCCGTGCTCGGGACCCGCAAGCCCGCCGAGGACGGACAGCTCACCGTCCTCGCCGCCGGCCCCGCCGGCGGCCGGGACACGGTGACCCCGGTGTTCGACGCGGTGGGCGCCCGCACCGTGTGGACCGGCGAGGACGGCGCCGCGGCGAGCGCCACCCGGCTGAAGCTCGTCGCCAACAGCTGGGTGCTCGCGGCCACCGCCGCCGCGGGCGAGACCCTGGCGCTGGCCCGCGCCCTCGACGTCGACCCGGACGCCTTCTTCGGCCTCATCGCCGGCGGCCCGCTCGACATGGGATATCTGCACGCCAAGGCGCGGCTGATCCTCGAGGAACAGCTCTCCCCGGCCCAGTTCGCGGTGAAGACCGCCGCCAAGGACGCCGCGCTGATCGTGCGGGCCGGGGAGCGCAACGGCGCCCGCCTCGACGTCGCCGCCGCGAGCGCCCGCCGCCTGGAGCGGGCCGCCGCCCAGGGGCACGGCGACGAGGACATGGCCGCCGCCTACTTCGCGAGCTTCGGCGACGGGCCCGCGTCCACCACCTGACCACCCCCCTCCCTGTTCGCCCTTCCTAGCGAGGAGTCCACGTGTCCAAGCCCCCACTGCCGCCCGAAGCCCAGGAGCTGCTGCGCAAGGCCAACCCGTGCGTGATGGCCACCCTCCGCTCCGACGGCACGCCCGTCTCCACCCCCACCTGGTACCTCTGGGAGGACGGCCGCGTCCTGATCAACCTGGACGAGGGACGGGTGCGCCTGCGCCACCTCCAGCGCGACCCGCGCGTCACCCTCACCGTGCTCGACGCGGACAACTGGTACACCCACGTCACCCTGATCGGCCGTGTCGCCGACATGCACGACGACGAGGACCTCTCCGACATCGACCGCCTCTCCCGCCACTACGGCGGCGACGCGTACCCGAACCGTGAACGCCGCCGGGTCAGCGCCTGGGTCGAGGTCGAGCGGTGGCACGGCTGGGGCGCGATGAAGGACAGCGACCAGACCGGCTGACCGAGGGCCGCGGGAGCAGCCGCGCACCGCCCGCGTACTCCCCGGGTGGTACGCCGGCTGCCGCCGGCCGCACGACGCCCTGACCCCCCTCCCGGGGCGAGTCTCGAAGTGTCGCCGAGGGGCGACGAGACACCGCATCCGAGGAGTTGAACGACCATGCAGACCCTGGCGCACTTCGGTGACGGCGGGCCCGGCCCGTGGATCCTGCTCTTCCCCCTGTTCTGGGCCCTGGTCGTGGGGTTCGGCATCACCCTGCTGCGGCGCACCGGGTGGCGCGGCCGCCGCGGCCCGCACGGACCCGCCGCCCGCGACGACTCGCCGCTCGCCGTCCTCGGCCGCCGCTTCGCCTCCGGCGAGATCGACGAGGACGAGTACTGGCGCCGGCTGTCCGTCCTGGAGGAGCAGTTCGGACGACGCGACTGAGACGGACGCCCCCGCGCGCCCCTCTTCGCGATCAAGGTGACACATGTCACCACCCCACCCTGTGACGGTTACGGCGCGGACGGCGCTGCACAAATGGGGCGCCGTACGGGGCGGATGAGACCCGTGTGGCGGCCGCAGCTTCCGTCGGCCCGGCCGGGCCGCTTCTCAGGGTGGGGATCCTTTTGAGCCGTCGCAACCGGCGTCGTGCCGTGTCGCACGCGTACAGACCGCTGAGCATGAGACGCCGGGCGTGGCTGACGCTCGGCGCCGTGCTGATCGGGGGAGGGAGCGTCGTCACGTACGCCACGGCCAGCCCGTCCGACGGGGCCGGCGCCCCCGGGCAGGACCGGCGGCCGGTCGAGGTCTACGGCCTGGCCCTGAAGGGCACCGCGGCCGGCGAGCGCAAGCTGCTCCGCACGGAGACCGAGCAGTTCTCCCTGGTCGGCGTCTCCTGGACCGGGGCGCTGAAGCCGCTGGAGGGCGCCGCGCAGGTGCGCGCCCGCGGCCTGGAGAGCGGCGAGTGGGGCGCCTGGCAGGACCTGGAGCTGAACGCCGCCCCGCCGGAGGAGGTCGAGGCCGGCATGCGCGGCGCGTCCCAGCCGCTGTGGGTCGGCCCCTCCGACGGTGTGGAGGCCCGCGTCGTCCACGAGGACGGCACCACCGGCGCGCTGCCCAAGGGCCTCGAGGTCAACCTGGTCGACCCGGGCGTGGTGACCGAGGCCGAGACACGCCTCGACGCCCCCGAGCCGGCCGCGTTCGTCATGGACGCGTCGCCGTCGTCGTCGCCGTCTCCGTCGCCGGAGCCCACCGCGCCGCCGTCCACGGTGCCCCAGCCGCCCGTCACCTCGCGTGCCGGCTGGGGCGCGGACGAGTCGAAGAGCCCCGACCCGTCGGAGTACAACCCCGACGTCAAGGCCGTGTTCGTGCACCACACCGACGGCGCCAACGACTACGACTGCGCGGAGTCGGCGTCCATCGTGCGCGGCATCTACGCGTACCACACCGAGGTCGAGGGCTGGAACGACATCGGCTACAACTTCCTCGTCGACAAGTGCGGCACGGTCTTCGAGGGCCGCAAGGGCGGCATCGACCGGCCCGTGCTCGGCGCCCACACCTACGGCTTCAACCGGGAGTCCGCCGGCATCGCCGTCCTCGGCACACACGTCAGCGGCGCCGCCTCCACCGCCGCCCTCACGTCCGTGGCGCGCGTGACCGCCTGGAAGCTCGGCCAGTACGGCGCGGACCCGGCCGGCACGGTGCAGCTCACCGCCGGCGCGACCCAGCGCAACTACTTCAGCACCCAGTTCACCGCGGGCGAGCGGTACACCTTCCGGCGGGTGTCCGGGCACCGCGACGGCTTCAACACCCAGTGCCCGGGCGACGCCCTGTACGCCCAGCTGCCGACCGTCCGCACCTGGGCCGCCGGCCCGGTCGACGGTCTGCGGATCGCGTCCCTCACCGACGCGACCGCCAAGGGCTCGACGTACTACACCAAGGGCACGCCGGTGGTGCGCTGGGCGGCCACCACGCCGGCCGCGCTGATCAAGAGGTACGACGTGCTCGTCGACGGCCAGGCCGTCGCCGCCACCTCGGGCGCGGGCTACGCCAAGCGGATCACCCTCACCCCCGGCACCCACACCGTGACCGTGCAGGCCACGCACCAGTCCGGCGCGGTCTCGGCCGCGGCCCCGCTGACCGTCGTGGCGGAGACGACCGCGCCGGTGTTCACCGCCGCGCCGACGCTCGGCCTGCGCACCGGCACCGTCTACACCGGGTCCGCCCCGGTCACCCTGCGCTGGAAGGCGACCGACGACCAGGCCCTGCGCCAGGTGCGGCTGCTGACCCCGCAGTCCGCCACCTTCAGCGCGGCCGCGTACCTCTCCAACCGCACGGCGAGGCCGGGCACCGCCTCCAGCTGGTCGATGCGGGCGTACGACTACGCCGGCAACTACCGTGACGCGGCGGCCACCTACACCCCGGTGGTCCTCCAGGAGAGTGCGGCGGTCAGGACGGGCAGCTGGAGCGCGCGCAGCTCCTCCAGCTACCTCGGCGGCCGGTCGTACTCCAGCTCCGCCAAGGGCGCGAGCCTGACCTGGACGTTCACCGGGCGCTCGGCCGCCTGGGTGGTCTCCCGGGCGTCGAGCTCGGGCCAGGCGTACGTGTACGTCGACGGCGTCAAGGCCGCCACGGTGGACCTCAGGTCGTCGGCCACCAGCTACCGGCAGGCGATCTGGACGAGGACCTGGTCGGCCAACGCCAGGCACACCGTGAAGATCGTGGTCGTCGGCACCAGCGGCCGGCCGACCGTCACCACGGACGGCCTCGTCTACATCAGGTGACCGGCCGGGGCGCGGTGTCCGGCGGACAGGCGGTCCGCCGGGCACCGCGGCCGTCGGCGGCGCCCCGTGGTGTCACCGCCCGGTCAGCCGGGAACGGCGGACCGGGCGGGAGCGGGTTCGGGCCGGTGGACCTCGGCCGCGTGGTCGACGAGTGCGACTTCCGTGAACCGTGGCCGGTCCGGTCCCGCGGGTGTGAGGCGCGGGCGCCGGTCCCGGGCCGCCGGTTCGGCGGGCGCGGCGGTCGGCAGCGTGAACCACACGACCTTGCCCGCGTCGTCCGGCAGCACGCCCCAGCTCTCGCTCATGGCGGCCACCATCGCCAGGCCGCGGCCACACGTGGCGAGCGGTCCGGCGTCCGCGACGACCGGCAGCCGCGGATCGTGGTCGTGCACCGACACCTTCAGCCGGTCGAGGAGCAGTTCGATCTCCACGGTGCACGTCTTGTCGGGCTGGGCATGCCGGTGGACGTTCGACAACAGCTCCGTCACACCGAGCGAGGCCCGGTCTATCAGGGAATCCATGTGCCAGTAGCGCAACTGCGCAGATACGATTCTGCGGACCTGGCCGATCCGCGACGGCAGGGCTTGGAGCTCCACCGTGCAGTGCCTGCTTGGGTGACTGATCACGGCTGCGACTCCCCGACGTGAGGTCCGGAAGAACACGGAGTACGGATCCAGCAGGGCGCCTGCGTGACGCTGCCGCCTGCTGTCGTGGCCGGCGGGCTGGTTCGCAGCGTTATCGCCGGTAAACCCAGAGTGACGTGAGAACAGCGTGACCCAGCGGTGGATGCGGCGCAACTCGCGGACATCTCAGGCGCCGCGCCCCGCCGCCCGGCGGACGGCCTCGATGAATCGGCGGGCCGCGGGCGGGCCCGGCTCCCCGGGCGCCGGGTCGTGGTCCCCGAGGGTCAGCAGATACCGGTGGCCGTTGAGGTCGGCCAGCGCCCGGCCGTCGGGCGAGAACCAGGGCCGTGTGGCCCGCACCGCCTGCACCGGCGCGCTGTCTATCTCGGTGCCGTAGCTGGTGAGCAGCTCCAGCCGCCCGTCGCTGATCCGGACCTGTCCGGCCCGGGTGAGCGACCGCAGCCGCCGGCCGATCCGCACGCCCGTGGCCTTGAACTCCGGCTCCGCCATTGCCACCCGCCCCCTCAGTGCGCGTCGGTGTGCCGGACCGCGCTGCGCGGGCCGGCCACTGTCCAGAACCAGTGTGCCCCTGCTCCCGCCGGTGCAGTCTGCCCCCACCCGCCGCCGAGCACCAGACCGCCAGGCCCCGCCGGCGGGG
>MUNG01000009.1 GCA_002154585.1 Streptomyces pseudogriseolus
CGGTGTCCGGGAGCGGGGCGGCCGCCCTCGTGTCCCTCGGCGGGGCGTCCGGGGTCGCCAGGTGGATCAGGGTGGCCGCGCCCGCCGTCAGGGTCAGGGCGCCCGCGGCCAGGAGGGCGCGGCGGTGGCGGGGTTTTCGGTGGCGTCCTCGGGGGACGGTGCGCGTGTCGTCCGGTGTCATCGTCTGTCTCCCCCCTGCGTGCGCCCCCGGCGCGCGCGGTGTGCGCACGGTATGCGCCAGGCGGGGTGCGGCTCAGGCGAGTCGGTCGTATGTCACTCGAACGGGTGGACCCTTTTCCTCGGTGGCTCCCGGCTGCCATGATCGGGGCGAGCCAAGTTAACCCGCGTTAACCGGAGGGTGTCATGAGTGAGGAACGGTTCGGGGAGTTCGTGCTGGTGCGGCGGCACGAGCGGGGGCATGTCGCGGAGCTCGTCCTCGACCGGCCGAAGGCCATGAACGCGGTGTCGACGGAGATGGCCCGCTCGATCGCCGGCGCCTGTGCGGCGCTGGGCGAGGACCGTGACGTACGGGCGGTGGTGCTGACCTCGTCGCACGAGCGGGCGTTCTGCGTGGGGGCCGACCTGAAGGAGCGGAACTCCTTCACGGACGCCGATCTGGTGCGGCAGCGGCCCGTGGCGCGGGCCGCCTACACGGGGGTGCTGGAGCTGCCGGTGCCCGCTGTCGCGGCGGTGCACGGGTTCGCGCTGGGCGGGGGGTGCGAGCTGGCGTTGTCGTGCGACGTGATCGTGGCCGACCGTACGGCCGTCATGGGGCTGCCCGAGGTGTCCGTCGGGGTCATTCCGGGCGGGGGCGGTACGCAGTTGCTGCCCCGGCGTGTGGGAGCGGCGCGGGCGGCCGAACTTATTTTCACCGCGCGGCGGGTGGAGGCTCCGGAGGCGCGGGAGATCGGGCTGGTGGACGTGCTGGTGGACGAGGGGCGGGACCGCGAGGAGGCGCTCGCCGTGGCCGCGCGGATCGCCGGGAACTCGCCCGTCGGGCTGCGGGCCGCCAAGCGGGCGCTGCGGCTGGGGCACGGGCTCGACCTGCCGGCCGGGCTGGAGGTCGAGGACGCGGCCTGGCGGTCGGTGGCGTTCTCCGGGGACCGGGCGGAGGGGGTCGCCGCCTTCAACGAGAAGCGGCGGCCGGAGTGGCCCGGGGAGTGACTCGATGTCTCGATAAGCGGAAAATCTCCCTAATCTGGGGGAATGGGTGAGGACAGCCGGCTGGCGGCCGTCGTGGCGCTGGCTCAGGGCATGGCCGCCGCGCACAGTTCGCGGGAGGCGTGGCGGGCCGCCGCCGGCGGGGCCCGCCGGGCCCTCGGCGGGAGTTTCGCCGCGCTGTCGGTGTGGGAGCGGGAGCTCGGACGGCTGCGGGTGCTGGTGAACGTCGGGGAGCTCGCCGAGGGGGAGGAGGAGTTCCCCGAGGACGAGTCGTACCCGGTGCACCAGTTCGCCGAGATCACCGAGTTCCTGCACGAGCGGTGGGCCGGCGGGGGCGAGCCCGACGCCTGGGTGGAGACCGCGCAGGGCCCCGAGGAGGGGCGCGCCGGGTACTGCCACCAGCGGGTCGCCGCGCTGCGGCGGCGCGGGCGTGGCTGCTGCGTGGTCGCGCCGATCGTGCTGCACGGGCGGGCCTGGGGCGAGCTGTACGTGGCCCGGCCGGTCGGGGAGCCGGTGTTCGGGCCGGCCGACGCCGACTTCGCGACCGTGCTGGCCGCCGTGGTGGCCGCGGGGATCGCGCAGACCGAGCGGCTGGAGGAGGCGCGGCGCCTCGCCTTCACGGACTCGCTGACGGGTCTCGCCAACCGGCGGGCGGTGGACGCCCGGCTGGACGAGGCGGTCGAGCTGCACCGGCGGGACGGGGCCGTCGTCAGCCTGGTGGTGTGCGACGTCAACGGGCTGAAGCGGGTCAACGACACGCTCGGGCACTCGGTCGGCGACCGGCTGCTGGAGCGGTTCGGGACCGTGCTGTCGCTGTGCGGGGCGATGCTGCCGGGCGCGCTGGCGGCGCGGCTCGGCGGGGACGAGTTCTGTCTGCTGGCGGTGGGGCCGTCCGCCGACGAGGTGGTCAAGGCGGCCGACGAGGTCTGCCGCCGGGCCGTGGAGCTGGACATCGGGGACGGTGTCGCGTGCGGCGTGGCGTCCACGCAGGACCCGATCGGGCCGGTGCGCTCGGCGCGGCGGCTGTTCCGGCTGGCCGACGCGGCGCAGTACCGGGCCAAGGCCGAGCGGGCCGCGCACCCCGTGGTGGCCGGGCGGGAGGGGCCGGACGATCCTGTGGTGCGGCTCGCGGACGAGCCCTCGCGGGAGGCCGACGGGGAGCGGCGCCGGTTCCGCGGGCGGCACGCCCCCGGGTAAGGGGCGCGGGCCGGGTCCGGTGGTGACAGTGAGGCATTCACTGCGTAGGCTCCTGAATATGGATATGCACACAGTGGTGGTGGGGACGTCGGGCGTGACCGCGTCCGACGTGCTGGCCGTGGCGCGCGACGGCGCCCGCGTCGAACTGTCCGAGGAGGCGGTCGGCGCCCTCGCCGCGTCCCGCGAGATCGTGGACGCCCTGGCCGCCAAGCCGGACCCGGTCTACGGGGTGAGCACCGGCTTCGGCGCCCTGGCGACCCGGCACATCAGCCCGGACCTGCGCGCACAGCTCCAGCGCAACATCGTCCGCTCGCACGCCGCCGGCATGGGCCCGCGCGTGGAGCGGGAGGTCGTGCGGGCCCTGATGTTCCTGCGGCTCAAGACCCTCTGCTCCGGCCGCACCGGCGTCCGGCCCGAGGTCGCGCAGACCATGGCCGACGTGCTGAACGCCGGGATCACCCCGGTGGTGCACGAGTACGGCTCGCTGGGCTGCTCCGGTGACCTGGCCCCGCTCTCGCACTGCGCGCTCGCGCTGATGGGCGAGGGGGAGGCGGAGGGCCCCGACGGGTGCGTGCGCCCGGCCGGAGACCTGCTCGCCGCCCACGGCATCCGGGCCGTCGAACTGCGCGAGAAGGAAGGGCTCGCCCTCCTCAACGGCACCGACGGCATGCTCGGCATGCTGGTCATGGCCCTCGCCGACCTGGATCTGCTCTACCGGTCCGCCGACGTCACCGCCGCCCTCAGCCTGGAGGCGCTGCTCGGCACCGACAAGGTGCTCGCCCCCGAGCTGCATGCCGTCCGTCCGCACCCCGGTCAGGCCGCCAGCGCCGCCAACATGCTGGCCGTGCTGGAGGGTTCGGGCCTGACGGGACATCACCAGGACGACGCGCCCCGGGTCCAGGACGCCTACTCGGTGCGCTGCGCCCCGCAGGTCGCCGGCGCCGGACGCGACACCCTGACGCACGCCCGGCTGGTCGCCGAGCGAGAACTCGCCGCGGCCGTGGACAACCCCGTGGTGCTGCCGGACGGGCGCGTCGAGTCCAACGGCAACTTCCACGGGGCGCCGGTCGCCTATGTGCTGGACTTCCTCGCCATCGCCGTCGCCGACCTCGCCTCCATCGCCGAGCGCCGCACCGACCGGCTGCTGGACAAGAACCGCAGCCACGGGCTGCCGCCGTTCCTCGCCGACGACGCGGGCGTCGACTCCGGTCTGATGATCGCCCAGTACACGCAGGCCGCCCTGGTCAGCGAGCTGAAGCGGCTCGCCGTACCGGCGTCGGCGGACTCCATCCCGTCCTCCGCGATGCAGGAGGACCACGTGTCCATGGGCTGGTCGGCCGCGCGCAAGCTGCGCACCGCCGTCGACGGCCTGACCCGGGTCGTCGCCGTGGAGCTGTACGCCGCCACGCGGGCCGTGGAGCTGCGCGAGGGGCTCACCCCCGCCCCGGCGACGCGCGCGGTGCTGAAGGCGCTGCGGGAGGCCGGCGTGGGCGGCCCGGGTCCTGACCGGTACCTGGCGCCCGACCTCGCCGCCGCGGAGACCTTCGTACGGGACGGGCGGCTGGTCGAGGCCGTGGAACGGGTCACCGGGCCGCTGCGGTGAGACGCCCGGGGCCCCGCGGAGTCGTCCGCGGGGCCCCGTGACGGCGTCGCTCAGAACTCCAGGCGCTCCCGGCGCACCGAATAGACGACGAAGCCGGCGCCGAGGGCCAGCGAGGCCGTGCCGCCGATGATGTACGGGGTGCTGTCGAAGCTGCCGGTGTCCGCGAGGCGGACCTCCTGGCCGGTGCTCTGCAGACGGGCCGTCGTCGCGCTCGACACGCCTCTCGCCTGCTCGGTCACGCGCGGGGACGGGCTCGCGGACGGCGCGGTCGTGGCCGGGGCGTCCGAGGTCGCGTTGGCGGACGGGACGAACCACAGGGCGCACAGCAGGGTGCCCGCGGCGGTGGCGGTCAGCAACGGACGGAGCGCGGATGACACGGAATATCGATCCCCTTGTGGCGCTGGCGAATTGGCCGTGTGGGCTGATGGTAGTGAACCGCGCGGGTCACAGGAAAGTCACGGGCGCCTCTCCTCCTGCGCTCCGGGCGCGGGTGCTCCCAAGGTGTGCTGCTATGTACGGTTTCGCCCGGACGGGAGGGTCGTCAGTGATGAACGGGCTTGTGTATCAAGGGTTGTGACCGAGGACACAGTAAGAAACGACGGGCTTTCTTACGTACTTGTTCGTACTGGTCGGCGGGGGTGGCGGAGCGTCCGGCGCGGTGAATGCCGTGCGGTGCCGGGAGGCCGGATCACGGCCGGCACTCGCCCGACGGGGAAACCGGCGGCGAGGATGGCCGCGTGTTCGACGAGGACTGCGACGACGAGTCCGACGACGAAGAGTCCCCCCCCCACGGCGACGCGTCCCCCGACGGCGGTTCGCGCGCCGGCTGAGACGACTTGAGGAAATGTTGACCCCGGGAGGCAACCGACGCCCCGGGGCGGCACGTCTCAATCGGCGCACTGACCGGCGTTCCCCCGCTCCGCACCGGCGGACGTGGTGAGGCCCACACGTATAGGGCTCGGGGAACCGGATAACCCGGTCGTAGCGTTGAAGGTTGTGGACGAGGTGCCTCGGCTTCCGCGAGGGGCCTCGTGGGGTTGGGATTCTGGTGACGATGGAGAAGCGTGTGATGACGGACGGTAAGCGGCGGCGCAGGGGCTTGGCGGCCGCGTCCGCTCTGCTCGGCGGAGTGCTGGTGCTCTCGGCGTGTTCCGGCGGGGACGACGACGCCGCGGCATCCGACGGCAAGGACACCTCGCAGGCGCAGGTCGACGAGGCGGCGGCCAAGAAGTCCTCCGAGGCGCAGATCAAGATCACGCCCAAGGACGGCTCGACCAACGCCTCCATCAACAACTCGGCCACCGTGACCGTCGCCAAGGGCGAGCTCACCGAGGTCACCATGACCACCGCCGACGGCACCGCTGTCGAGGGCCAGATATCGGCCGACAAGAAGAGCTGGAAGCCCAGCGGCCAGCTCGAGCGCGCCACCACCTACAAGCTGTCGGCCTCCGCGAAGGACTCCGAGGGCCTTGTCGCCCACGAGAACGCGTCCTTCACGACGGTCTCCCCGTCCAACAGCTTCATCGGCAACTTCACCCCGGACGACGGCACCACCGTCGGCGTCGGCATGCCCGTGTCGATCAACTTCGACAAGGCCATCACCAACAAGGCCGAGGTGCAGAAGGGCATCGAGGTGTCCTCCTCCAGCGGCCAGGAGGTGGCCTGCCACTGGTTCAACGCCAACCGCATGGACTGCCGCCCCGAGCAGTACTGGCAGGAGGGCTCCACCGTCACCCTGAAGCTCGCGCTCGACGGGGTCGAGGGCGCCGAGGGCGTCTACGGCGTCCAGCAGAAGACGGTCACCTTCAAGATCGGCCGCAACCAGGTCTCCTACGTCGACGCCGAGACCAAGCAGATGAAGGTCACGCAGAACGGCAAGACCGTCAAGACCATCCCGATCTCCGCCGGCGCGCCCGAGAACACGACGTACGAGGGCCAGATGGTGATCTCCGAGAAGTTCAAGGAGACCCGGATGAACGGCGCCACGGTCGGCTTCACCGACGACGACGGCAAGGGCGAGTACGACATCAAGGACGTGCCCCACGCCATGCGTCTGAGCACCTCCGGCACCTTCATCCACGGCAACTACTGGGGCGCCAAGTCCATCTTCGGCAGCGTCAACACCAGCCACGGCTGCGTGGGCCTCGCCGACGCCAAGGGCGCCAACGACCCGAGCACGCCCGGCGCCTGGTTCTACAACAACTCGATCGTCGGCGACGTGGTCGTCGTGCAGAACACCGGCGACAAGACCATCGCCCCGGACAACGGCCTCAACGGCTGGAACATGAGCTGGGAGCAGTGGAAGGCGGGCTCCGCCGTCTGACGCCCCCTCCGCCGCGGCGGAAACCCCCACCACACGGCCGATGCCCTCGTCCCCTCCCTCGGGAGCGGTGACGGGGGCATCGGCCGTTGCCGTCCCTCCCGCCCCAACCGCGCGATTTCGTAACGGAGTTCCTGCGGGTACGTCACAGTCACCCGGCGACTTCCCGACCACTTCCGAACCCCCTTGAGCCGCTTGATCACAGGTCGGCATACTCCGAGCACCGGGGGGTGCGCGCACGCGTACGAGACCACCCCCGGCCGGGTGATGCTCGCGTCGCCCGGCGACTCCGCTAGGGGGAACCTTGCGCAGACAAGTCAACAGAGCATGCGTGGCCACGATCGCCACGGCGACCGCCGTGGCGCTCGCGGCGGGCATGGCTGGCCCCGCGTCGGCGAACGGGGAGAACGGCACGGCCGCCGGCTCGTCCGCGAGCGCGACGGCCCTCAAGGGCAAGCACCGGATCACCCTCATCACCGGTGACCGGGTCACGCTGGACGCCAAGGGCCGCGTCCTGGGACTGGAGCCGGCCGAGGGCCGCGAGCACATACCCGTCCAGATCCGCCGCGCCGACGGCCACACGCTGGTCGTCCCCGCGGACGCCGCCCGGCTGGTCGCGTCCGGCACGCTGGACCAGCGGCTGTTCGACGTCACCGAGTTGAACAAGTCGGCGACCCGCAGGGCGCACCGCGCCGGCCTGAAGGTCATCGTCGGCTACCGGGGCGCCGCGAAGACCGCCAAGGCCGACGTCCGCGACGCGGGCACCGTCCGCCGGGCGCTGACGTCCCTGAACGCGGACGCGGTGCAGACCCCGCAGGACGCCACCGCCGACCTGTGGGACGCCGTCACCGACGGCGACCGCACCGCCTCCGGTGTCGCCCGTGTCTGGCTGGACGGGGTCCGCAAGGCGTCCCTGGACACCTCGGTCGGGCAGATCGGCGCCCCCAAGGCGTGGCAGGCCGGCTACGACGGCAAGGGCGTCAAGATCGCCGTCCTGGACACCGGTGTGGACGCCACCCACCCGGACCTCAAGGGCCAGGTGACCGCGGCCAAGAACTTCACCTCCGCGCCCACCACCGGCGACGTGGTCGGCCACGGCACGCACGTCGCGTCCATCGCGGCCGGCACGGGCGCCCAGTCCAAGGGCACGTACAAGGGCGTCGCGCCCGGCGCGAAGATCCTCAACGGCAAGGTCCTCGACGACGCCGGCTTCGGCGACGACTCCGGCATCCTCGCCGGCATGGAGTGGGCGGCCGCGCAGGGCGCCGACATCGTCAACATGAGCCTCGGCGGCATGGACACCCCGGAGACCGACCCGCTGGAGGCGGCGGTCGACAAGCTGTCCGCCGAAAAGGGCATCCTGTTCGCCATCGCGGCGGGCAACGAGGGCCCGCAGTCGATCGGTTCGCCGGGCAGCGCGGACTCCGCGCTCACCGTCGGCGCCGTCGACGACCAGGACAAGCTCGCCGACTTCTCCTCCACCGGCCCGCGCCTCGGCGACGGCGCCGTCAAGCCGGACCTCACCGCGCCCGGCGTGGACATCACGGCCGCCTCGGCGAAGGGCAACGACATCGCCAAGGAGGTCGGTGAGAAGCTGGCCGGCTACATGACCATCTCCGGCACCTCCATGGCCACCCCGCACGTCGCGGGCGCCGCCGCGCTGCTCAAGCAGCAGCACCCCGATTGGAAGTACGCGGAACTCAAGGCCGCGCTGACCGCCTCCACCAAGGGCGGGAAGTACACCCCGTTCGAGCAGGGCTCGGGCCGCGTCCAGGTGGACAAGGCGATCGCCCAGACCGTCGTCGCGGAGCCGGTGTCGCTGAGCTTCGGCGTGCAGCAGTGGCCGCACGCCGACGACAAGCCGGTCACCAAGAAGCTCACCTACCGCAACCTCGGCACCGAGGACGTCACGCTGAAGCTGACGTCGACCGCGACCGACCCGAGGGGCAAGGCCGCCCCGGCCGGCTTCCTCACCCTCGGCGCCTCCACCCTGACCGTCCCGGCGAACGGCACGGCCTCCGTGGACGTCACCGCCGACACCCGCCTCGGCGGCACGGTCGACGGCACGTACTCGGCGTATGTGGTCGCCACCGGCGCCGGCCAGAGCGTGCGCACCGCCGCCGCGGTGGAGCGCGAGGTCGAGTCCTACACCGTCACGCTGAAGGTCCTCGACCGCGCCGGAAAGGCGACCGCGAACTACTCGACGTCCCTGTCGGGCCTCACCGGCCTGGGCAAGGACCGGTCGTTCGCGCCGTACGAGGCCGACGGCACCGTCAGCGTGCGCGTGCCCAAGGGCGGTTACGTCCTGGACGCCAGCGTGTTCGTGGGCGCCGACCCGGAGAAGTGGCAGGGCGCCGACTGGCTCGCCCAGCCCAAGCTGGACGTCACCAGGAACACCACCGTGACGCTGGACGCCCGCAAGGCCGAGCCGGTCAAGGTCACCGTGCCGGGCAAGGCCGCCAAGGCGCAGTTCGCCTCGGCCGACTACACGATCGAGACCAACGACAGCTCGGTCTCCTACGGCTGGTGGCTGGAGAACTACAGCGGTTTCCGCACCGCGCACCTCGGCCCGCAGATCACGAACGGCACGCTGAGCCAGCAGTGGAGCACCCACTTCAGCAACGGCGCCAAGGCGCAGTACACCGCCGTCAGCGGCGGCAAGGTGAAGAAGGTCGCCACCGGCTACACCCGCGCCTTCAAGGCCAAGGAGTTCGCCACCGTCCAGGTCGGCATGGGTGCCGCGGCCGGCGGCAAGGAGGGCGCCGTCTCCGCGTACGGCTGGCTGCCCGGCAGCTCGGGCGCGTCCGGCTTCTCCCAGGAGCAGAAGCTGCCCAGCACCCGCACGCTGTACCTGTCCACGGTCGACGGCGTGACGTGGGACCTCGACTTCGAGCAGCTCGGCGGGGTCGACAACGAGGGCTGGCCTGTCTACGACGCCGGATACACGATCGGCGCCGGCAGGACCTACAAGGGCGGCAAGACGTACAAGGAGACCGTGAACACGGCCGTCTTCGGCCCGCGTCTCACCTCGTCCTACGGCGTCTTCCGTGACGGCAACGGCATCTACGGCCGGATCCCGCTGTTCGCCGACGGCAAGGGCCACGCGGGTTCCTCCGACTACTCCTCCGCCGTCACGACCCTCTACCGCAACGGCAAGAAGGTCGACTCCCGCAACGACCCGCTGTTCGGGGACGAGGCCTACACCGTCCCGTCCGGTGACGCCTCCTACCGGCTGACCACCTCGGTCAAGCGGAGCGCCAAGGTCGCCGCCGCGTCCACCCGCATCGACGCGAGCTGGACCTTCCGGTCCAAGAAGACGTCGGGCGAGAAGCAGCTGCCCGTCTCCTCGGCCCGGTTCGCCGCGGTCACGGGGCTGGACAGCAAGGTCGCGGCCGGCAAGAAGGCCACCTTCCCGGTCGTCGTGGAGGGCGCCGCCAAGGGCAAGAGCCTCAAGTCCCTCGCGGTGTACGTCTCCTACAACGGCGGCAAGACCTGGAAGAAGACCACGGTCACGAAGGGCAAGGTCACCGTCAAGAACCCCGCGAAGGGCAAGGCGGTCTCCCTCCGCGCCAAGATCACCGACAAGAAGGGCAACGCGTCCCTGATCACCGTCTACAACGCCTACTACGGCAAGTAGTCCGCACCGGTGACGGCCCGCCGGAGGCATCCGCCTCCGGCGGGCCGCCGCGTCACACGTCCCGGACGGCCCGCGCCTGCGTCCCGGGCGCCGGTGCGTCCGCGCTCCAGCTGCCCAGCAGGCGCAGCCCCTCCGCCGACGGCGACCCCGCCTCCGCGAAGTACGTCACCAGCGACTGCTCAGCCTCCCCGGCCGGGCGGAACGACTCCCACAGCAGCGTCAGCTCACCCACCAGCGGGTGCCGCACCCGCTTGACGCCGTGGCTCTTCTCCTTGACGTCGTGCCGCGCCCACAGCGTGCGGAACTCCTCGCTCTTCACGGACAGCTCGCCGACCAGCGCGGACAGCGCCGGGTCGTCCGGGTGCCGGCCCGCGTCCATGCGCAGGTACGCGACCATGTCGTGGGCTTTCTGGTCCCACTCCACGAACAGCTCGCGGTGGGCGGGGTCGAGGAAGACCAGCCGGGCCCAGTTGCGCTCCTGCGCCGGCAGCGCGTCCCAGTCGCCGAACAGGGCCGTCGCCATCCGGTTCCAGGCGAGGATCTCCGAACGCCGGCCCACCACGTACGCCGGGACCGTCTCCATGGCGTCCAGCAGCTGCCGCAGCGCGGGACGGGCCTGGCGGCTGCGCGGCTCCGGGCGCTTGCGGCGCCGGCCCGGCCGCGCGAGATGCGTCAGATGCGCCTGCTCGGCGTCGCTCAGCCGCAGCGCACGGGCGATCGCGTCGAGCACCTCCGCCGACACGTTGCGCCCGTTGCCCTGCTCCAGGCGTGTGTAGTACGCCACGGACACCCCGGCGAGCTGCGCCAGCTCCTCCCGGCGCAGGCCCGGCACCCTGCGGTGCCGTCCCAGGTCCGGCAGCCCCACGTCCTGCGGCTTCAGCCGGGCCCGCCGCGTGCGCAGGAACTCGCTCAGCTCGGCACGCGGGTCCAGGCCGCCGCCCGGGGCACCCGTTCGCTCGTCCATCTCTCCATGGTGCCCGTTCGTACGCCCGGCGTGCCTGTCCCCGCCAGTGGTAGGCACAGCGTGCGTAGGCACGACGGAAGTCTGGGTACGCGCCGCCCGTTGTCCCAGGCTGGACAGCGTGCGGCCCGGGCGGTCCAGACCCCGGGCGCACCACCCCTTGTGGAGGAGAAACTTCGTATGACCACTGTCGCCGCTTACGCCGCGCCCGCCGCCAAGGCACCGCTGGAGCGCACCACGATCGAGCGGCGCGCCGTCCGCGAGCACGACGTGCTGATCGACATCAAGTTCGCCGGGATCTGCCACTCGGACATCCACCAGGTCCGGGAGGGCTGGGGCGAGGCGATCTTCCCGATGGTCCCCGGCCATGAGATCGCGGGCGTCGTGTCCGAGGTCGGCCCGGGCGTGACCCGTTTCAAGGTCGGCGACCGGGTGGGCGTCGGCTGCATGGTCGACTCCTGCCGCGAGTGCGAGAACTGCCTGGCGGGCAAGGAGCAGTACTGCCTCCAGGGCCAGACGCCGACGTACAACGGCATCGGCCGGGACGGCGAGCCCACCTACGGCGGCTACTCCGAGAAGGTCGTCGTCGACGAGAACTTCGTCGTGCGCATCCCGGACGGCCTCGCCCTCGACGTCGCCGCGCCGCTGCTGTGCGCGGGCATCACCCTGTACTCCCCGCTGAAGCGCTTCGGCGCCGGACCGGGCCGCAAGGTCGCGGTCCTCGGCATGGGCGGCCTCGGCCACATGGGCGTGAAGATCGCCCACGCGATGGGCGCCGAGGTGACGGTGCTGTCGCAGTCCCTGCGCAAGAAGGACGACGGGTTGCGGCTGGGCGCCGACCACTACCACGCCACCGGCGACCCGAAGACCTTCGAGGAGCTGCGGGGCTCCTTCGACCTGATCGTGTCGACGGTGTCCGCGCCCCTGGACTTCGGCGCCTACCTGTCGCTGCTGAAGACGGAGGGCACGCTGGCGAACGTCGGCGCGCCGGAGGAGCCGGTCTCCCTCAACCTCTTCTCGCTGATCGGCGGCGGCCGGAGCCTGGCCGGCTCGATGATCGGCGGCATCGCGGAGACCCAGGAGATGCTGGACTTCTGCGCCGAGCACGGCATCGGCGCGGAGATCGAGCTGATCGCCGCGTCCGAGATCAACGAGGCCTACGAGCGCGTCGAGAACAGCGACGTGCGCTACCGCTTCGTGATCGACACGGCGACGATCTGACCGGTCCGGGCGGGCGGGGCACCCTCGGGGCCCCGCCCGCCCTGTTCGTCGCGGGCACGCCTCTTCTCACGCGTCCGCGTACTCGGTGTCCTCCGGGTACTCGACGTTCTCCGCGTACTCGACGTACAGCGGGCTGGCGACCAGCAGGCCGGGGTGGCCGGGAGAGCCGGGGTGGCCGGGAGAGCCGGGGGACTTCGTCGCGGGGAAGCCCGTGGTGACGCGGGCGTAGCCGCGCATCGTCGCCGCGGTCTCCGGGTGCGTCTGCGCGTCGATGCGGGCCAGCAGCGCGTGCAGCGCGGTGACCAGGGAGGGGCGGCGGCCGTCCGGGCCGGCGCCGAGGTCGTCGGAGAGGGCGGCGAGCAGCGCGCCGGGCGCGCTGGCGTCGGAGCCGAGGAGGTTGCGCACCAGGGTGCCGGACTGGCGGGTCTCGTCGGTGACGCGGGCCGGCGGACCCGCGATCAGATGGTCGACGGAGCCGTGCAGCAGCAGCCGGACCGGTCGGTCCTCCGCCGGGGTGTCCGCGAAGAACACCATCGTCGGGTCGGCGCCGTCCAGGACGAAGTAGTTGAGCGGCGCCTCGAAGGCGATCCACTGCCCCGGCCGCGCCCCCGCCTCCGTGTACCAGCGCGCCGACTCCTCGACCCGGCGCACCACCCGCAGCAGATGCCTGCCCCACAGGTCGGACGCGGGGCCGGGCGCCGGGTCGACCTCCACCCCGCCGAACGGCGTGGAGACGCTGACCCGCTGCCGGGGCCACGCCGAGCGCAGCCCGGGCAGGAACTGCGAGAGTTTGCGGTCGGACAGATAGATGACTTCCTGCACTCCTGCTCCGTTCTTCACACGTCCTGGAGACCGAGGAACTCGAAGGCCGCCGGCGGCAGCAGTTCCGAGGGCCGGTACAGACCGTCCGGGCCCGGCTCCATGTCCCGCACGATCAGGTCCAGCAGCTCGTCGAGGCGGGGGCGCTCCTCCGGGTCCGGCCGCAGACAGGGCGCGACGACGTCCACGAAGGCGTCCGGCACCCCGCCGAGGTCGGGCGCCTCGGTCTGCATGCGGAGCATGGTGCGCACGGGGTCGCTGCCCGGGTACGGGCTGTGCCCGGTCGCGGCGAACACCAGCACCGCGCCCAGCGCGTACACGTCGCTTGCGGACGTCACCTTCCGGGCGTCCAGCGCCTGCTCGGGCGACATGTAGGCGGGCGTGCCCAGCGTGGTGTGCGCGACGGTCAGCTTGCTGGCCGCGGCGGCCGCCGCGAGGGCCAGCCCGAAGTCGATCACGCGCAGGCCGTCCACGCCGACCAGCACGTTGGACGGCTTGAGGTCGCGGTGGACGATGTCCGCCGCGTGCACCGAGCGCAGCGCCTCCACCAGCTGCGCGGCCACCCAGCGCAGCGCCCTCGGCGGCAGCGGCCCGCACGCGTCGACGAGGTCCTTCAGGGAGGGCGCCGACACGTACGCGGTGGCCAGCCAGGGGATGACCCCGGTGGTGTCCGCGTCCACGACGGGTGGTGCGTAGAAGCCGTTCACGCCCCGCGCGGCGGCCACCTCACGCTGGAAGCGCCTGCGGAACTCCAGGTCGTCGGCCAGCTCGTCCTTGACGACCTTGACGGCGAGCAGCCGCCCGGCCGGGGTCCGCCCGAGGAACACCCGGCCCATCGACCCGCAGCCGATCCGCCGCAGCACCGTGTACGGCCCGACCCGGCGCGGGTCGAAGGGCTGGAGCGGTTTCCAGCGGGACGTGGGGTCCCACTCGTGGTGCTGCGGCCGCAGCACCGAACCGGCGGGCGGCGCCGCGGGCGCCGGGACCCGGGGCAGGGACACGGCCGTCTCCTGCGCGACGCCCAGGGCGTCGATCAGCTCCCGGACCACCGGCGCCTCGACCGTGGCCGACGCCGACCGTACGAAGTGGCCCAGCTCGGTCATCTTGTCCAGGACGACCTTGGTGTCGACCCCGGCCTTCCTGGCCAGCTCGTAGACCCGTACGTTCGCCACACCCGACTCCTCCACCGGAGGCCCGTCCGGGCCTCGCAGGGGTCAAGAATATGGGTGCGGACGGGTCAAAATACGGACAAACACCGGGCGACGCGCGGGTGTTGACGTCAGTGCGGCAGGGTGGCCGGGCTGCCGCCGTTCGCCTCGTAGCCGGCGACCGCCAGAGCGCGGTACACCGCGAACTCGGCGGCCGGGTCCGGGGAGAGCGTCCAGGGCAGGGCGCCGACGTGCCCGTCGACGTGTATGAGCTGGTTCATGGCCTCCGCCCAGCGCTCGGCGCGCACCAGGAAGAAGATCAGCATGTGCCGCACGTGCGCGAGCATCGGGTCGTCAGGGCGGGCCGAGTGGACCGCGTGCAGCGCGCCGTGGATCGCCCTGGAGACGACCTCGCTCTGGTAGAACCCGCTGACCAGGTTCACCTCCGGGAGGTGCTCGAACACCGCGAACAGCGGCATCGCGGCCAGCAGGGACCCCTGGGGCGCCCGCGCCGCCGCGGCCTCCGCGAAGTCGTACGCCTGCTGCCGCGAGCCGTGCCACTTCTCGCACCAGTAGTGCAGCGCGGCCAGGTGCGCGCCCATGTGCGCCGGGGCGCGGTCCAGGATCTTCAGCCAGACCTGCTCGAACTCCTGCTGCGAGTAGCCGAGTCCGCGCGCCACGGACAGCTCCACGATGTACGGCACCGGGTCGCCGGGGGCCGACAGCGCGGCCTCGCCGCACGCCGCCTTCGCCTCCTCCATGATGATCCGGAACTCGTCCGAGCCGGGCGCGGCCGTGCGCCACGCCTGCTGCACCAGGAACTCGGCGTGCACCGCGGCGCCGCCCGCGTCCTTCGGCGCCTCGGAGCGCCACACCCGCAGCCACTGGCCGCCCGGCGTCTCGGAGACCCCGCCGGGCCGCTGCGCCAGCTCCAGGGACGCGGCGCCCGCGAACGCCTGCACGCGCTGCCAGCGCTGCTCGCCCTCCGCGGGCGTGCCCGCGAGGAGCTGCTGCGCCGCCCGGTAGTCCTGGGTGCGCTGCACCACGTCGAGGACGTCCAGCAGGTCCTGGTCGGGGCCGGGCATGCGGATGTCCAGCTCCTCCTGGAGCGCGAAGCCGTAGTTCGCCGGGTCCGCCGCGTCCGGGTGGCCGGGCGGGACCAGGCCCACGGCGCTGCGCCGGCGCCGCAGGACCGGCAACAGGACGGCGCCGAGCATGACGAGGGCGATCAGGACCCACAGAATCTCCATGTCCCCAGCGAACCAGACCGCCTGCCCGAATGGCCAACCCGGTGCCCGTCCCTGTGGAAAACTTCCGCCGACGAGCCCCCGCGGAGGCCCTCCGCCCCGCCCGGACGGGCCGCGGCCGTCATCACACCCTTCCGCGCACTACCCTCGGGCGCATGAGCGACAGGCACATCAGTCAGCACTTCGAGACGCTCGCGATCCACGCGGGCAACACCGCCGACCCCCTGACGGGCGCGGTCGTCCCGCCGATCTACCAGGTGTCCACCTACAAGCAGGACGGCGTCGGCGGCCTGCGCGGCGGTTACGAGTACAGCCGCAGCGCCAACCCGACCAGGACCGCGCTGGAGGAGAACCTGGCCGCCCTGGAGGGCGGCCGCCGCGGGCTCGCGTTCGCGTCCGGACTGGCGGCCGAGGACTGCCTGCTGCGCACGCTGCTCGCGCCCGGCGACCACGTGGTCATCCCGAACGACGCGTACGGCGGCACGTTCCGCCTGTTCGCCAAGGTCGTGGCGCGCTGGGGCGTGGAGTGGTCGGTGGCCGACACCTCCGACCCGGCGGCGGTGCGGGCCGCGCTCACCGAGAAGACCAAGGTCGTCTGGGTGGAGACCCCCTCCAACCCGCTGCTCGGCATCACCGACGTCGCCGCCGTCGCCCAGGTGGCGCGGGACGCCGGCGTCAGGCTGGTCGTCGACAACACCTTCGCCACGCCGTACCTCCAGCAGCCGCTGGCGCTCGGCGCGGACGTCGTCGTGCACTCCCTGACCAAGTACATGGGCGGCCACTCGGACGTCGTCGGCGGCGCCCTGGTCACCGGCGACGCGGAGCTGGGCGAGGAGCTGGCGTTCCACCAGAACGCGATGGGCGCGGTCGCGGGCCCCTTCGACTCGTGGCTGGTGCTGCGCGGCACCAAGACGCTGTCGGTGCGCATGGACCGCCACAGCGAGAACGCGGCCCGTGTCGCCGACATGCTCACCCGCCACCCGCGGGTGACGAGCGTGCTCTACCCGGGCCTGCCCGACCACCCCGGGCACGAGGTCGCCGCCAAGCAGATGCGCTCCTTCGGCGGCATGATCTCCTTCCGCGTCGAGGGCGGCGAGCAGGCGGCCGTCGAGGTGTGCAACCGCGCGCAGGTGTTCACCCTCGGCGAGTCCCTGGGCGGCGTCGAGTCGCTGATCGAGCACCCGGGCCGGATGACGCACGCGTCGGTCGCCGGCTCGCAGCTGGAGGTCCCCGCCGACCTGGTGCGCCTGTCCGTCGGCATCGAGAACGTCGACGACCTGCTCGAGGACCTGAAGCAGGCCCTCGGCAGCTGAACACCGACGTCACCAGCCGGTGAGGGGTGGGGTCGTGTCGGACGGCGGCTCCACCCAGGGCCGGGCGGTCAGCGCCCACACCGTGAACACCACCGCCGCCGCGCACAGCAGCAGCCACAGCACGCGCCGGGCGTAGGTGCGGCGCCGGAGCATGCGGGCGCCGCGCCGCACCGCCTCCGCGGCGAGGTCGGGCGGCAGCACCGGAGGGCCCGCCACCATCAGCCGCCGCACCCGCTCCTCGCGGTCCGAGCGGTTCACCGCGCCTCCCCGGTCATGACGGCACCGTGCCGACGCGCCCCTTGCGCGGGGGCGGACCCGGGGGCGGGACGCAGCATCACCGCCATCGCTCGGTTCTGCACGGCCCGTACGCGCTCCGCCGGCAGGCCCAGCAGGGCCGCCGTCTGGTCCTCGCCGATGCCCTCGTGCAGCCGCATCACCAGGATCAGGCGCTCCTGCGGGCTCAGGCCGGCCAGCGGGCCGCCCGGCGGGGGCCGGAAGGGCAGCCGGCCGCCGTACCGCAGGGTGCTGAGCGCGAACCTGATCATCAGATAGCGCCGGGTGTGGTCGTACGGGTCCTCGCCGTGCAGCCGGTCCCAGCAGGCGTACGTACGGGCCAGGGCGAGGGTGAGCAGGCGCTGCGCGCGCGGGTTGGCGTCCCGCGGCTCGGCGGTCAGCAGGGTCGCGGTGTGCAGCAGCCGTCCGCCCGCGCCCGCGACGTACGCCCGGAACTCCTGGGCGCGGGGGACGTCGTCGAACGCATGCCGTGATCGCACGCGCACCTCCCGTGGCCCCCGCGAAGGGCCGCCCCCCGTGTCGTGCGGCGGACGGGGACCCCTCCACATATCAGGCCAGGGCGCGCCCCCGGGTCAAGAGGCGCGCACGGTGCGGGAGCGCGGGGTCAGGAGTCGCCGCGCTCGTGCCCGGCCATCCGGGCGGACAGCGCGCCGTTGAACCGGGCGAGGAGCCCGCAGAACGCCTCGCGCTCCTCCGGCGCCCAGTCGTGGGTCAGCTCGGCCATCAACTGCCGCCGGGAGGCGCGTACTTCCTCCAGGCGGGCCTGGCCGCGCGGGGAGAGCTGGAGCACGACCGCGCGGCCGTCCTCGGGGTGGGAGGTCCGCTTGACCAGGCCCGTGTCCACGAGCGGCGCCACCTGGCGGGTGACGGTCGAGGAGTCGATCCCCATGCTCGCGGCCAGGGCCTTGACGCCCATGGGGCCTTCCTTGTCCAGCCGGTTGAGCAGCAGGTAGGCGGCGCGGTCCATGGAGTTGCGCACCTGGCCGACCCCGCCGAGCCGGGTCTGTTCGGCGCGGCGGGCGAAGAGCGCCACCTCGTGCTGCAGAGTGTCGAGAAGACCGGTGTCGCCGACCGCGGTCAGATCGGGCGTCATGTCCATCGACATTTCAGGTGTAGTGGGCATGGCGGGGGGCTCACTTCGTGATGGGCTGCTGATGGGACGACAGGGTACGCGGCCGGGGCGCGGACCGTACCGGGGCTGTGCAAAGCGGTCGTCCGCGGGTTGGTCACACCGCCGTTCCCCGTGGGGAAACTGCGATGCTGGAGGCATGAGCTACAGCACGGCCGACCGGCTGCGGACCGTCACCCTCGACGACGTGCGCGGCGCTCACAAGATGCTCTCCGGCGTGGCCCGCACGACCGCCCTGGAGGGCAGCCGGCACCTGTCCGCGCGAGTGGGCGCGCCGGTGCTGCTGAAGTGCGAGAACCTCCAGCGGACCGGCTCCTTCAAGCTGCGCGGCGCGTACGTGCGGATCGCGGGACTGCTGCCGGAGGAGCGGGCCGCGGGGGTCGTCGCGGCGAGCGCCGGCAACCACGCGCAGGGTGTGGCGCTGGCGTCGTCGCTGCTCGGCGTGCGGTCCACGGTGTTCATGCCGAAGGGCGCCCCGCTGCCGAAGATCAGCGCGACCCGGGAGTACGGCGCCGAGGTGCGGCTGCACGGCCAGGTGGTGGACGAGTCGCTGGCCGCGGCGCAGAAGTACGCGCGCGAGACGGGCGCGGTGTTCATCCACCCCTTCGACCACCCCGACATCATCGCCGGGCAGGGCACGGTGGGCCTGGAGATCCTGGAGCAGTGCCCCGAGGTGCGCACGATCGTGGTCGGGGTCGGCGGGGGCGGGCTGGCC
>MUNG01000090.1 GCA_002154585.1 Streptomyces pseudogriseolus
GGGCGTGCTGGTCCAGGGTGGTGACCTCGCCGATGCTCGGCGGGGCGGGCGCGTGCTGGTCGAGCGTGGTGACCTCGGGGTCGTCCGTGCTCGGCGGCGTCGGCGCGTGCTGGTCCTGCGTGGTGAACTCCGGCTCGTTCGTCGCTTCGCTCATGATGTGTACATCCCCCAACTGTCGGACTGGCGTTGCTGTTGAACGACCCGTTCGGCGACTCCCCCGAAGGCCGCCGAACGGGCGTTCAGGCGGGTCTCAGACTGGTGATGAGGCCCTCGGATCCGCCTGCCCCCCGACGCGACGCATCCGTTCCATCAGAGTGGCAGCCCGCCATAAACGTTCGATGAACGCCGCCGGCGGGCGGCCCTCAGGCCGCCTTCAGGCCGCCGACAGCGGGGCGAGCAGCCGGCGTACCTGGACGGCCTCGGCGGAGCCCGTCTCGTCGTACAGGGTCAGCGCCTCGCGCCAGCAGGCGCGGGCCCGGTCGCCCTGGTCCAGGGTGTCCAGCGCCCGGCCGAGCAGGGTCAGGGCGTTGGCCCGCATCCAGTCGCCGCCGATGCAGCCCATCGCCAGGGCCTGTTCCGCGTGCCGGGCGGCCCGCGCGGGGCGGCCGGCCCGCAGGTGCACCTCGGCGATGCGGTAGTGGGTCGTGCCCTCCCACAGCGACTGCCGGTTCTGCGCGAAGATGCCCAGCGCCTCGTCGAGCTGGGCCAGTGCCTCCGACGCGCGCCCCGCCTGGCCGAGCACGATGCCGGAGGCGTACCGGGCGTTCGCCAGCCGCATCGACATCCCCAGCTCGTCGTAGATCTCGACGCCGCGCCCCGCGAGTTCGACTGCCTCGCCGCTGCGGTCCATGGAGGCGAGGGTGCGGGAGAGGTTGCAGACCGCGCTCGCCTCGCCGGGCCGGTTGCCGTCGGCGCGGAAGGCGTCGATCGCGCGCAGGAAGTACCCCTCGGCGTCCGCGTACCGGGTGGTGCACAGGGCGATGATGCCGAGCTGGTTCGGGGCGGCGCCGTTCGCCCACGGGTCGTCCGCCTCCCGCAGCAGCGCGTCCGCCCGCATCGTCTCCTCCTCGGCGGCGTCGAACCGGCCCGCCTGGCTGAGCACCTGGGCGACGGTGACCCGGGCCCGCACCTCGGCGCGGGCGTCCCCGAGGGCGGCCGCCGCCTCGCACGCGGCCCGCGCGGTCCTGCGGTACTGGCGGGAGTCCACCCCGGACTCCGCGAGGTCGATGGCGGCGACCAGCAGGTCGACGGCCCGGCGCACCATGGCCGCGTCCAGCGACTGCCGTACGCAGGCGAGGAGCGGCCCGGCCTCGCTGTGCAGCCAGTCCAGCGCCTGTCCCGCGCCGCCGAACTCCTCGCCGGCGAACCGGCCCTTCTGCCAGATGGGCCACGGTCCGGTCGCCCGGCCGCTCGATGCCGTACACCCGCACGGCCTTGGCCAGGTAGTGGTCCAGCAGCCGCGACCGGGCGGCCTCCCGCTCGGCGGGCGGCTGCTCGTCCCGCTCGGCGCACGCACGCGCGTAGAGCCGTACGAGATCGTGGAAGCGGTAGCGGCCGGGGGCCGCCGACTCCAGCAGGGACGAGTCGACGAGGGACTCCAGCAGGTCCTCCGTCGCGTCCGCCGCCAGGTCCAGCAGGGCGGACGCGGCGGCCAGCGAGATGTCGGGGCCGTCGGCCAGGCCCAGCAGCCGGAACGCGCGCGCCTGCGCCGCGTCCAGCGCGCCGTAGCCCAGCTCGAAGGTGGCCGCCACCGCCAGGTCGCCCGCCTGGAGCTCGTCCAGGCGGCGGCGCTCGTCGGCGAGCTTCGCCGCGAGGAAGGACACCGTCCAGGTGCGGCGGGCGGCCAGCCGGGAGGCGGCGATACGGATGGCAAGGGGCAGGAAGCCGCAGGCGGCCACCACGTCCAGGGCCGCCTCCCGCTCGGAGCGCACCCGCTCCTCGCCGACGATCTTCGTGAAGAGGGCCAGCGCCTCCTCCGGCGACATCACGTCCAGGTCGACCAGGTGCGCCCCGGCCAGGTCCAGCATCCGCACCCGGGACGTCACCAGGGCGGCGCAGCCCGCCGTGCCCGGCAGCAGCGGCCGTACCTGCGCCGCGTCGCGCGCGTTGTCCAGCAGCACCAGCACCCGGCGGCCGTCCAGCACCGAGCGGTACAGCGCCGCCCGCTCCTCCAGCGAGTCCGGGATCGCCGTGTCGGCGGTGCCGAGGGCGCGCAGGAAGGAGCCGAGGACCGTCTCGGGCTCCGCGGCGCTGGCGCCGGCGCCCTGGAGGTCGACGTAGAGCTGGCCGTCGGGGAACGCGTCCCGGGCGGCGTGCGCCACGTGCACGGCGAGGGTGGTCTTGCCGACGCCGCCGATCCCGGCGACGGCGGACACCGCCATCACCTGCCCCTGCTCGCCGGTGGCCGACGCGAGGACCTCGCCCAGCTCCCGCACGAACGCAGCCCGGCCCGTGAAGTCGGGTACCGACGCGGGAAGTTGCGCCGGGCGTACGGGCGCGGGCTCCGTCTGCGCCGGCGCGGCGGGCGGTCCGGCGAGGGCCGGGTCGGCCTCGAGGATGCGCTGCTGGAGTTCGCTCAGGTCCGGGCGCGGGTCGACGCCCAGCTCGTCGGCGAGCAGCCGGCGGGTGTCGGCGTACACCGCGAGCGCCTCCGCCTGCCGGCCGCTGCGGTACAGCGCCAGCATCAGCAGCTCGCGCAGCCGCTCCCGCAGCGGGTGCGCGGCGGTCAGCGCGGTCAGCTCGGAGACGGCCTCCGCGTGGCAGCCCTGCTCCAGGTCCATGTCCAGCCGTGTCTCGAGGAGTTGCAGCCGCCACTCCTCCAGGCGGACGCGCTGCGCCTCCGCGTACGGGCCGGGCACCCCGGCCAGCGTCTCGCCGTCCCACAGCGTCAGCGCCTGGTTGAGCAGGTCGCGGGCGCGGCACAGGTCGCCGGTGTACCGGGCCTTCTCCGCCTCCGCCGCAAGCTCCTGCGCGGCCCCGAGGTCCAGCGCGCCCTCGCCGAGCCCGCGCACGGCGTAGCCGCCGGACTCGCTGACCAGGACGCCGGGGTCCAGCACCTTCCGCAGCCGGGACGCGTAGGTGCGCACCGCGGCCAGCGCCTGCGAGGGGGGTTCCTCGCCCCACAGGGCGTCGATCAGCTCGGCGGCCGTGGCGGTGCGGCCCTCGCGCAGCAACAGGGCCGCCAGCAGGGCGCGTTGCTGCGGACTGCCGGTGGCGACCGGTGTCTCGCCACGCCAGGCGCGCACCGGACCCAGTACGCCGAACCGCAGCGTCTCCGGCTCCGGGGAGGAGCCGGGACCCCGCTGCTCGGGTCCTCGCGGCACACCGTCCATGCAGTCCCCCTATGCATTCCGAGCAACTACGCCAGTCTGCCTTCTCCTGACGCATGAGTCAGCCGTGCGAGACACCGATCACACGGGGATCGACGGGCCGCCACGGACTCCCCACATCTGTGACCTCATCCGTCCAGATCCACTCGTACCGTGAGCAGTTCGGCCCCGAGCGCCCGCACGGCGGCGCTGTTGAACCGGGGGAGGGTGCGCAGCCGGGCGACGGGGTCGTCGCCGGGCAGCGGACGGGCGGTGCCGGTGTGTCAGCGGCCCCGGATGCGCACCCGCACCCGGGGGTCCGCCGCGATGTTGCGCACGTACTGGCTGCGTCCGCCGAACTCCGACACCAGCCAGAACGTGTCGCCGACGCGCCGCCCGCCCACCGGGGTGGTGCGGGGCAGGCCCGACACGCGGCCGGTGGTCTCCAGCAGGGTCTGGAACGGCATCCGCCGCAGCAGCGGGTTCCCGACGCGGCGCTGGAAGGCCGTGACGACGCGGTATCGGCGTTCGGCGCGAGAAGTCATCGTGGCGCCGAGCCTACCGGCGGCCGAGGAAGACGGGGTTGGTGAAAGCGGCCAAGCTTCCGGGCAGCGGCCCGGCGGCGGCCGGGTGCCGTACCTCCGCGCGCACGTACGCGGCGTACGCGGGGGTGGTGCGCCACTCCACGACGCCGGCCCCGCCCGCCGGCAGCGGCGCGGAGGTGTGCAGCACGCCCTGGTCGGTGACGAGGCGGACGGTGCAGCCGGGGGCGCCGGTGACCTCGGTGCGGACGGTGACGGGGGAGTCGTCCGGGACCCGCAGCCGCTCGCCGATCCCCGCGTGTTCGCCGCGCGGGCCGGACGCGGAGAAGGCGACGGAGACGTCCGCGGACTCGGCGACGTAGGCGCGGCCCGCGCGGATGCCGTCCTGGATCGCGCGGCGGCTGAGGTCGTCGGCGAGCACCACGGTCTGCGGCAGGCCCACCACGTCCGGGTCGCGGTGCGCGTCGCTGCTGCCCATGGCCGGGATCCAGTCGCGGCCCTGCCGCACGGAGGCGACCAGCATGCCGTCCCAGTCGGCCAGCGCCACCTCGTCGTCGGGCGTCCAGGGGCCGTTCCACACCTCCACCGCGTCCGCCTCGCCGAAGCCGAACTTCCAGTTGCAGCCGATGCAGGTGGCGTGCGGATGGGCGGGCACGACCAGGCCGCCGGCCCGGCGGATCTGCCGGGCGAACCGGCCGAAGCGGTTGTCGCGGGCGCGGTAGCGCCAGTCGACGAAGGTGCCGGGGTCGGTGCCGAGCGCCACCACGTGGCCGTTGCGGGTGGTGACCTCCTCGCCGAGCAGCACCAGCAGGTCGTCCCCGGCCGCCTCCGCCCAGTGGGCGTGCGCGGAGGAGGTGTTGTGGTCGCTGGAGTTGACGAAGTCCAGCCCGGCCGCGCGGGCGAGCGCGGCGATCTCCGCGGGCGTGCGGCGGCCGTCGGAGTGCCAGGAGTGCAGATGGCAGTCGCCCCGGTACCAGGCCCGCCCCCGCCCCTTCGCCCGCTCCGGCGGGTACACGGGCCGGGGCGTGCGGCCCGGCCCGCCGAACGTCAGCGTCACGGTGATCTCGTAGGCCAGGCCCTGCGGGGCGACCGTGTACGGGCCCAGCGCGATGTGCCAGGTGCCCGCGCGCACCGGGCCGGGGACGTAGCCGGGGGTGGCCTCGTCGGCGCGCAGGAAGAACTCGGTGCGCGCCCCGCCGGACCAGCCGCGGAAGCCCTCGCCGCCGAGGCCGGTGCCGCGCTCGTCGAAGACGCCGATGTCGAGGGCGTTGCCCGCGGTGCCGGCCGGGACCTGGGGCCGGTCGTAGGTGTAGGCGACCTTGATCTCGCGTACGCCGTGCGGCACTTCGACCGGCACGTACACGAAGTCGGGGGAGCCGGTGGGCAGGGTGCCCCGTACGGTCCTGGACTGGCTGCGGCCGCCCTCGGCCGCGGAGGCGAAGCTCACGCTCCCCAACGTAAACGCGGCGGCGGCGCCCGTCAGGAAGACGGCGCGCCGTCCGACGCCGGCCTGATGCTCCTCGCACATGCTGCTGCTCCCGGGTGTCGGTGAGGACAGGGGTGGGTGATGCAGGGGTGGTGCGGTGCAACCTTCGTATTGAGCAGTGAACTGCCGTGGAAGGGAAGGGAATCGACGGATTTCGGGCCGTGTCCGGGGCGACCGCCGGTGTGAGGTGGGGCGGCTTCCGGTGTGATCCGGTTGTGGCCGTCGGCGCGATGCCGACCGGTCGGTATGGACAGGAGGGGAGCGGGCGGGTATGCATGGGGCGTCGTCCGCGTACGAAAGGCCGCCCATGCGCATCGCCGTCACGATCTTCCTCACCGACGAGACGATCACCCCGGTCCGGCTGGCCCGGGAGCTGGAACAGCGGGGGTTCGCCGGGCTGTACCTGCCCGAGCACACGCACATCCCCGTCGAGCGCACCACCCCCTACCCGGCCGGCGGCGAGCTGCCCCGCGAGTACGGCCGCACCCTCGACCCCTTCGTGGCGCTCGGCCAGGCCGCGGCCGTCACCGAACGGCTCGGGCTCGGCACCGGCATCACGCTCGCCGCGCAGCACGACCCGATCGACCTCGCCAAGCAGATCGCGACCCTGGACCACCTCTCCGGCGGCCGCTTCACCCTCGGCGTCGGCTTCGGCTGGAACGTGGAGGAGGCCGCCGACCACGGCGTGGAGTGGCGCACCCGGCGCGCCCTGGTGCGTGACCGGATCGGCCTGATGCGCGCCCTGTGGGCCGACGAACCGACGCCGTACGACGGGGAGTTCGGCGCCGTCCGGGCGAGCGTCGCGTACCCCAAGCCGGTGCAGAAGCCGCGTGGCCCGGTGAGCGGCCCGCGCACCCTGGTCGGCGGGGCGGCCGGACCGAAGCTGTTCGCCGACATCTGCGCCTACGCCGACGGCTGGCTGCCGATCGGCGGGCGCGGCCTGACCGAGGCGCTGCCCGCCCTGCGGATCGCCTGGGCCGATGCCGGCCGGGACCCGGCCGCCCTCCAGGTCGTCCCGTACGCGGTCCGTCCCAGCGCGGGCAAGCTGGAGCACTTCGCGGAGCTGGGCGTCGAGGAGGTCGTGGCGCAGCTGCCGCCGGCCGGGGAGGCGGAGGCGCTGCGGGCGCTGGACGCGCTCCAGCCGTTCGTGGACGGTCAGAGGTCCTGATCACGCCGAACGTATGCTCAAGGCATGACGACTTCCGCGACGTCCGGAACCGGCGGCCCGACCGAGAACTCCCTGCGCCGCGCGCTCAGGCGCGCCCGCGACGGAGTCTCCCTGGACGTCTCCGAGGCCGCCGTGCTGCTCCAGGCCCGCGGTGAGCAGCTGACGGACCTCTCCGCCTCCGCCGCCCGGGTCCGCGACGCGGGCCTGGAGGCGGCGGGGCGGCCGGGCGTCATCACGTACTCGAAGAGCGTGTTCATCCCGCTGACGCGGCTGTGCCGGGACAAGTGCCACTACTGCACGTTCGTCACCGTGCCCGGCAAGCTGCGCCGGGCCGGGCACGGGATGTTCATGTCGCCGGACGAGGTGCTGGACATCGCCCGCAAGGGCGCCGCGCTCGGCTGCAAGGAAGCCCTCATCACCCTCGGCGACAAGCCCGAGGACCGCTGGCCCGAGGCGCGCGAGTGGCTCGACGCGCACGGCTACGACGACACGATCGCCTACGTCCGCGCGATCTCCATCCGGATCCTGGAGGAGACGGGACTCCTCCCGCACCTCAACCCGGGCGTGCTGTCCTGGACGGACTTCCAGCGCCTCAAGCCGGTCGCCCCGTCCATGGGCATGATGCTGGAGACCACCGCGACGCGTCTGTGGTCCGAGCCCGGCGGCCCCCACTTCGGCTCCCCCGACAAGGAACCGGCCGTGCGGCTGCGGGTCCTGGAGGACGCCGGGCGCTCCTCCGTGCCCTTCACCTCCGGCATCCTCATCGGCATCGGCGAGACGTACGAGGAGCGGGCGGAGTCCCTGTTCGCGCTGCGGAAGACCGCCCGCGCCCACCACGGCATCCAGGAACTGATCATCCAGAACTTCCGCGCCAAGCCGGACACCGCCATGCGCGGCATGCCGGACGCGGAACTGGACGAGCTGGTCGCCACGGTCGCCGTCGCCCGCCTCGTCCTCGGCCCCACCGCCTGCCTCCAGGCCCCGCCGAACCTGGTCGACGCCGAGTACGGGCGGCTGATCGCGGCCGGCATCGACGACTGGGGCGGGGTCTCCCCGCTCACCATCGACCACGTCAACCCCGAACGCCCGTGGCCGCAGATCGAGGAACTGGCCGAGCAGTCCCGCGCGGCCGGCTTCGCACTGCGCGAACGGCTCTGCGTCTACCCGGAGTTCGTGCGGCGCGGCGAGCCCTGGCTGGACCCGCGGCTGCGTCCGCACGTCGCCGCGCTCGCCGACCCGGAGACCGGGCTCGCCCTCCCGGACGCGCTGCCCGAAGGGCTGCCCTGGCAGGAGCCGGACGAGGCGTTCACCGCCGCCGGCCGCACCGACCTGCACCGCACCATCGACACGGAGGGCCGCACCGGCGACCGCCGCGCCGACTTCGACGAGGTGTACGGCGACTGGGACGCGCTGCGCGAGGCCGCCGCCCCCGGCATGGTCCCCGAGCGCATCGACACCGACGTCCGCGAGGCGCTGCGCACGGCGGCCGACGACCCCACGAAGCTCACGGACGCGGAGGCGCTGGCCCTGTTCCACGCGGACGGTCCGGCGCTGGACGCGCTGTGCCGGGTCGCGGACGACGTGCGCAGGTCGGCGGTGGGGGACGACGTGACGTACATCGTCACGCGCAACATCAACTTCACCAACGTCTGCTACACCGGCTGCCGCTTCTGCGCGTTCGCGCAGCGCCGCACCGACGCCGACGCGTACACGCTGTCGCTGGAGCAGGTCGCCGACCGCGCCCGGCAGGCGTGGGACGTCGGCGCGGTGGAGGTGTGCATGCAGGGCGGCATCCACCCCGACCTGCCCGGCACCGCCTACTTCGACATCGCGCGGGCCGTGAAGGAACGCGTCCCCGGCATGCACGTCCACGCCTTCTCCCCGATGGAGGTGGTGAACGGCGCGACCCGCACCGGGATGTCGATCCGCGAGTGGCTCACGGCGGCGAAGGAGGCCGGCCTCGACACGATCCCGGGCACGGCCGCGGAGATCCTCGACGACGAGGTCCGCTGGATCCTCACCAAGGGCAAGCTGCCGGCGGCGACCTGGATCGAGGTCGTCGAGACGGCCCACGAGCTGGGCATCCGCTCCTCGTCCACGATGATGTACGGCCATGTCGACCAGCCCCGCCACTGGCTCGGCCACCTGCGCACCCTGGCCGGCATCCAGCAGCGCACCGGCGGCTTCACCGAGTTCGTGACGCTGCCCTTCGTGCACACCAACGCCCCCGTCTACCTGGCCGGCATCGCCCGCCCCGGCCCGACCGTCCGCGACAACCGCGCGGTGACGGCGATGGCGCGGCTCCTGCTCCACCCGTGGATCCCCAACATCCAGACGAGCTGGGTCAAACTGGGCGCGGAGGGCGCGGCTCAGATGCTGCGCTCGGGCGCGAACGACCTGGGCGGGACGCTGATGGAGGAGACCATCTCCCGCATGGCGGGCTCCTCCTACGGGTCCTACAAGTCGGTCAAGGACCTGATCGCGGTCGCGGAGGCGGCCGGCCGCCNNGCGCCGCTCAGGCCTCGGACGGCCATCTGCCGGAGCTGCTGCCGGTCCTCGACTGACTCCGGAGGCGTCCGCCGCTGGCAGTAGGATGATCCGACCCGCTGTCGGTGGCTGAGGAGTGCGTACCGGTGTCTGCCCGTCTTCCTTCGTGGGCCTGGGTGACCGGGCTGACCACGGGGGCGATAGCCGTGGTGGCGGTCCTGGCCGTCCAGGCGGACCAGGGCACCAAGCCTGTCGCCGCCGCCACTCCGCCGAAGGCCACGGCGACGGCGGACCCCAAGCCGTCCGCCGCCCCGCCGGAGAAGCCGCGCACGCCGGCCGTGCCCGCCGACTCCGGCACCGGCCGCCGCATCGTCTACTCCCTCGGCCAGAAGCGCGTCTGGCTCGTCGACGCCAGCGACGCCGCCCGCCGCTCCTTCCCGGTGTGGCCCGGCACGGTCGCCCCGGACCCCGGCGCCTACGCGATCGGCACCCGCACGGAGGCCACCAACGGCAGCGACGGCGTCCCGGTGGAGCACATCATGTACTTCGCCCAGAAGTCCGGCGTCTTCGTCGCGTTCTCCAACGCGGTCGACGGCTCCTCACCCCCACCCGCCGACCCCGGCGCCCAGACGGGCGGCATCCGCGTCGCCAAACAGGACGGCAAGGCCCTCTGGACCTTCGGCACGGCGGGGACGACGGTCCAGGTGGTGAAGTAGCGGGCCGTCCGGTTCGCCGGGGCTGCCCGGTGTCCTTTCCCCAGGGCGACCCGGCCGCGCAGGCGGTGCCGCCGGTCCGACACCCGAATCGGGCCGGGGTGCGTCAGAATGAGGCCCTCGGGACGCGGGGGAAGGGGCGTGCGGGTGGTGC
>MUNG01000091.1 GCA_002154585.1 Streptomyces pseudogriseolus
GCCCCCTTCGGCACGGCCCGCCCAGGGGCTCACGAACGTGCCGAGACCGACGGACGCCCCGGTTCCACTCGGACCGGGGCGTTCGGCGTCCCGCCCCGACGCGCGGCCGGACCGGGTCAGATCACGCGGAACAGGTCCGCCGTCGTGTGGACGTCCGTCAGGTCGTCGACCGTGCGGAGGTTGTCGCAGAGGGACTCCAGGACCGAGCCGGTGGCGGTGGCGGTGTCGGGGGTGGCGACGGCGATGCCGAAGAGGCGGAAGTCCAGGCGGCGTTTGACGGCGTTCCACGCGCGCGTCCAGTTCTCCGAGACCTCGCAGGCGTCGTCGGTGATCAGGACGATGTCGCCGCGTGCCCGGGACGCGTCGTCGAACTCCTCCTCCAGGATCTTCGCGGCCGTCCCCAGCGGGCGCTGGAAGTCGGTGCCGCCGCCGAGGAAGGTCTCCGCGAAGTCCAGGACCTCCGTCACGGGGGCGGGCCGGCCGGCCGGGAAGCGGAAGACCTGGAGCTTGTCGGCGGCGGAGAACAGGATGCCGACGAAGTCCCGGCCGGCCTGGCGCGCCTGGTCCAGAAGCGCCAGCGCACACGCCTTGGACCACGCCTCCCGGGTGATCCCGCCGGGCCCCTCCGCGTACATGGAGTGCGACGTGTCCACGCACGCGACGATCGCGCCCTTGCCGGTGCTCTGCTCGCCCCGGCTGTCGTACAGCATCAGCTCCCCGGCGGTATAGCGGGCGGCGAACACCGCGCGCAGTTCCGGGACGCCGAGGACCGCCAGTTCGGAGGGGATGACGCGCGAGAGATCGTCGCCAAGGGTGACGCCGACCAGCTCGCCGGTGGCGTTCTCCACCCTGCGGGCGCGCTCGCCGGCGGCCATCTGCCGGAAGCGGCCGATCAGGTCGGCCCACGCGGCGAGCCGCCCGGAGCGCAGCCGTTCGGCGAGGCGGGCGCGTTCGTCGAACGGCATCCGTTCCGTCTCGCCCGCCTCCACGCCCCACGCCCGCATCAGCGCGGCCTCCTGCCGGACGGCCTCCGCGGCCGCCGACGCGGCGGTGCGGGCGGCCGACCGGATGCCGGGGACCGCCGCCGCCATCGCCTGCGCCGCGGCGCCGTCCTCCCGCCGGGCCTCGTCCTCGGCGGCCTCGGCCGCCTCCACCGCCCGGCGCACAGCGGCGACGGCCGGGGCCGGCACCTCCCCCTGCCCACCGGCCGCCTCGGCGGCCTGCCGCAGTGCCTCACCCACGTCGGCCGCGGCGGCCTCCGCCCGCTGCCGGGCCTGGTCCGCCCGCCCGGACCGCTCCCTCGCCTCCCGCGACCGCTCCAGCAGCCCGCGCAGCGCGGACGACTGAGCGAGTACGGCCAGGGCGGCGGCGTACGCGTCGCCCGCCGTGTCCCGGTGCAGCGCGGCGAAGTCCGGGGACTGCGTCAGCGCGGCCACGACCTGGTGGTGGAGCAGGTGCGACGGGGCCATCACCGCCCGGTCCCGCAGGCGCGGGGCGGCCTGGTACGCGCACAGGAACACGTCCGCCAGCAGGTCGGGCGCGTACGCGTGCCGGGTGAGCAGCTGCGCCGCCAGCTCGCGGAGCGCCGCCGACTGCGCGTACACGTCGCGCCACGCGACCCGGTCGTAGGGGTCGGCGACCACGGCCGTGGTGTGGCGTTCGGCGGGGGCGGCGGACCGGGCCAGCCACCGGCCGGCCCGCCGCGTGAGCGTGTCGAGCGGCTGGGGGGCGTCGAGCCGCTGGGTCTCCTCGTCCATGCGCGCCTCAGAGCTGGGTCGGCACCATGGACGCGTCCACGCCCAGCGCCTCGGTGAGGACCCGGGCGCGGACCGCGCGCTGGCGGCCGGTGACCCGGTCGATGGCCGCGGTGGACCGGCCAGCGCCCGCCGCCTCCTCGCGCAGCCGCTCCAGCCGCTTGCCCGCCATGGCGAGCTTGTGGTGGGCGTTCTTGATGACCCACTCGCTCAGCGCCTCCCGCGACTGCCCGGCCATCGCGTCGAGCTGCGCCTCAAGCTCCTCGATCACGTCGGCCAGGTCGAGCGCCTCGCGGGCGTCCGGGTTCACCAGGTTCAGCACCTCCCGCTCCACGACCGGGCGTTGGGCGGGGGAGTCCCACAGCACATGCGTCAGCACCGACAGGTCGGTCTCCGCGACCGCCGTCCGCCCGTCCAGGTACGCGGACGCCTGGAGCAGCGCGACCGCCTGCCGCCACCGCCGGTCGGAGGCGACGAGCTCCTTGCGGCGCAAGGCTGCCCGCAGCGTCACCACGGCGTCCACGATCGCGTCGGGCACGTCCACGGCGGGCACGCCCTCGCCCACCGCGCGCTGGAGCGCTGCCAGTTCGAGGGTGGTGCGCGGCGCGGGTTCGGCGGGCCGGCCGACGGCGGACCGTACGAGCGCGGCGAAGTTCGACGGGTCCTCCAGGTAACCGACCTCGATCCGCACCAGCAGCCGGTCGTAGATCGCGGCCGAGTCCTCCCCGTCGGGGAGTTCGTTGCTCGCGGTGATCGCGCCGATCAGCGGGCAGCGGATCGGGGGGCCGCCGTTCTCGGGGTGGTAGATCCGCTCGTTGAGATAGCCGAGCGTCTCGTTCAGCGCGGCCGTCGAGCACTTGAAGATCTCGTCGATGAACGCCACGTGCGCGGTGGTCGCGCGCCCGTCGTACACCTGCCGGTACTCGCCCCGCGCCAGCGCGGCCACGTCGATCGGCCCGAACATCCGCGTCGGCGCGGTGAACTTCGACAGCAGGATCTCCCAGTAGGCGGCCCCGTCGATCCGGCCCGTCAGCTCCCGCGCCAGCTCGGACTTCGCGGTCCCGGGCGGCCCGAGCACCAGCGAGTGCTGCCCGGCGAGCAGCGTCACCACCAGCGTCCGTACGACGTCGTCCCGTTCGAAGAAGCGCGTCGACAGCTCGCCACAGATCGCACGCAACCGTGTCCTCCTGGGGCCTCCGTGGCCCCGGTGCCCCCGCGTCCCGCCCGTCGTCCATGTACCGCTCCTCGCCTGTGACGGCCCTGACTGGCCCGGGTGACGGCCGGTCTCCCCGAAACGAAACTACGTCAGCGGGGATCCCTCCCGGGCGACGGCCCACGTGAACCGGACGTTCCTCCGCGTCGGGCCGAGCTGACCGGGAATCGCGGGATACGGTCCCGGTGTGGATCTCTTCGACGCCGGCCGGCTCCGACTGCTGGAGGCCCCACCGCCGCGGCTGTCACCGCGGGACCGTGGCGCCATGGACGAGGCCTGGGCCGCCGCCGTGCGGGCCAACCCCGCCCTGTTCGACGGACCGGTGGCCGGGTGCACGAACCTGACCCACGACGAACGCGACGGCCTCGTCCTGACCTGGGTCCGGGCGACGTACCGGCACTTCGTCCCGCGCGGACTGCCCGGCGCGACCGTACGGCTGCCGTCCCTGTTCGTGTCGGTCGCGCAACCCTCGGACGACGGGCGGCTGCTGGTGGGCCGGATGGCGTCCTGGACCACGTTCCCCGGCCGCTGGCAGCTCCCGGGCGGCACGGTCGAACCCCCGCCGGACGGCGAACCTCTGGACATGACCGCCCTGCGCCGCCACGCGGCCCGTGAACTGGCCGAGGAGACCGGCGTCGACACACCCGCCGACGACCTCACCCCCTGGCTGGTCATACGGCAGCCGAACAACAGTGCCGGCATCCTGTTCCAGGCCCCGCCTCACCCTGCCGACCGGCTGTTCGCCCGCCACGCGTCCCTCACGGAGACCGAGCACGCGCTCGGCCGCACCCCCGAACTCGACCGGCTCGTCCTCGTCCGCTCCCCGGACGATCTGACGGACCTCACCGGCCCGCACGTGCCCTGTCTGGCCCCGGTCCTACGCCGTCACGCCGAATCCTGACGCCGGTGCCGTCTTCCTGCCCTTCCGCCGCGAAAGCCGTGCGCTTCTGGATGGGGCGCACGGCCGCGGCGTAGAACTCCGCCGGGTCCTGGGCGAGGCCGGCCTTCGTGGTCCGGCTCCACTCGTCCGCGAGGACTTCGACCGCGCCGTCGGCCAGACCGTCGAGCGTGGCCCCGACGACCTCGCTCGGCGTGAGCTTGGGCCCGTCGTAGTCGGCCGTCATGTCGGTGGCGGCGGAGCCGAGGTGCACGCCCAGTACCTGCGTGCCCTGCCCGGCCAGTTCGACGCGCGTGCCGGCGGTCAGGCTCCACTCCGCCGCCTTCGCGGCCGAGTACGACGTTGCCCCGTCCCAGGAGAACCAGGACAGCACCGACAGGACGTTGATGACGGCCCCGCCACCGTTGCCGCCGAGGATGTCGGCGAAGGCACGGGTGACCGACAGCGTGCCGAAGAAGTGGACCTCCATCTCCCGGCGGACCTCCGCAAGGTCGCCGCGGATGAGGTTCTGGCCGGTCGCGATCCCGGCGTTGTTGACGAGCAGGGTGACGTCCCCCGTCTGCTGGGCGGCCCGCTCGATGCTTTCCGGGTCGAGCACGTCCAGTGCCACGGGCACGACGCCCGGCGTCGTGATGGTGCTGGTGTCGCGCGCGGCGGCGTACACCTTCTTGGCACCCCGCTCTCTCAGCTGCTCGACGAATTCCCTGCCGAGCCCGCGATTGGCCCCGGTGACCAGAGCGACCGATCCCACGATCTCCACGATGGTGTCCTTTCCTGTTGCGGTTCCGGTCGCAGCGTAGAATCTGACATAGATGTCAGGTTCAACAGGAAGTGGCGGAGGTCACAGTGGGCAAGGATGACCGGCGGATGCGCATCGGCGAGCTGTCCGCCCGCACGGGCGTCAGCATCCGCTCGCTCCGGTACTACGAGCAGTGTGGCCTGCTGACCTCCACCCGGACGGCGGGTGCGCAGCGGCTCTATGCGGATGACGCGGTGGACCGCGTACGCCTGCTGCGTCGGCTGTTCGACGGTGGCCTGTCGAGCGAGACGATCGCCACGCTGCTGCCGTGCGTCGACACTCCCTCGGGCGACATCACCGTGCAGGCGCTGGACGTGATGCGACGTGAGCGCGAGCGTATCGACGCGCAGATTTCCGCCCTGCTCGCCACGCGCGAGCACCTCGACGCACTGATGGTCGGTGCGGCAGACCACCTCGCCCGGCAGCGTGACGACACACTCGCCGCCACGGCCTGACTACTGGGTTCCGTCCCGCGTTTCTCGGGTCGGCTGATCGACCCCGTCCTCACGCGCCATGAATGTCCCGGGCGAACACGCGGCCATCGGCCGCGCCTACGCCGCGTGAATCTGGGAATGGAAGCGACGGCGGCGCAGGCGTCGCCCCGGTCAGGCGCCCGCGCCGCCGTCGACCGGCAGGATCGCGCCGGTCACATACGAGGCGCGGTCGCTGAGCAGCCAGGCGGCCGCTTCGGCGACTTCATGCGGGCGGGCCATCCGGCCCAGCGGGATCGACGCGGTCAACTGCTCGATGATGCCGGGCGTGGCCGCCTCCCAGGTGTCGATCATCTCGGTGGAGGTGCCGCCGGGGGTGATGCCGTTCACCCGGATGCCGGCGGGAGCCCAGTTGACCGCGGCGGTCTCGGTGAGGCTGTTGAGCGCGCGCTTCATGGCCCCGTAGGCGGGCAGGGCGGGATTGGCGCGGCGGCTGCCGATGCTGGAGGTGTTCACGATGGCCCCTCCTCCGCCCTGTCGCATGAGGGCGGCCTGGGCGTTCATGGCGATCCAGTGCGAGCGGAAGTTCACGGCGAACTGCTCGTCGATGTCCTCCTCGCCGGTCGTGTCGACCGGGCCGACCTGCCGCTGAGGCAACGCGCCGTTGTTGAAGGCGCCGTCGAGCCGTCCGTGCAGCTGCCGGACGTGATCGACCGCGGCGCGGATGCTCGCGTCGTCGGCGAGATCCAACGGAGTCGCATCGGCGACGCCGCCGCCGGCGCGGATCTCGGTCACGAGCCGCTCGAGGGCGTCGGTGCTGCGGGCGGTCAGTACGACCTTGGCGCCTTCCCGGGCGAAGAGCCGGGCCGCGGCGGCGCCGATGCCGCGGCTGGCGCCGGTGATGAGCACGACCTTGTCGTTCAGCAGGCCGATGGGGGTGATGTCCGTGTCGGTGGTCATGGCTCGAGTGTTCGCCGGTCCGCCGACCCGATACAGGCACAAGCTGTACCAGGATGCCGCTCCGCGGATCGAGCAGACTCGGAGTATGAACAAGCAGGAGCTGGGCGCCTTCCTCCGCAGCCGTCGCGAACGGCTGCGCCCCCAGGACGTCGGTCTGCCTCCGGGCCCGCGACGGCGGACGCCGGGCCTTCGGCGGGAGGAGGTGGCCGTCCTGGCACACATCTCCACGGAGTACTACATCCGCCTCGAACAAGGCAGAGCCGCATCACGGCCCTCAGGGGACGTCCTCGCCGGGATCGCGGGCGCCCTGCTGCTCACGGACGCCGAATCGGATCATCTCCACGTCCTGGCGGGCACCGCGCCCAACCGTGTGGCACTGCACCGGCGTGACGTCCGCCCGAGCATCCTCGCCCTTCTCGAACGGCTGCCGCAGACGGCCGGCTTCGTCGTGTCCGCCACCTTCGAGGTGCTCGCCTGGAACGACCTCACAGCCGCTCTCATGGAGGACTTCGCCGCGCTCGCCCCCGAGGACCGCAACCTCGCCCGCCGGGCATTCCTCGCCCCGCAGCACGCCGGTGCGCCGCTGTACGGGATCTCCGACGCCGCCGAGTTCCGCCACCACGTGGTGCTGCAACTGCGGGCCACCCTCGCCCGCTACCCGGCGGATCCCGCGGTGACCGGCCTCGTCGACGACCTCCGCGGGGGCAGCGCGGACTTCGCCCGGCTCTGGGAACGGCACGACGTCCAGGCCGCGCCGACGCTGACGAAGTCCTTCCGTCACCCGGCCGTCGGGGAGATCACCGTCGACTGCGACACACTCGCACTCACCGACCGCGACCAACACCTCGTGCTCTACAGCGCCCCGCTGGGATCCCCGAGCGCCGAAGCACTGGCCCTCCTGAGCGTCCTCGGCCCCTCAGCCGCCCCGTATCACCCATAGCCGTACGGCCCACCGCGGCCCGCGACCACTCCCCGGTGCTGCGCGCCTTCCTCGACACCATCCGGAACTGCCCTGACGTCGGTGCCGCACTCGACGTCCGGCTCCGGCCCCACGTGATGCGGACCGGACCGTAAGCGATGAGTTCGGGTGGCGGACGGAGTCTGCCGTGTCATGACGCGCATCACTGGTACCACCACCACCGTCGACGCCAACGGGATCACCCTGGGCGTCGAGTCGTTCGGTGACGACGACGCTCCCCTCGTCCTGCTCGTGGGCGGGACGACGATGCTCTCCTGGCCCGACGCGCTCTGTGAGCGGCTCGCCGCCGGCGGGCGCCGTGCCGTGCGCTACGACCTGCGCGACAGCGGGGAGTCGACGACGGCGGATCCGGAGGCGCCCGCCTACACCCTGCGCGACCTCGCCGCCGACGCGGCTGCCCTCGCGGGCGTACTCGGTGGCGGGCCCGCTCACCTGGCGGGGATCGGCGTCGGCGGCATGGTCGCCCAGGTGGCCGCGCTCGATCATCCGGGCGCGTTCTCCGCGCTCACGCTGGTCGGCACCCGCGCGGTCGCCCCCGGCCCGTCCGACGACGACCTCCCCGACCACGACCGGGCGACGATGAGCCGGCTGTTCGCCCACGCGATGCCGGACTGGAGCGACCGTGAGGCGGTCGCGCACTTCGCCGCCGCCGGTGCGGAGATCCTCGGCGACGACCCGGAGACGGCACGCGCCGTCGCCGCGCGCATCTGGGACCGTACGCCCGGCACAGCACCGGCGGTCCAGATGGCCAACCAGCTGGGCATGGTGTTCTCCCGGCTCGACTGCGCACCCCGCTGGCGCGAGCGCCTGCCCGAGATCGGCGTCCCCACGCTCGTCGTCCACGGCCGCCGCGACCGGTTCTTCCCCGTCGGCAACGGCGAGGCGATCGCACGCGAGATCCCCGGGGCACGGCTGCTCGTCCTGGAGGAGGCCGCCACCGCGCTCCCCGAGCCGGCGGCCGGCGCGGTCGCCGAGGCGATGCTGACGCTCGGATCCACGGCGAGCTGACCCGGACGCCCGGCCGCCCGGGCGGCGGGGCGTCTCGACCGACTCGCGAGCGCCGCCCCCGTCCGGGCCCGGGTCACCCGCGAGGAAAGCGGGCCCGTACCGCGTCGATGCAGGTGTCCCGGGACGTGGGTCCGCCGAAGCGGAGGCGGTCGTAGGCCGTGAACGCCGGTTCCAGCGCGTCGAGTTCGTCGACCAGGGCGTGCAGCCGCTCCGTCCACCGCACCGAACCGGCGTCCGGTTCGTCCACGGCGGCACCGATCGCAGCCGTCAACCGGTCCTTCCGCCGGATGGTGGCCGGGGTCACCGAGTGCAGGCACACGTACTGGCCGCTGAGATACGCGTCCCACTCCGCCTTCCCAGCGGCCGGGTCGGCCCAGTGAGCGGTGAACCACGCTTCGAGGCGGTCGACGCCGCCGGCCTCGTCGGCGAGCGCGAACAGATCGGCCGGCACCATCTCGGCGCCGTCGGACCGCAGATATCCCGGAAGAGGGAGACGCCCGTCCAGCATCAGCCGGCGGACCTCATCGGCGTCGCGGCCCTGTACCGCGCACAGGTCCTCCAGCGTGACGAACTGCGCGCTGACATAGGCGTCGTCCGCGGCGGTCATCGGATGGTCCCCGTTGACCTCCCGGAACCGCTCCACGAGCTGCTGCTTCGCATCCTTCTCCGGCACGGGGAACCTCCAGGTCACGAGCGCGGGCCACTTCCGCGCGGGACTCGGCACGCTACGGTCCGAACGCTTCGGCGGTTGCCGAACTGTCGGCGAAACGTCCGCAACCCTGGGCGGCGCCGAAGGGTCATACCTCTCCGGAAGCCTCACAACGACCGCCCCGGGAGCCCCGCTTGTCCGTGAAGACCGCCCGCACCCGCACGGTGAGCCGGATCCTGGCCACCGCGCTCATGGCCTCGGCCCTCACCGGCTGCTCGCTGATGGAGCTCACCCGCGACTGTGACGGGACCGAGTCCCGGGTCAGGGAGGTGGGGGCCCTCGGCATCCTGGACTCCCGGCCCGACCGGGCGACCGTCACCCGGGGGGCCGAGGAGGACGCACCGCACTGCTTCGCGGACAGCGGGGACGTCGTGGTGTCCACCACGCGGACCTACGCCTTCCCCGGCACCCGCGCCGAGGTGGCGGCGCACTACCGGACGGCGGCGCGACAGGACGGCTGGCGCCCGGACCCGGAAGCCGAGCCCGGCGAACTCAGCTTCGCGAAGGGCGACATGTATCTGTGGGTCGACTTCATGAGCACCGGCTACGGGCTCACCGTTGTGTCGTACGAGTGAGGGCACCCGCGAGGCGCGCCGCCGGGGGGAGGGGGGTGACCGCCCCCGGTGCGCGGAACGCCTCGATGACATAGGCCGCGTAGCGGCGGGAGGCGGCGACCCTCGCGTCGCGCGGTGTGTCCTGGAGGCCCCGGTGGGCCATCAGGACCAGCACCAGGTCGTCCACGACGAAGTCCGGTCGCAGCCGGCCGGCCTCCCGGGCCCGCCGGGCCAGTTCGGCCACCGCGCGCAGGGACTGCTCCCGGTCGGCCGCGAAGTCCATCACCTCGGGGAACGCCGCCATGAAGGCGTCCGCGAACCCCCGGCTGTGTGCGTGCAGTTCGCAGATCTGCTCGATCACGGTGCGGAAGCCGTGCCACGGGTCCGGGTCCGCGAGGGCTTCCCGGACGGCCGTACGGCACACCCGCCGCTGCTCGGCGAACGTCTCCGTCAGGAGGTCCCGCTTGGCCGGGAAGTGCCGGTACAGCGTCGCCGGGCCGACCCCCGCCCGCCGCGCGACCTCACGCATCGGCGCGCCCAGCCCCTCCTCGCCGAACACCGTGCGGGCGGCGTCCAGGATGCGGGCCCGGTTGTCGCGGGCGTCGGAGCGCAGGGGGTGAGTCACTTCGGCGGTCATCGTCTCTCACTTCGCTCAAACGGACGCGGGCGTCCGTTACGGTCCGACGGCGGTGCTGCCACCGACCTTAAGGAGCGGAGATGAAAGCCGTGGTGATCAGGGCGTTCGGGGACCCGGAAGGGCTGGAGGTCGTCGACCTTCCCGCGCCGGAACCGGGGCCGGGGCAGGTGCTGGTCGCTGTCGAGGCGATCGGGGTGGGCGGGGTGGACGCCGTGATCCGCCGGGGCGCCCTCGCCGCCTACGGGTTCCGGGAGGGGCATCTCCTCGGCAGCGAGGTCGCGGGAACCGTCACCGCCGTGGGGGAGGGCGTCGACGCCGCGTGGACCGGGCGGCGGGTGTGGGCGTTCACCGGGCTGTCCGGCGGATACGCCGAGCAGGCCGTCGCCCGCGTCGAGGACGTCCTCGCGCTGCCCGACGGCCTGACCGGCGCGGACGCGGTGACGCTGGGCGGCTCCGGGCTCGTGGCCCACTTCGCCCTGCGCAAGGCCCACTTCGCGCCCGGCGAGACCGTGCTGGTGCGCGGTGCGGCGGGCAGCATCGGGATCACGGCGGTCCAGCTCGCGGCCCGGGGCGGCGCGGGCGCGGTCGCGGTCACCACGTCGTCCGAGGAGCGGGGCGCGCGGCTGCGGGAGCTGGGGGCGACCCATGTCCTGGACCGGTCGGGCCAGGGCGGCGGCCCGGACGCACCGACCGGCTTCGACGTCGTCGTCGACGTGGTCGGCGGACCCGGGATGCCGGACGTCCTGGACACGCTGCACGCGGGCGGGCGGTACGTGCTGGTCGGCGTCGTGGGAGGTCAGCCGCCGGAGGACTTCGGCACGCGGCTGCTGCGGGACTTCCGCAAGTCGCTGACGTTCGCCACCTTCAGCACCGACACCGTCCCCGGCCCCGACCGCCGGGCCGTCCGCGCGGAACAGTTCGCCGACGCCGCGCGCGGGGACCTGCGCACCGTCGTGCACGCGGTGCTGCCGCTGGGCCGGGCGGCGGACGCCCACCGGGCGATGGACGCGGGGGAGGTGTTCGGCCGGGTGGTGCTCACACCGTGAGCGGGGGTGTGCAGGCGCCCCGGGCCGGGACGTGAGGGCACCCGGTCCGCGCGTCGCTGCGGGTGCGCGCGGACCGGGGCCGTACAAGGGAGAGCCCCGAGAGGGCTCAGTGGGCGGAGGACGCCAGCGGGCGCGGCTTCAGGGCCGCGGTGTGTGCGTCCATCCGCTCGGCGGCCAGGATCGCCGCCGCCGTGTCCGCGCGGGACGCGGCGACGACCAGGGCGCGTCCGGCGAGGGCGTGCGCCCTGCGGTGCAGGGCCGTGGCGTCCGCCTCGCGGCCGCGCGAGGACGTCGTCGCACGGGCCGGCGTACGTCCTCCCCGCAGGCGGGTGATTTCCTGGGTGAGCCGCTCGGCCGCCGTGTCCAGATCGGCCGAGGGCGCTGTCACGCGCAGCTCGTCGGTGACGGCGAGCAGCGCCGCGAGATGGCCCGCGAGCTGGATGTCCAGCTCCTCCTCACGGGACCGGTGCGGGAAGTCGTCAGGGCCGGCCATCGTGCTGTGGACCGACTTGGAGCGGATCGGTTCGTACATGGATGGCCTCCTGGATGCTGACAGGAAGCCATCCTAGCTTAGATTCTGTCTAAAGTTGAGTCGTGGTCGAGAGTGATCGACCCTCAGAGCAGCGGTCAGCCCTCGGCGCGGGGAACGGTCAGTGCTGGCCGTAGCCGTCCAGGAAGCGGGCGATGCGGCCGACCGCGTCCCGCAGGTCCGTGACCGAGGGGAGGGTGACGACCCGGAAGTGGTCCGGCTCGGGCCAGTTGAAGCCCGTGCCCTGCACGACCATGATCTTCTCGCGGCGCAGCAGATCCAGCACCATCCGCCGGTCGTCCTTGATCTTGAAGACGTCGGGGTCGAGCCGCGGGAAGAGGTACAGCGCGCCCTTGGGCTTCACGCAGCTCACGCCCGGGATCTGCGTCAGCAGCTCGTACGCCGTGTCCCGCTGTTCGCGCAGCCGTCCGCCGGGCAGCACCAGGTCGTTGATCGTCTGGCGTCCGCTGAGCGCCGCGACCACCCCGTGCTGCCCCGGCATGTTCGCGCACAGGCGCATGTTCGCCAGGATCGTCAGGCCCTCGATGTAGGAGTCGGCGTGGGCGCGCGGGCCGGAGACCGACATCCAGCCCACCCGGTAGCCGGCCACCCGGTAGGCCTTCGACATGCCGTTGAAGGTGAGGGTGAGCAGGTCGGGGGCGACCGAGGCGGTCGGGATGTGCTCGGCGTCGTCGTAGAGGATCTTGTCGTAGATCTCGTCCGAGCAGACCAGCAGGTTGTGGCGGCGGGCGATGTCGGTGAGACCCTTGATGACCGCCTCGTCGTAGACCGCGCCGGTCGGGTTGTTCGGGTTGATGATGACGATCGCCTTGGTGCGGTCGGTGACCTTGCGCTCCACGTCGGCGAGGTCCGGCATCCAGTCGGACTGCTCGTCGCAGCGGTAGTGCACCGCCGTGCCGCCGGAGAGGGAGACGGCCGCCGTCCACAGCGGGTAGTCCGGGGCGGGGACCAGCACCTCGTCGCCGTCGTCCAGCAGGCCCTGCATCGCCATCACGATCAGCTCGGACACGCCGTTGCCGATGAAGACGTGCTCGACGTCGGTCTCGATGCCGAGCGTCTGGTTGTGCATGACGACGGCCCGGCGCGCGGCCAGCAGGCCCTTCGCGTCGCCGTAGCCGTGCGCGGAGGACACGTTGCGGAGGATGTCCTCGAGGATCTCGGGCGGGCACTCGAAGCCGAACGCCGCCGGGTTGCCCGTGTTCAGCTTGAGGATGCGGTGACCGGCAGCTTCCAGCCGCATCGCCTCCTCGAGCACCGGGCCCCGGATCTCGTAACAGACGTTGGCGAGCTTGGTCGACTGGATCACCTGCATGCTGGGAGCTTACGGCCCGGTATGGCCCTTCGGGCCGTGTTTTCCGCCACGTGAGACGCGTCGGTTCGGGTGGTTTTGTCTCGGGGTGAGCCGGGGTGTGCGGACCGGGTGTCTTCCGGGTGCGGGCCGGGTGTGCGCCTTCATGACCTTCACACCGAGCCTCCCCGCCCCGGTCTCCCCTTTCTCCATGCGGCCGGGTCAGGCTGAGGGCCGTGCCGCGTTCGGTTACCGGCGGGAAACAAAGCCTTGCCCCTCACGCGTCGCCGTGCTGACAATGCGCATGACAACTTTGTGGGCGGCCGGAGGATATCCGGCCGCCCGACGCCGCATTGAGGGGACCCCCATGAGAAAACCTCTCGTCGTCGCGCTCTGCGCCCTGGCACTCGCCGGGGCGGGCGCGACCCCCGCGGTCGCCGCCGCGCCATCCCCCACGGGCGCGGACACGACCACGGGCACGGCCCCGGCCACGTCGCCACTGACGGATCTCGTCAACGACACGGTCGGGGCCGTCGCGGACACCCTGTCGGGGCTCACCGCGCCGAAGGCCGGCGCGGTGAACTTCGCGGGCACCGTCTCGCTGAGCAACTGCTCCGGCTCCGTCGTCCGCATGCCGGACTCGGCCGCCTCCGCCCCGGCGCTGGTCCTCACCAACGGCCACTGCCTGGAAAGCGGCTTCCCCGCGCCCGGCCAGGTCCTCACCGACCGGGCGTCCAGCCGCACCTTCGGCCTGCTGAACGCCTCCGGCGCCAAGGTCGCCACCCTGCGCGCCGACCGGCTGGTCTACGCGACCATGACCGACACCGACGCGGCGATCTACCGCCTGAACACCACGTACGCGCAGATCAAGAGCGCGTACGGGATCGACCCGCTCACCCTCAGCGGCAGCCGCCCCGCCGCCGGCACCGCCATCAGCGTGGTCTCCGGCTACTGGAAGCGGATCTACAGCTGCTCCGTCGACGGCTTCGCGTACCGGCTGAAGGAGGGCGACTGGACCTGGAAGGACTCGGTCCGCTACACCTCCGCCTGCAACACCATCGGCGGGACCTCCGGCTCCCCGGTCGTCGACGACGCCACCGGCCAGGTGGTCGCCGTCAACAACACCGGCAACGAGGACGGCGGCCGCTGCACGGTCAACAACCCGTGCGAGGTCGACGAGAACGGCGGCGTCACGGTCCGCCAGGGCATCAACTACGCCCAGCAGACCTACCCCTTCACCGCCTGCTTCACCACCGGCAACCGCCTCGACCTGAGCGCGAGCGGCTGCACCGTGCCCAAGCCCTGACGGGCCCGGCGAGCCCCGCGGGGCGGGCGGTCAGCGCGGACTCCTGCGCACCGCCCGCCCCGCCAGCACGTCCGTGCGCCGCCCGTCCTCGATCACGAACCGCCCGTCGACCAGCACGTACGGGATGCCCGTCGGCAGCGTCCGGGGCTCGGCGAAGGTCGATCCGGCGTCCACCGTCCGCGGGTCGAACAGCACCAGGTCCGCCTTGTAGCCCTCGCGGACCAGACCCCGGTCCGGCAGCCGCAGCCGCGCCGCCGGGCGCGACGTCAGATGCGCCACGCACTCCTCCAGCGACAGCACCCCCAGCTCCCGCACGTAGTGGCCCAGATAGCGGGGGAACGTCCCGTACGCGCGCGGGTGCGGCTTGGCGCCCTGGAGGATGCCGTCCGAGCCGCCCGTGTGCACCCGGTGGCGCATGATCTCCCGCACGTTCTCCTCGTGGCCCACGTGCTGGAGGATCGTCGGGGCGAGCCGGTCCTTCAGCAGCAGCTCCCGCGCCACCGCCCAGGGCTCCTCCCCGCGCGCCCGCGCCGACTCCAGGACCGTACGGCCCACGTACTCACCCAGCGCCGGGTCGCCGACGCCCGAGATCTCGATGGTCTCCCACTCCACCGGCACGCCGTGGCAGCCGTCCGAGCCGGTGACCTCCAGGTGGTGCCGGATCCGCTCGGCCGTGCCGTCGTCCGCGAGCCGCCGCAGGATCTCCTGCGGGCCGCCCTCGCTCGCCCAGCTCGGCAGCAGCGCCACCAGGGTCGTGCAGCCCGGCGTGTACGGATAGGTGTCCAGGGTGATGTCGGCGCCCGCGTCCAGCGCCTCGTCGAGCAGCGCCAGCAGCTCGGGCGCCCGGCCCTTGTTCACGCCGAAGTTCATGGTGGCGTGCGCGAGATGCAGCGGGCAGCCCGCCTCCCGGGTCAGGGCCACCATCTCCGCGTACGCCTCCAGCGCGCCGGCGCCGTACGAGCGGTGGTGCGGGCAGTAGTAGCCGCCGTAAGACGCCACCACCCGGCACAGCTCGGTCAGTTCGGCGTCCGGGGCGTACATGCCCGGCGTGTACGTCAGCCCCGACGACATGCCGACCGCGCCCTGCTCCATGCCCTCCGCGACCAACTGCCGCATCCGGTCCAGCTCGTCGGGCGTGGCCTCGCGGTCCTCCCAGCCGACGGCGAGCGCGCGCACGGTGCCCTGCGGGATCAGGTACGCCGCGTTCACCGCGATGCCCTGGTCCAGCCGGTCCAGATACTCGCCCACCGAACGCCAGTCGACGTCCACGTCGTCGCCGGAGCCGTTCCACCCGGCGATCGCCCGCCGCACCTCGCCCAGCGTCCGGTCGTCCACCGGCGCGTACGACAGCCCGTCCTGGCCCAGGACTTCGAGCGTCACGCCTTGCGCCGCCTTGGCGCTGTGGTCGGGGTCGCGCAGCAGCGCGAGGTCGCTGTGCGCGTGCATGTCGATGAAGCCGGGGGCCAGCACCAGCCCCTCCGCGTCCAGCTCGCGCCGCGCCTTCGGACGCTGACAGCCGGCGTCCGCCGCCTCCTTCACGATGGAGACGATGCGTCCGCCGTCCACCACCACGTCCGCGCGGTACGAGTAGTCGCCGGAGCCGTCGACGACGTCCGCGTCCCGGATGACGAGCTCTTCCATGCGCCGGCCCTCCTAGAAGAACGTACGGATGTAGTCGACCACCGTGCCGTCCGCCTCCGCCACGGGGATCAGCACCCACTTGTCGAAGGACGTGCAGGGGTGGGACAGACCGAGACCCACCCAGTCTCCCACCTCCAGGTCCGCCTCCCCGGAAGTGCGCAGCCACGCGTGCTGGTCGGACAGACCGGTCACCTCGATCCCCGTCGCCGGCCGCTCCGCCCCGTCCCGGCGCACCACCTTGGCCACCGGCAGATCCAGGTCGTACGCCGCGTCCCGCTTGCCCGCGTTGGTGAACGCCTGCTCCGCCGTCGGCCGCGACACCACCTGCGTCCACAGCCGGAACGCCGGCTCCAGACCGCCCTCCCGCGGCACCCGGTTGAACGGCGTCAGCCGCTCGTAGTGCCCGTCGTCGTGCGACACGTACGCGCCCGACCGCAGCAGCTTCAGTACCGGCGCCGACAGCTCCGGGACCTCCGCGAAGACGTCCGCCACCGCGTCGAACCAGGCGCTGCCGCCCGCGCTCACCACGATCTCGTCCAGCCCCGCGAACCGCCCCGCCTTGTCGAAGTCGACGGCCAGCGCCACCAGCCGCCGCAACCAGGCCCGCACCCGCTCCGGATCGGCCCCCGGCACCTCGCCCTCGTACCCGGCGACCCCGACCAGCCGCAGGGTCCGCGCGCCCGCCACCGCGTCGGCGACGGCGGCGCACTCCGCCTCCGTCCGCACCCCGGTGCGCGCCCCCTCACCGGCGCCCACCTCGACGACGACGTCCACGGGACGGGAGGCGCCGCTCGCGGTGAGCGCCGCGTCCATCAGCTCCACCCCGCGCACGGAGTCCACGTAACAGACGAACCGGAAGGCGGGGTCGGCGTCCTGCTCGGCGGCGACCCAGCGCAGCGCCGCCGCGTCGACCAGCTCGTTGGCGAGGAAGATCCGGCGGATCCCGTACGCCCGCGCCACCCGCGCCTGGTGCGGAACGGCGAGCGTGATGCCCCACGCGCCCCGCTCGATCTGCCGCTGGAACAGCTGCGGCGCCATGGAGGTCTTGCCGTGCGGCGCGAACGCCAGCCCGTGCCGTTCGGCGTACGTCTCCAGCGCTGCCAGGTTGTGCTCCAGACGCTCGGCGGACAGCGCGAGCACGGGTGTGGTGAAACCGCCCGTGAAGAGGTTCCGGCGCTGCGCGGCCAGCTCGCCGACGGTCAGGCCGGCGGCGTCCGGCGGGAGGCCCTTGAAACGGTGGTCGACCCGTTCCTCGGTGAGGCGGGCCAGAGCGTCGAGGACCATCGGAACCTCCCTGATCAGGCGTGTTGCAATCTGTGCAACATCCATTGCGTATATCGCTTAACGCTGTCTAACATCTCGGCCACGTGCGGTCAACGGAGACCGCCCCACCCGCAGAAGAGAAGGAGTCACGCCGTGGACGTTGTCGCGCTCGGCGAGTCCATGGTGACGTTCCTGCCCTCCCGACCCGGCCGCCTCGCCGACGTCCCCGCGTTCCACCGGTCGATCGGGGGCGCGGAGTCCAACGTGGCGTGCGCGCTCGCGGCGGCCGGCCACACCACCCGGTGGGTCAGCCGCGTCGGCGCCGACGGCTTCGGCGACCACCTCGTCGAGGCGATCGGCGGCTACGGCGTCGACGTCTCCCACGTCCGCCGCGACCCGGACCGCCCCACCGGTGTCTACTTCCGCACGGCCGGCGACCGCGCGGACGACGCCCACGAGGTCGCGTACTACCGGGCGGGCTCGGCCGCGTCGGCGATGTCACCGACGGGCGTGGACCTGGACGCGGTACGGGCGGGACGCGTGCTGCACCTGTCGGGCATCACGGCGGCACTCTCGCCGGACTGCCTGGCCCTGATGCGCGAACTGACCGCCCCGCGGGCGGGGCGCCCTCTGATCTCCTTCGACGTGAACCACCGCCCGGGCCTGTGGGGCGAGGCATACGGCCCGGAGGTCCTGCTGGACCTGGCCCGGGGAGCGGACATCGTCTTCGTGGGCGAGGACGAGGCGGAGGAAGCCTGGGGCCTGAGGGGCGGCCCGACGGCCATCCGGGAGGCGCTCCCCGAACCGACTGTGCTGGTGGTCAAGCAGGGCGCGGAGGGGGCGGTCGCGTTCTGCGCGAGTCGCGGGCAGTCGTGCCTCCCCCAGTGCCTTGAAGGCCTGGGAGGTACCCCCAGAGGCGATGGGGGTCCCCCCGCTCG
>MUNG01000092.1 GCA_002154585.1 Streptomyces pseudogriseolus
GCCCCGGCCGATCATCCACTTGTTGACCGGCGTGGTGACCAGCAGGGCGACGGCGAAACCGCCGAGCAGGGCGTACCAGAACAGCCCCTCGGACAGCTGGGCGTCCATCGCCCCCGGGGTGAGCGCGATGACGGCGTTGTCGACCAGCTCCATCACCGCGATGGAGACGGTGTCGGCGGCCAGCGCGATCGTCACGGCGGCCTTCAAGGACACCTCGGCGCGCACGACGGCGAAGAGGGTGAAGGAGTAGCCGAAGACGAACGCGAGCCCGATGGCCAGGACCATGGTCGGGACGTTGCCCCACGCCAGGGACGTGCCGATGGCCATGCCGAGGATCTCGCCGACGGCACAGCCGAGCAGGCAGTGCAGCGTCGCCCGGACCGCCGTCGACCAGGTCGCGCCGGGCGGCGCGCCGTGCCCGGCGCCGGTGTGGTGGTGATGTGTGGCGTGGTCCATGAACCTCATCCCCCTTCGCTGCGTCACGGGGACGGTGCCGTCCCCACGCACACCCGGAACCATATACCCCCCTGGGGTATTCCCGTCAGGTGTGATTCCTCTCCGTCGGGCTCGTCACCGGGCCAACAGGTCCCGGATCGCCGCCGTCACCTCCTCGGGCGCCTCCTCGGCCATGAAGTGCCCGGCCTCGGTCAGCCGGTGGTCCAGGTCCGGCGCCCAGGCCCGCCACACCGCCGAGGCGTCGTAGCCCAGCCGGGCGCCCCAGTCCTGCTGGAGGACCGTCACCGACATGGTGAGCCGGGTACCCGCGTCCAGGTCGGCCCGGTCGTGCTCGATGTCGACGGTCGCGGAGGCCCGGTAGTCGGCGACGATCGACGGCACCGCCGCGCTGCTCGCCCGCAGGTACGCGGCCCGCACGTCCGGCGGCAGCGTGTCCGGTCCGCCCGCCCAGGCGTCGAGGAACGACCCGAAGAAGGCGTCCGCGCTCCCCGCGATCATCGTCTCCGGAAGCCCGGGCGGCTGCGCCATCAGATACAGGTGGAAGGCGACCGCCGCGGAGACGCCGTGCAGCACGTCCCACATGTCCAGCGTCGGCACGACGTCGAGGATGCCGAGGTGGGTGACGGTCCCCGGGTGGTCGAGCCCGGCCCGGAAGGCGACGAGGGCTCCCCGGTCGTGCCCGACGAAGGCGAAACGGTCGTGACCGAGCGCGGCGGCCAGCGCCACGACGTCGGCCGCCATGGTGCGCTTGGCGTAGACGCCGGAGCTGTCGGCGGCCGGCTTGTCGCTGGCGCCGTAACCGCGCAGGTCGGGGCAGATCACGGTGTGCCGCTCGGCGAGCCGCTCGGCGACGTGCCGCCACATGAGGTGGGTCTGCGGGAACCCGTGCAGCAGCACGACGGGGCTGCCGTGCCCGCCGACGGCCGCCGCCAGCTCGACGCCGTCCACGCCGGGCAGCCGGAGGTACTCGAAGCCGGGAAGGGTGGGTGTCATGGGGTGGTGCGCCCTTTTCTTCGGGGGTGGTGGATACCGGAGCAGCGTGGGGCACGTCGATGAGCAACGGATCAGTACGCCCGACCGGGGGCTCGGTACGCCCGGCTCGGTACGCCGGAGTGGGGGCGCGCACCCGCAGGATGGACACCATGCGCATCGACGTCCTCGGCGCCGTCCGGGCCTTCCGCGACGACGGCAGTCCCGTCCCCCTCGGCGGGCCCCGCCACCGTGAGGTCCTCGGGCGTCTCGTCGCCGCCGAGGGGCGGATGGTCACCACCGAGACGCTCGTCGACGACCTGTGGGCCGATCAGCCGCCGGCCCGCGCCGTCGGCGCCCTGCGCACGTTCGTCGCCGCGCTGCGCCGTGCCCTCGAACCCGGCCGGCCGCCCCGCACCCCGTCCGGCGTCCTGGTCACCGAGGGTCCCGGCTACGCCCTGCGCGTGCCGCGCGAGGACGTCGACGTGCACCGCTTCCAGGACGTCCTGGCCCGCGCCCGGCGCACCCCCGGCGAGGTGACCGCGCTCGGTGAGGCGCTCGCGGCCTGGCGTGGCCCCGCCTACGCCGACGTGACCGGCTCCGCCTGGGCGGAACGCGAGCGGGTCCGGCTGGAGGAGCTGCGGGCGGAGGCCGTCGAGCTGCGCGCCCGCCTCCTCCTCGACCGGGGCGAGGGCTCCGGCCTGGTCACCGACCTGCGCGAGCACGTCGCCGGGCACCCGTGGCGCGAGCCCGCCTGGACGCTCCTCGCCCGCGCCCTGCACCACGCGGGCCGTCGCGCCGACGCGCTGGAAACCCTCCGCCGCGCCCGTACGGCCCTGGCCGACCAGCTCGGACTCGACCCGGGCGCCGACCTGCTGCGCCTGGAGACCGACATCCTGGGCGGGGCGGCCCTGTCCGCCGCCCCGGCCGCCACCTGGACCGGCCCCGGCGTCCCGCTGGGCCCGCGCACCACCGTGGACCTGGCCCGCACCCTCGCCCTGGCGGGCGGCGACGCGCTGGTCCGCTCCCGCAGCGACCGCCTCGCCGCGATCACGGCGGCGGAACGCACCGGTGACCTCGCCCTCACCGCCCGGATCATCGGCGCGTACGACGTGCCGGCCCTGTGGAGCCGGGCCGACGACCCCGCGCAGTCCCGGGCGGTCGTCGAGGCCGCCGTCCGTACCCTCGCCGCGCTCGGTCCCCACGCCCCCGCCGACCTGACCGTGCGCCTGCTGGCGACGGTCGCGGTCGAGAGCCGCAGCGCAGGACTCACCCCGCCGGAGCGTGACCGGGCCCGGGACGCGGCTCGCCAAGCGGAGGCGCTGGCCCGGGACCTGGGCGATCCCGCCCTGCTGGCGTTCGCCCTCAACGGGGTGTTCCTGCAGTCCTTCACGCGCCCCGGGCTCGCGGCGGCACGCGACCGCACCGGCGCCGAGATCCTCGACCTGGCCACCGCGCACGACCTGCCCGCCTTCGCCGTGCTGGGCCGTCTCGTACGCCTCCAGTCCGCCTCCGCCCTCGGCGACCTGGACACGGCGTCCGCGCACGCGGAGGCCGCCGAACGGCTCGCCGCCGCCACCGAGGCGCCCCTCGTGCCCCTCCTCACGGCGTGGTTCCGGGCCCGGGTCGCGGCGGCCCGCAGCACCGAGCCGGGCGGACCGTCCCCCGCCACGGTCGCCGCGCACTACCGCACCGCCGACGAGGCCCTCCGCACGGCGGGCATGCCGGGCCTGCACCGCGGACTGCTCCCGCTCGCGCTGCTGGGCCTGCGTCTGCTGCACGGCCGGCCCGCGCCCGCCGACCCCCGCCTGGACTGGGGCCCGTACCGCCCCTGGACGGAACCCCTCCTCCTGCTCGACCAGGGCCGCGAGGCCCAGGCCCGCACCGCGCTCACCGCGGCCCCCGCACCACCGCCCGACCACACCCAGGAGGCGCTGTGGTGCCTGACCGCCCGCGCCGCCGTTCGCCTGGGCGACCAGGACACCGCGGCCCGCGCCGCGACGGCCCTCCGCGACGCGCGCACCGAACATGCGGGCGCCGCCTCCGGCCTGCTGACCCTGGGCCCGGTGGCGACGTACCTGGAGGAGGCGGAGAGGTGCGCGGACACGCGGTGACCCCGCCTCCGGCGGCACGCGGGCCGTTGCACGCGGCGGACCCGGCCGACAGGATGTCTCCGTGTCCGCACCGCCTTCGGCCTTCGACCGTGCCTACGAGGAACTCCGCGCCCGATGGCCCGAGTTCACGGAGGAGCGTGACGTGGCCACTCCGTACGGGCCCACCCGGGTGCATGTGCACGGCCCGGCGGACGGCAGCCCTCTCGTGCTGCTGCCGGGCGGCTCCGCGACCGGCCTGGTGTGGTTCGCCAACGCCCCGGCGCTCGGCCGGCGGTTCCGGGTGCACGCGGTGGACCTGCTGGGCGACGCCGGCCGCACCGAACGCCGGGGCACCCCGCTGAAGGGCGCCGACGACCTCACGGCCTGGCTGGACGCGTTGCTCGACGGACTCGGGCTGACCCGTACGCACCTGTGCGGCCACTCCTACGGCGCCTGGCTGGCCACCCGGTACGCCCTGCACGCACCGCAGCGGATCGACCGGCTGGCCCTGGTGGACCCCACCCAGGTGTTCGCGGGTTTCCGCCCCGGCTACCTCCTGCGGGCGCTGCCCTCCGTGCTCCGCCCGAGCGAGTCCCGCGCCCGCGCCTTCCTGTCCTGGGAGACGGGAGACCGCCCCCTGGACGAGACCTGGCAGCGCCTCTACGCCCTCGCCACCACTGTCCCCGGCCGCAAGCTGGTCGTCGGCGGACGCCCCCGGGCCGCCGAACTCCGCATGCCGGTGCTGGTCCTGCTCGCCGGGCACAGCCGCACGCACGACGCGGCCAAGGTCGCCGCGAAGGCCCGCCGGTCCCTGCCGCGGGCCGAGGTGACGATCCTCCCCGAAGCCACCCACCACTCGCTCCCGCTCGCCGAGCCGGAGAAGTTGAACGACCACCTGCTCCGTTTCCTCGGCTGACCGTCACCTCGCGCCCGTATGCTGCCCCGCATGGGGGCCACGACCGAGGACGCGACCGAACACTCCTGGTCCGCGACCCGCGCCTGGGTGGAGAAGACCCTGTCCGCGGGGGAACGCATCGAGCGGGTGGACCGCCTGCGCGGCGGCTGGACCTCCGCGATGCGCGGCCTGCACATCACCGGCCCGGACGGTCCCCGCTCCCTGGTACTGCGCTCCTTCGTGAAGCCGTTCTTCGTACGGCACGCCGAGGGCCTGCTGAACCGCGAGGCGGACATCCTGCGCCTGCTCGCCGCCACGGACGTCCCGGCGGCCACGCTCGTCGCGGTGGACGCGACCGCCCGGCACTGCGACCACCCGTCCCTGCTGATGACCCGGCTCCCGGGAGCCGTCCGCCTGCACGACGAGGGCGCGGGGATCCGGGCCGACGAGCTGGCCCGCCTCCTCGTCAGCGTCCACCGCCTCCGGGTGCCCGCGCCTCGCCGTCCGCGCCGGTACCAGGCGTGGGCCTCCCCGGACCACGTGACGCCGCCCGCGACCACCCGTCGCCCCGAACTGTGGCGCAGGGCCGCCGACGTGATCCGCCGTGAACCTCCGCCCTACGAGGGCCGCTTCCTGCACCGGGACTTCCACCCGGGCAACGTCCTCCTCACCGGCCCCGACGACGCCCCGCGGGTCAGCGGTGTCGTCGACTGGGTGGAGACGTCCTGGGGACCGGCCGACCTGGACGTCGCCCACTGCGCGACCGCCCTCGCCCTGCTGCACGGCGCCCCCGTCGGCATGGACTTCGCCGACCGCTACACCACCGCCGGCGGCACCCTCACCCCGGACCCCCGGTCCCACCTCTACTGGCGCTGCCTGGACACCCTGGGCTACGGCGACGCGGAGAAGGTCGCGGCCCCCTGGCGCGCCCTCGGCCGCACCGACCTGACCCCGGAGGTCCTCACCAGCCGCCTGGAGGACTACCTGGACGCCTTGTTCACCCGGTACGGCTGAATCAGGCCCACCTCAACACCCTCGGCTCACGGCCACACCGGGCGTTCTCGACGGGCCCCGTACGGCGATCAGGTCGACGAGGCTCGCGGTTGTCATCGGCGACTCCTGTGTGGGGTTGCGTCAGTCGAGGCCCTCGACGATGCGGAAGTCGCGCTCCACGCCGTCGGCGAGGGCGGCCAGCGCCTCCTGGTAGGCCGCGCTCTCGCGTGCCGCGACGGCCTGCTCGAAGCTGTCGAACTCGACGAGGACCGTGCGTTCGGCGATGCCGGCGTCGTACGCCTTCACCCGGCCGCCGCGGACGAGGGTCCGGGCGCCCCAGGGGCGGAGGGCCGAACGGGCCAGTTCGTTGTAGGCGGCCAGCTTCTCGGGGTCCGCGATGGTGCGGTAGACGCTGACCCAGTAGCCCTTGGGCATGGAACCTCCAGTGTGGCAATGAGTGGATCCGACTTACGGGTTGGTCCTGGACGGGCGGCGGCGGGCGAGAGCGAGGCTGGTCAGCGCCGTGATCGCCATGGCGCCGATGCCGGCCAGCGCCGCGGTGGTGTAGGCGCTGTCGTCCGGGACGAGGCGGCCGGGGCCGGTGCCCGCGGCGAGGGTCAGGCCGCCGGTGGCGCTGCCCAGGGAGTAACCGACGCTGCGGACGACGAAGTTGAAGCTCATGGCGCTCGAGGTCTCGCTCTTGGGTGTGACGGCCAGGATGACGCCGGGCATCGCGGCCGAGAAGCCGCCGACGCCGAAGCCGAGCACGCCCATCGCCACGAACAGTTCGGCCAGGTCCGACCGGGCCGCCGCGAACAGGGCGAACCCGCCGCCGACCACGACCGCGCTGCCGGCGAGGAGCAGGGGGTCGGCGATCCGTTTCCGAACCCGGGGTGTGAGCTTGCCGGCGACGAACCCGAGCACCGAGAAGGGGATGAGGACCAGCCCGGCGACGAAGGTCGTCAGCCCGAAGCCGTAGCCGGCGCCCTGCGGCGTCTGCGCGTACCGGGTGATGAGCGTGAGCAGGAGGTACATGCCGACACCGCCGACGAACGTGGCGAGGTTCGCCCCGGCGACCGCCGGGTGCCGCACCGCCCGTACGTCCACCAGGGGCGTCGTGCTGCGCAGCTCGACCACGGCCCAGACGCGGAGCAGTACCCCCGCGACGACGGCCAGGCCCGCCGCCACGGCGAGGTGCCGGCTCCACAGACTCCGTTCGCCGGCGAGGAACAGCACCAGGAACAGCGCGGCGGCCAGGACGGCCGCGCCTGCCACGTCCACGCGGGCGGAGCGGCCTTCGGGAGCTTCGGGTATGGAGCGCCACGCGGTCAGGAGGGCGGCGGCGGTGACGACCAGGCCGAGGCCGTACGCGGCCCGTACCCCGCCGAGTTCGGCGAGCAGTGCGGCCAGTGGGTAACCGACGCCGACCCCCATGATGGAGACCACCGAGATCAGGGCGATCACGGCCGCGCCGCGCTCCTCGGGGAGATGGTCCCGGGCCACGCCCATCATCAGCGCCGTCAGTCCCAGCCCGACGCCCTGGGCCGCCCTGCCGGCAAGCAGCCACGCGAACGGCAGCGGCAGCACGGTGAGCGCGCTGCCCGCGACGACGACCGCCAGCGTGACGAGGATCGTGGCCCGCCGGTGGGGGCCGGCGCCGAGCCGGCCCAGGACCGGCGTGGCGACGGCACCGCTGAGCAGCGCGACGGTCAGTGTCCACTGCGCGCTGCCCAGCGAGACGTGGAACGTGGTCGCCACGCTGGTGATGAGCGGTGCCCCGATGCTGCCGACCGCCGCCACGACCAGAGCGATGCACATCAGCGAGGGGACCAGCAGCCGCGCCTCGGAGCGCTCCCGGGCGCTGCTCACCGGTCGGTCGTGGTCGTCGCGGGAAGGAGGCCGGCGAAGCGAGGCGCGCCGGGCTCGTACGGCAGGCGCGTGGCGCGCGCGGCGAAGCTGACGGCGTGGTACCAGCCGCACAGCAGCAGCAGATCGAGCAGCTGGAGCTCGTCGAAGACCGACGCGAGTCGTGTCCACAGCGCGTCGTCGATGTCGGAACGCTCGTGCAGCGCGTCCACGGCGAGGATGAGCAGCCGCTCCCGCTCGGCCGTCCAGCACGCGTCGGCGGGGCCGCCGTGCACCAGGGACGCCGCCTGCTCGCGCGTGAGCTCGACCCGCTCCGCGAACGTCATCATGTGCACACCCCACTCGTACTCGCAGCCGCACAGCGCGCACGTCCGGTCGATGACGATCTCGCGCTCCCTCAGGGACAGGGTCAGCCGGCGGCCCAGCTCGTAGCGCCCCCACCCGTGCATCGCGCCGGCCATCGGGAGGTTCCTGGCGAACATCCGGAACAGACCGATCGGCGGCGCGTCCCCGGGCATCATGCGCGCGAGGAGCGTGCGGGCCTCGTCGGTGTACGGCGGTTGGAGCAGAGCTATGCGCGGCATCGGAGCTCCCGTCGAGGTTGTTTCGGAAAACGAAACGCGCATGCCGGATGCTAGTGTTTCGGATAACGAAACACAAGGAGGGTCATGCCGACACCGCGCCCAGGAACACCGGTCCGTGGATCGACGACCGGCCGTCCGATCATGGCCGCGATGGACCTCTTCGGCCGCCGGTGGGCGCTGCGCATTCTCTGGGAGCTGCGTTCCGGACCGCTCGGTGCCCGCGCCCTGCTGGCCCGGTGCGAAGGACTGTCCTCCAGCGTCCTCTACCAGCGGCTCCGCGAACTCACGGCCAACGGGATCATCGCCGCCTCGGCCGACGGCTACGAGCTCACGCCCCTGGGCGCGGCACTCCGCGACGCCCTGCAACCGCTCGACGCATGGGCGACCACCTGGGCGGAGACGCAGGAGCGGAACGACCGGATTTCCGCGGAGGCGTAGGGGAGTTGGTGGTGGGAGGGAGAAGGGCGAGGCCCTGAGACCCCGCCCCGCTCAGGGAACCTCAGCTCACGGCCACACCAAGCAGTACGGCTGATGCCCCGCCTCATGCAGCCGGTGCGAGAAGTCCTGCCACTCGTGCAGCGATTGAACGCGGCGGTGCGCTGACCTGGCACTTCTGGGGAAAGTGTGCGTTGACCTGCGAAAACTGCCTTCGGCACTTCTCACGGGTCAACGCCGTTTCCCAGGCTCATGTGCCCTGGATGTGCCCTCGGGCTGGACCGGCTGGCCCGTGTGCTCGCCGCGGATCGAGGTCCCCGACGACCTCGTGGGGCTGGATGGCTGCGTCGACGGGATCCTGGTGCACCGGCTGCTGCGCCGACACGACGTGCTGCCCGGCACGAACGCCGATCGGACCGCCTCCCGGCCGCCGGACAGGGAGAGGTCAGAGGGCGGCCAGGGCGTTGAGTGCGGCGTCGAGTCGGGCAGTGGCTTCGTCGGCGACGGGCTTGAGGGTGTCCAGACCGGTGAGGGTGACCATGGTGCCCGGGTCGAGAGCCTGGACGAGCATCTGGTCACCGTCGCGGCGTACGACCACGTTGCAGGGAAGCAGTAGGCCGATGGAGCGGTCGGCCTCCAGGGCCCGGTGCGCGAGCGGCGGGTTGCAGGCGCCCAGGATCAGGTAGTCCTCCATGTCGTGGTCGAGCTTCGCCTTGAGGGTGGCCGCCACGTCGATCTCCGTGAGGATGCCGAATCCCTGGTCGGCCAGGGCCTTGCGTACGGCAGTGACGGCGGTGTCGAAGTCGGTGGCGGCCAGGCGGACGGTGCGGTCGTAGGACACGGACACTCCCGGATGGTGCGGAACGATTGATTCCTCTATACCCCGGCGGGTACCCGCCGGGCGCGAGACGACGCCTTGAGCGGGGTGGTTTCCATGCATGAAATACCCCCCCAGGTATAGCTGTTATGGTGAGCGTCAGATACCCCCCGGGGTAAACCGTCTGAGAGGAGTCGTGAGCCGTGTTCTTCGTTGACACCCTGGAGTTCGAGGGTCTGGGCAACCGGAGCTACCTGGCCGGGGGGCCCCATGCCGCGGTGGTCGTCGACCCGCCGCGCGACATCGACCAGGTCATCGCCGCGGCGGCCCACCGCGGGGTGCGTATCGCCTTCGTGGCCGAGACCCACGTACACAACGACTACGTCACCGGCGGCCTGGAGCTGGCCCGCGTCACCGGCGCCCAGTACCTGGTTCCGGCCGGGGCACAGGTGTCCTTCGACCGCACCCCTGTTGCCGACGGCGACACCGTGACGGTGGACGAGGGCTTGGTGCTGAGGGCGATCGCCACTCCCGGGCACACCCCGCACCACACCTCCTACGCCCTCACCGAGGACGGACGCGGTGTGGCGGCGTTCACCGGAGGGTCGCTGCTCATCGGCACCGTCGGTCGCCCCGATCTGGTCGAGCCGCGACTGACCGAGCGACTGGCCCGAGCCCAGTACGCCTCCGCCCACCGCCTGGCCGACGAGCTGGACGACGAGGTGCCGGTGCTGCCCACCCACGGGTTCGGCAGCTTCTGTTCCTCATCCCAGGCCGAAGGGGACGCGACCACGATCGGCAAGGAGCGCGAGACGAACGACGCGCTGACCCTGGACGTGGACACCTTTGTCGCCCGGATGCTCGACGGCCTGGACGACGTACCCGCCTACTACGCGCACATGGGCCCGGCCAACGCCGCGGGCCCCGCACCGGTCGACCTCACCCCGCCCGCGCGTGCGGACGCGGAGGAGATCGCCTCCCGGCTGGCGGCGGGCGAGTGGGTGGTGGACCTGCGCAGCCGTATGGCCTTCGCCGAGGGGCACGTGGCCGGGTCGTTCAACTTCGAGGGTGCGGGCAAGCTCGCCACCTACCTGGCCTGGCTGATCCCGTGGGGCAAGCCGGTCAGCCTGCTGGCCGAGAGCCCGGAGCAGATCGCCGATGCGCAGCGGGAGCTTGCGCGGGTGGGCATCGACCGTCCGGCCGCCGCCGCCACCGGCGACCCGGCCGGCTGGGTCCGTGAGGGTGAGCAGCTCGCTTCCTTCCCGCGTGCCCGTTTCGCCGATCTCGCCGAGGTCCGTGAGCGCGGCGACGAGGTGGTCGTGCTGGACGTGCGCCGGGACTCGGAGTGTGCGGGCGGCTACATCGAGGGCTCGGTCCACATCCCGATCCACGAGCTGCACGGCCGTATCGGCGAGGTGCCGGAGGGGACGGTGTGGGTGCACTGCGCCGGCGGGATGCGCGCGGCGATCGCCGCCTCCCTGCTGGATGCCGTCGGACGCGAGGTGGTCGCCGTCGACGACGGCTTCGACGCGGCGACGGATGTCGGGCTGTGCCTGGTCTCCGGCTGATACAGACCGTTCCCTAGCAAGGAAGGAAGCGCGTGATGTTCCTCTTTCGCCGAGCCGGGGCACGCGTCACGGTCGACGAGGCGCGCAGCCGCACCAGCGGCGATCAGCCCGACGCCGTCCTGCTGGACGTGCGTGAGAAGCCCGAATGGACCGCGGGCCACGCTCCGGGCGCCGTGCACGTACCGTTGACGAAACTGATCGCAGGCGCCACCCTGCCCGCCCAGGCGCAGGGGCGACCGCTGGTGGTGATCTGCCGCAGCGGGCACCGCTCCCAGCAGGCGGCCAAGCTCCTCGCCGAACGCGGAGCGCAGGCGGTGGACGTTGAAGGCGGCATGAACGCGTGGGCCGCTGCCGGGCACCCGGTCGTCGACGAACGCGGGAACAGCGGCCGGATAGCGTGACCGTACTTGTTCTCGCCCTCATCGCCGGGGCCGTCGTCGGCCTGGCCCTTGGAGCCCTCGGCGGTGGCGGCAGCGTTCTTGCCGTGCCGGCGCTGATCTACCTGCTCGGCTTCACACCGGCCGCCGCCACCACCGCCAGTCTGATCATCGTCACCGCCACCTCCGTCACGGCCCTGTACGCCCACACCCGCGACGGGAACGTGGCATGGAAGACAGGGGCGCTGTTCGCCGCGGCGGGCATCGTCCCCGCCTTCCTCGCGGGGGCCGTCGCCGGGAGCCTGCCCGAAGCGGTACTGACGTCGGCGTTCGCGGTCATCGCCGCGCTGGCGGCCCTGCGCATGCTGCGCCCGTCCGCGTCCGAGCCGCTGGACCGGATCCGTCCCGGCAAGGCGGCCGGCGCCGGTGCCGGACTCGGTGCCGTGACGGGCTTCCTGGGAGTCGGCGGGGGATTCCTCGCCGTGCCCGCCCTGGTGAGCGTCCTGGGACTGGCCATGCGGCGGGCGGTGGGCACCAGCCTGCTCGTCATCACGGTCAACTCACTCGCCGCGCTCGCCGCTCGCACCGGCACCGGTGGCGGGCTCCACTGGGAGATCATCGGGCCCTTCACCGGAGCCGCGATCCTCGGCGCCTGGGACGGCAAACGCCTCGCGACGAAGATCTCCGGCACCACCCTTCAGAAAATCTTCGCCGGCGTACTGCTGGCGGTGGCGGCATTCATGCTCGTCGACGTGATCGTCTGAACACGAAGGCCGTCAACAGCCCAGAAGCAGGGACCGGGAGGGCTTCTCCGGTCGGCGCGCATCTCAGGACCGCCTGCGGCCCGGCTCCCGTCAGATCAAGCTCCACCACAACTTCCGCACCCGTAAGGACATCTGCCATGACCACACCCACGGCCCTCGCCACCGACGAGGCGCGCACCCGACTGCACGAACTGACCGTCATCGACGTGCGTACCCCCGGCGAATACGCCGGCGGTCACCTCCCCGGCGCGCTCAACATCCCCCTCGACCAGATCCAGCGCGCGCTGCCCGACATCCGGCACGCCGCCGACCGCGGTGACGTCCTGGTCGTCTGCGCCTCGGGCGCCCGCTCCGAGAACGCCGGCAGGATCCTCGCCGAGAACGGCGTCCGGGCCGCCACCTTGTCAGGAGGCACCGGCGCCTGGGCGGCCGACGGCCACGAGCTGCACCGCCCGCAGGGCGCCTCACGTGCCACCTGGGGCATGGAACGGCAGGTGAGGCTCACGGCAGGAGCGATCGTGCTGCTCGGCCTGCTGCTCGGGCTCGTCGTCCACCCCGCCTTCCAGCTGCTCTCCGCCGGCATCGCGGGCGGTCTGGTCTTCTCCGCCCTGACCAACACCTGCGGCATGGCCGCCCTGCTCGCCAAGCTGCCCCACAACCGTCCCCGCGCCGCCGACCTCGACAACACGCTGGCCGCACTGCGCAACCGATGAGCCACGCGAGAAAGGGGAGGGATCCTGAACCGGACCCCTCCCTTTTTGCCTGCCAGGCATGCGGCCAAAGCGCGCTACCCGTGCGCGGACGTCTCCTCTTCCGGTGACGGCTGCGGATCCCCCCTTCTCAACGTGCGAAGCAGCACCACCAGTGCCGCCAGCGCCGCCACAGCGGCCGTGATCAGCACAATCAGCCGGTCGGACACCGCTGCGCCGAGGTCGGACAACCGCTCTTCCAGGGCGAACTCGGTATCGGTGCTCAACACCGACGGCAGCGCGGACGTGCCGTCGAAGGCGAGGAAAGCCGCACCGAGCGCGATGAACAGCACGCCGCCGACGACCGAGGTGCTGTGCAGGGCCACCGGACCCACCCGGAAGACCCGCCCTCGCAGCCAGCGCTTGCGGCCCAGATCGAAACGGTCCCACAACAACGCCAGCACGAACATCGGAACCGCCATCCCCAAGGCGTAGACGGCGAGCAGCATCCCGCCGTGCAGAGGGTCGCCGTCCACGGCCGCCACGGTCAGGATGCCTCCGAGGATCGGCCCCGCACAGAACCCCGCCAGCCCGTACACCGCGCCCAGCGCGAACACCGACAGCACCGAGCCCGAACGGCGTCCGCCCGCGGCCTGCGCCATCCGGCGGGAGCCGAAGCCCAACCCGGCGATCTGGGCCACGCCCAGCGCAATGACCGTCCATCCGCCCGCTGTCACCAGGGTGTCCCGATGTCCATAGAAGAGCCGGCTGGCGAACGAGCCGGCCACGCCGAGCGGCACGAGTGTCGTGCACAGACCGAGGTAGAAAAGGCCGGTGCACGCCACCAGTCGGGTGCGACTGGTGAAGGAGTAGGCGAAGAAGGCAGGCAGCAACAGTGCGCTGCACGGGCTGAGCAGAGCGAGCAGACCGCCGAGGAACGCCACCGCCAGTCCGGCCTCGCTCATCGCCCGGCCGCCTTCGCCGCGGCCTCGACGGCTTCCTTGAAGGTGGCCGTGGGCTGGGCCCCCAGGATCGGCCGGCCGTTGACCAGAAACGCCGGAGTGCTGGTCACACCGAGGTTGTAGCCCTCCTCCTGGTCCTTCTGCACGGCGCTGCGGGCCTTGCCGGATGCCATGTCCGCCTGGAACCGTTCGATGTCGGTGATTCCGGCCTCACGGGCCATGTCGATGAGGTTCTCGGCGCTGAACTCACCGGCGTTGCGTTCGCGCGGCTTGCTGTAGGCGACGTCGTGGAACTCCCAGAACTTCTTCTGCTGCCCGGCCGCCCAGCCGGCGAGCGCGGCCTGTTCCGACTCCTCGCCGAAGACGGGAAAGTTGCGCCATTCGATGCGCAGGACGCCCTTGTCGACGTACGAGCGCAGCAGTTCGGGTTCGGTCTTGCGGGCGAACCGGCCACAGAACGGGCACTGGAAGTCGGAGTACTCGATCATCACCACCGGGGCGTCCGCCCGTCCGACGGCCATGGCATCGGAGGGATCGCGGCGAGCAAGAGCGTGCAGGCTCTCGTCGGCGGGCGCCGGGGCGGCGGACTCGCTGACGACGGCGGATTCGCCCGCTGCCTCGTTGCGGCCCCCGGAGCCGTCCAGCGTGAGGGCGAAGGCCCCGGCCACCGCGGCGGTGGCGAGGACCGCGGCGGCCGCGATGGCGCGCCTGCGGGTGCGGCGGGACGAAGACGGTGTGGATGCAGTCATGGAACACCTCAGATGTGAGGGAGAAGGGGCAGAACCGGGCCGCAGATCAGGCAGAAGCCGTGACCGGGCACGCGGTCTGGGAGGACAGGCGGCGCAGCGCGGCTTCCGCCAGCAGTCCCGCCGACACGACAGCCAGCAGTGGCTGCAGGGGAGCCCAGTAGCTCAAGGCTCCGGAAGCTCCGAGGAGCAAGAGGACAAGCTTGTTGCAGACCGGGCAGCCGACGGCGAAGAAGGACAGCGCGCCGCCGACCACTCCCAGACGGCCGCCGTTGTGGGTCTTGGGCCCCGAGGGGGCAGCGGGTTGACGCACATAGGTGGTCAGGACGATGCCTGCCAGTACGGCCGTGACGGCGAGAGCCGGGTAGTTCCACCACTGCACGGGGACCGACCGGCCGAACAGCGGATTGGGCACCACGTCGGTGGGGGCGCCGACCAGGATCGCTGTGGCCAGGGCACCGAGGCCCGCCACAGTCCACTGCCGGGTCCGCCAACCACGCAGTGCTGCACCCGCCCGACTCCATGAGCGCGGGGAAGAAGGCATGCTGAAAAGCTCCGTTTCCAAGGATTCAGGGACACGACCAACAGGCCGGTCTAAATCCGCAGAACGGAGTGAAGTGTCGTTGGCGGCGGTGGAGCCGGGCCGCCCGACAGCATCCCGGAGAGCTGTGAATGGGATGGCGTAGAGGCAGTATGAAGGGCTGCGGGACCGGGGCACGAAACCGTCGGCGCCACACTTTCTGCTCGCTGCGCGCTGTGATCGACGAGCACCTTCTTGCCGCATGGCGCCGCCGTCCCGCCGGACCCCTCAGAGGCGGTAGGTGCATGCACATGCTGCGCGGCGGACGGGGGCGTGCCGGGCCCGCCACGCTCCGCGTGTCCAAAGACGCACAACAGCGCCACCACGGCTACGAGCAGAGCCAGCACACCGCGGAAGCCGACGTGTGTCGGCCTCGGTGCCACTGCTCGCTTCATCATCGATCCCGCGTCCGCTCGGAGACTCAGCCACCATAGGACACCCGCACGGCTCCGTACCCTCGCCGGGCCGGGCGGGCGGAGACTCAGGCGGGTGAGCCGGATGCCGCGCTACCCAAGCTCAGGCCAGAGAGAGGAACAACTTCTCCAGTCGGGTACGCATCTGCTCCCGATCGCCGGAAGCGGCCATGTCCGCGTCGGTCAGGCAGTGCTGCAGACCGGTGGCGATGATCGCGAAACCGGCCTTGTCCAGAGCCCGGGACGCCGCGGCGAGCTGGGTGACGACGTCCTCGCAGTCCCGTCCCTCCTCGATCATCTTGATCACACCGGCGATCTGGCCCTGTGCCCGGCGCAGCCGGTTGACCACCGTCTTCAGTTCCTCAGCCGCCATCGCCAGTTCCACAACCCACACTCCTTCGAGATACCCCCTTGGGTATCTTACAGAAGGGACAACCCCGACCGGGCAAGGTCCCCGCGGCACCCACTGCCGTCACTGGTGATCAGGCCAACGCCCGCCTGTACGGCCGGCCGGTGAGGCCGGAAGGACGTGAGGGTGGGGGGCGGTGCGGGTGGACGCCTCGGCGTCCGCCCCGCACCGACGTGAGCGATCAGCCCTTGCCGAGCAGTCCGTTCATCTGCTCGATCTCCGCGCTCTGTGAACTGATGATCTCGCCGGCCATCTTGGTGGCCGGTCCGTAGGCGCCATCGGCCTGCTCGGTCTTCGCCATCTCGACCGCGCCCTCGTGATGCTTGATCATCATCTGCATGAAGGCGGTGTCGAACGCCTTGCCCGAGGTGTTCTCGAGTTCGGTCATCTCCTCGGCCGTCATCATGCCGCCCATGTCATGCATGGAGTGGTCCATGGCACCCTCGGCGGGCACTTCCTCGCCCCAGGAGGTCAGCCACCCGGAGAGCGTCTTGATCTCCGGGTCCTGGGCCTTCTTGATGTCTGCGGCGAGCTTTTTCACCTCGGCCGACTGCGCGCGGTCGGGCGCGAGGTCGGCCATTTCGACGGCCTGGCGGTGGTGGGGGATCATCCCCTTCGCGAAGGCGACGTCGGCGGCGTTGTGCTGCCCCTGCGACGACGATGCCGACGCCGGGGCGGACGAGGAGGTGGTGGCGTTGTGGCCGTTGTGTCCGGCCGGGCTGTCGCCGTCGCCGTTGCCGCCGCAGGCGGCCAGGACGAGTGCTGCCGCACCCGCGGCAGCAACGGCGGCGGTACGGCGGACGAGGGAACGCTTGCGGATCATGGTGGTGCAACTCCTTGGCGCGCCGTCGTCGGCGCGCGGTGGGAAGAGATGTCAGGGCGTGCTGAAGCACGGCACCCGTCACCGGAAGACACCGGCTACAGGAGTACCGAGCGAGCCGCTCTATATCCGCAGGAGTTGCAGTTCGGAAAGATCGGGTGGGGCCCGGCCGTCATGCGGTGACCTGGAGAACGTCGCAGCGGGCGCAGGGGCGGGCGCCGCGTCCGGCAGGGCGCCGGTCAGAGCGGGCGGCGTGTACGCCGAACCCGTGCCGGCAGCCGCACATGTCCCGTCGGCGTGATCGAGATGGCTCGACCCGCCATCCCTGTGCGTACATCCCCCGTCCGCGTGCGGAACGCCGTCCGCCGCGGCCATCACCATGTCGTGGCCTGCGCCCTTCTGCGCAGCCGACGCCGCCCCGGGGGCGAGGCCATGCATGCCCAGCACGCCGGCCAGCACCGCCATCACCAGCAGCACGAACAGCCGCCCGGCAGGGCGGCTGCTTGATTGGGGGCTCCTGGTCACGGCACCCATCGTACGGGCCCCTCGTGTAAGCGGCAGGTGTGACGGCGCGATCGGGGGGCTGTCCCTGCCGGCGTCTCCGGGCACGCCCCTCGCCCAGGTGGCGAGGGGACTCACCCGATCCGGTGATCGGCAGCACTCGTATGTGCCGTGAAGCCGAGGCCGCCTTGAGCCACATATGCAGACGTCCCAGCCGCGCCAGACCTGGAGAGCGCGTCACCAGGACCTCAGTGTGGCCGGTCGGCATGCAACGACCGCACGCACACAAGCCGTTACATTCCGTATTGATGTCTGTCTGGTCGGTACTGCCGTGTACTCGGCCCGTGGCGCGCACCGCGGCGCCGCTGGTCGTGCTGCTTGCTGTGCTGGTGCATCTGCTGGCCTGCGCGCATGGACCGGCCACGACCGGGATGGCACGGGCAGAAACCGCTCACAGCGCAGGAGCGTTCCGTGGGCACGCACCGGAACCGGCCGACGCGGAGACCGCACTGCTGCAGAGCGCGCCGACGCATGATCACCAGCCGCAGTGTTGTGATCTGGACGAACCCACGGTGCAGCCCTCGCGCGACATTCCCCTTGCCGATGGCCCAGCCCTCCATGTCCTCCGCGTTGAACACCCCTGCACCCAGCCGTCGGCCCCACGGGCCGGCGAGCACCCATCGGCCCGCCGGCCAAGTAGCTCGTCCACGGGGCATACGCGGTCCCGTCTCGGCGTGTGGCGGACCTGATCGACCAAGTCCCGCGGCCCTTCGCCCGGCTGCGGCCCACCAGTCGATCACCTCCACCTCCCTCTACAAGCGGCCTGTCGCTATTCACGGCGCCGGCCGCCGGAGAACCACGCCATGAAACACCTGACCTGCACGTCTGTCCTGGCTGCGCCGACGCAGCCGCTCCCCGAAGCCAAGCGCCCGACGTACACTCCCGCCGGCCTGGTCGGCAACACACCCGTCCTCCACATCGGAGCTCCCTTCACCACCCCGGGGCGCGGCTTCTGGGCCAAGATCGAGGGCCACAACCCGGGCGGCATCAAGGACCGCACCGCACTGCACATGGTGCGAGCCGCCCGCGAGCGCGGACAGCTCCTGCCCGGCGCCCGCATCGTCGAGTCCTCCTCCGGCACGCTCGGTCTCGGCCTGGCTCTCGCCGGCGCGACCTACGGTCATCCGGTCACCGTCGTCACCGATCCGGGCATGGAGCCCTTGATGACGGGACTCCTCACGGCATACGGGGCCGTCGTGGACGTCGTCGACACCCCGCTCGCCTGTGGAGGCTGGCAGGGCGCACGTCGTCAGCGCGTCGAAGAACTCCTCGCTGTCCATCCCGACGCCTGGTGCCCTGATCAGTACAACAACCCGGAGAACGTGGCCGCGTATGCTCCGCTCGCCCACGAACTCGTCGCCCAGCTCGCCCGGATCGACACGCTTGTCGTGTCCGTCGGCACGGGCGGCCACTCCGCCGGGATCGCCTCCGTACTGCGTGGGTTCTTCCCCCGCCTGCGGGTCGTGGGGGTGGACACCTGCGGCTCGACCATCTTCGGACAGCCCGCGGCACCCCGTCTGATGCGGGGTCTGGGCAGCAGCATCCATCCGCGCAACGTCGCCTACGACCTGTTCGACGAGGTCCACTGGGTCGCCGCGCCGGAAGCGGTGTGGTCGGCACGCAGGCTGGCCCGTGACCACTACGCCACCGGGGGCTGGAGCGTCGGCGCGGTCGCGCTCGTCGCCCGGTGGGCGGCGCACACCCTGCCGGCCGAGAACCGGATCGTCGCGATCTTCCCCGACGGCCCGCAGCGCTACGTCGGCACGGTCTTCGACGACGCCTACTGCCGTGAGCACGGCCTGCTCGACGACCCATCCGCCGGCGAACCCGAGGAAGTCGTCCGTCCGGAGGACCGGGTGGTGACCCGCTGGACGCGCTGCACCCACGTCACCGATCCCCTGGCTCCCGCCGGCGCACAGGATGTGGGAGACAGGACGGTAGGAGTCGCGCGATGAAGCACCTGTGGCAGCAGTCCCGCTCGTTCCCCGCCCCGATCCGGCTCTTGATGGCCAACCAGTTCGCCATCAACCTCGCCTTCTACATGCTGATGCCCTACCTGGCGGCTCACCTGGCCGGCGGGCTCGGGCTGGCGGCCTGGGCCGTCGGACTCGTCCTGGGCGTCCGCAACTTCTCCCAGCAGGGCATGTTCCTCATCGGAGGCACGATCGCCGACCGTTACGGCTACAAGGCCCCGATCATGGCGGGCTGCCTGCTCCGCACCGTCGGCTTCGGCATGCTCGGCTGGGTCGACAACCTGCCCGCCCTTTTCGCTGCTTCGGCGGCCACCGGCTTCGCAGGTGCCCTGTTCAATCCCGCCGTACGCGCCTACCTCGCGGCCGAGGCCGGCGAGCGGCGGGTGGACGCCTTCGCGACCTTCAACGTCTACTACCAGGCCGGCATGCTTCTCGGCCCCCTGGTGGGCCTGGCTCTGCTGGCCGCCGACTTCCGGCTCGTCTGCACGGTCGCAGCCGCGATCTTCACCCTGCTGACCGTCCTGCAGTGGTGTGCCCTGCCCGCCCGCCGTGGCGACGTCCCCGGCGCCACGCCGGGCAACGTCCTGACGCAGTGGCGCACGGTCGTGGCCAACCGGCCCTTTCTCCTCTTCGCCCTCGCGATGATCGGCTCCTACGTCCTCACCTTCCAGGTCTACCTGGCGCTGCCTCTGGCTGCGGCCGACGTCCTCGGTGCGCAGGGCACCTGGGCGACCAGCGGACTCTTCGTCATCTCCGCCGCGGTCGCCGTGATCGGGCAACTCCGGCTCACTGGCTGGGCGAAGCGACGCTGGACCCCCGCTCAGGCCCTCGTCCGCGGACTCACCGCCATGGGAATGGCCTTCGTGCCGCTCGCACTCGCACCACCCGAAGCTCCCGCCGCCGTACTCACCGCACTGGTCCTGGCCGTGGCTCTCCTGGCCGTCGGCGGCGTCATCGTTTATCCGTTCGAAATGGACACCGTCGTCACGCTCTCGGGCAACCGGCTCGTGGCAACCCACTACGGGCTGTACAACACCGTTTCGGGCCTCGGCATCACCCTCGGCAACCTCGTCACCGGAGTCTTGTGGGACTTCGCCGCCCGCGCGGACGCCTTCTGGCTGACGTGGTGTTTCCTGGCCGCGACCGGACTGGCCTGCGCGGCGTCCGTCGCCGCCCTGGAACGTAGCGGGCGCCTGATCGCGCGGACAGCGGAGGCGCCGCTTGCCCCCGCATGACGCGCCGGCACACCCGCGGGGCACCGATGGACTCGGTCGCCTCGCGGGGCGTGCGCGCGTCGGGCACCGTGGCTGTAGCACTCGACACCGGGTGACTGGGCGTGCCGACTGCCGTCTCCGGGTCTACGCCCTGTTGCGACTCGTGCCCCTCGGGACTGCGTATGCCTCCCCGGGGTACCCCCACGCTTCCGGCACGGGCGGGAACGGAGCGGCAGATGTGTACGACGCCGAGTGCGCGCGGGAGAGCGCCTGCCAACGGGCGTCCCGGCGCGCGGATGACGGGGCGTGAGACGGGCCTCCCGGGTGGTGGCATCCGGTGAGCGGCTTCACTGCCGCACTGTCCTTGCTGGGCCTGGCTCTTCTGGCGGTGGCCGGAGCGTACGGAGCGGCCTGGGCGCTGCGGATCTCCTCCGATCCGCTGCCCGCTCAGCCGTTCGGGTCGGGACTGGAGCCGGCGGAACACGCGGTCAGCCGTTTCCACGTGCGCTGGTACACGGTGACGATGCTCTTCCTCGCCTTCGACATGGAGATGGTCTTCATGTACCCGTGGACGCTCGTGATCTCCGCGATGGGGCCCAGCGCGGTGATCGAGATGTTCGTCTTCCTTGCCGTCCTGCTCACCGGTGTGGTCTACGCATGGCGGGAAGGAGCGCTGCGGTGGGCCTGACCGCCGTACTGATCCGCGCGGCGGCCCTGCGGCCACGGGTCCTGCTGGTGACCATGCCGGGCGGTACCGGGGTGCGCCTCGCCGCCGAGACGGAGCTGCGGTCGCGGGACTGGCCGTCGGCGCCGACCCCGGCTGGAGCCGACCTGATGCTGGTGGCAGGTCCGGACTGCTCCCGGCTCGGCCCGGCGCTGGACAGGCTGTGGCAGGACATGCCCCGGCCGTGTGTGCGCGTGCGGGCGGTGACGGCGGACGAAGTGGCGCCGGTTCTCGACGCCGGTCGCACCCGGCTCGGTGCACCGGGCGGAGAGCCCGGCGAGCCCGACGGCAGCGTGGGGATGAACGGGCACGGATCCGCTGAGCCAGAGTCAGCGGGAAGGCCGGACGGAGAACCCGCGCGGGCCCATCGGGAGGAGCAGACAGAGGGAGAGCACGACGTTCGCGGCGTCACGGGTCACGAGGAAGGCGAGCACGACCATGACGGTCATCCCGGTCACGGTCATGGCGACATGGAGATGCCGGGCGGACTGGCCATGGCTGAGCCGGGGGAGGACCGCGACGGTCTGACGCTGGACCGCCTGCACGTGGCGTTGGGCCCGTTTCTGGCCGACTGGCCCGCCGGGCTGACCATCCGTGTGGTGCTTCAGGGCGACGTCATCCAACGGGCCGACCTCGACGAGCCGGCGGTCGGCAGGCCGGGCGACCCCTTCTGGAGCCGGCCGTGGATCCGAGCCGCCTCGGGTGAGCCGGTGGGCGTGGGGGAGGCCGCTCGGCTGCGGGCGGCGGCGCACCTGGACAGTCTGGGCCGACTGCTGTCGGTGGCGGGCTGGCCCGCCGAGGCGGTGACGGCCCGGCGACTGCGCGACGATCTGCTGGACGGGGCGCCCGCCTCCGCGGTCCTGCCACGCGTGGAGCGCTTCGCCCGGCGGGTCGGTCGGTCACGGACCCTGTACTGGCTGACGCGAGGCATCGGCCCGCTCAGCGCGGTCGACGCCCGGGCCGCCGGTGTCACCGGCCCCGCCGTACGGGCGGCAGGCGGAGACGTACCGGCCCGCTACCGACAGTGGCTCACCGATGCCGTGGGCGACGTACGGCGGATGAACGCGACTGCCCGCCTCGATCCGGTGGCGCAGGAGAGCCCGCGCGGCCGGTGGGACGCCGAACGCCCGCCGTCGGCCGCCCTGGCGACGCTGCTTCCCCGCCTGCTGGTGGGAGCCGAGTTGGGCGCGGCCCGTCTCGTCGTCGCCAGCCTCGACCCGGACCCGGACGAACTCGCCGTCGGCCGGCTGGAGGCGGCCGGTGGCTGAGACGGGGACGTGGTGGGCGCTGCTGGTCGCGCCGGCGATGCTGCTCGGCTTCGCGGCGGCGGCCTTGGCAGCCGACGCGGCACTGGATGCCCGGAACGCGGGCCGCCCGATCACCGTCAGCACCGTCGTTCGGCCGTTTCTCGCCGTGCCGCGTGCGGTGTTGGCGCAGCCCCGGCGGTTGCCTGCGTCGGACCGGTTGCTGTGGCGGGCGGGCGTGATCACCGTGCCGGTGGCCGCGGTGCTGTCCACGCTGGTCATCCCCTTCGGGGACCACGTTGTCGCCGACCTGTCGGTCGGAGTGGTGTGGTTCAACGCCATGGAGGTGCTGACCTGGGCCGGGCTGTGGTTGGCCGGCTGGGGTCCGAACGCCGCGTTCTCCCTGGTCGGCGGCTACCGCTTCCTCGCCCAGGGCCTGGCCTACGAGCTGCCGCTGATGTTCGCGCTGATCTCGGCGGCCACGGGCGCCCAGTCCCTGCGGGTGACCGACATCGCCGGCGCCCAGCACGGCCTGTGGTACGCGGTGTGGATGCCGTTCGCCTTCGTCGTCTATCTGGCGGGCGTGCTGGCCTTCAGCTTTCTGGGCCCGTTCGCGTATCCGGCCGGACGCGACGTCGCCGAGGGCGTACTGGGGGAGACGAGCGGGGTGGACCGGCTGCTGCTGGAGGCCGGACGGTGGCTGTGGCTGGCGGCGGGGGCGGCGATGGCGGTGCCGCTGTTCCTGGGCGGCGGCGCCGGGCCGGGGCTGCCGCCGTGGGCGTGGTCATTGGTCAAGACGCTGCTCGTACTGGCGGCTCTGGTGTGGACGCTGCGGCGGCTGCCCATGGTGCGCGCCGACCGGTACGTGGAACTGGCCTGGGTGGTGCTCCTCCCCCTGTCCGTCCTTCAGACCCTGGTCCCGGCCTTGACCGATCTCAGCCTCTAGGAAAGGAGCGCGGCATGGACACGACGGGCATGGTGCTGCTGTGGGTACTGGGCGTGCTTGCCCTCGTCGGCGGTGTCCTGGTGTTCACCCTGAACTCCATGGCCCGGGTCACCTTCGCGCTCCTGGGCTCCCTGGTGTGCGTCGGCGGGGTCGTGGCCGTGCTACGGCTGCCGTATCTCGGCGTGGTGATCGTGCTGATGATGGTCATGGAGATGGTGATCATGGCGGTGTTCATGATCGCGTACATGATGAACCCGGCCGGTCTGATGCCGATGTCGATGCTGCACAACAAACGCGGCTCACTGGTCGTCAGCGGTCTCGTGTTCGCCGCTCTGGTCGCAGGGATCTTCCTGGTTCCGTGGCCCGATCGCACGGGAGCGCGGCCCAGGGACACCACGTTCCAGGTCGGCATGTCGTTGATGGGCGACCAGATGCTGACCATGGTCACCCTTGGATTCGTTCTCCTGGCCACCATGGTGGGCGCCACCGTCCTCGCCACCCACCGCGGACGGTACGACCGCTTCGGCGACGACCTCGACCAGCGGCCCGCGAACGACCCGGCCGACGGGGGAGTGGGCCGATGACGTTCGAACTCCTCCTGGTCCTCGCCGCCGGTCTGTTCTCCACCGGCCTGTTCGGTGCCCTCTCCCAGCAGTCCATCGTGATGATCATGATGGGCGTCGAGCTGATGATCGGCGGGGTCATCGTCGCCGCCGCCGACTTCTGGTACTTCCTCGCCCCCGCTGCCGGCAGTGGCCAGGTGGTGATCGTGACGGCTGTGGTGGCGATGGCCGTGGAGATGGCCATGGGCTTCGCCGTCACCACCGCGATCTACCGCGCCCGGCAGGTCGACATGACCGACATGGCCGAGGACCTGAAGGGATGAGCACGGTGCTCTGGCTGCTGATCGCTCTCCCCATCGGGGCGGGAGCGGTGCTCGCCCTGACGGGACCCCGCCGCAACCGACTGGTCCCCGCCGGCGCTGCTACGGTCGCCGCGGTCACGCTCGGTGCCGCGATCGCCGCCGCGGTGACCCGTCCGGCCGCGAGCGCGCCGCTGTTCGCCGGGATGGAGGCGGGGCTGGCGGTGGACGGCCTGTCCGCCGTGATGGTGGTGACCGTCGCCGCGGTCACCCTCGCCGTCCTGGTCTTCGCGACGGGAGAGTTCGCCGCAGACGAGAACCGGGGACGGTTCTTCGGGCTGATGCTGCTCTTTGCCGGCGCCGTGCTCGTGACCGTCACCGCGACCACCCTGCCGCTCCTGCTGATGGCCTGGGAGGTGATGGGCGCCGCCAGCTGGGCCCTGATCGGCTACTGGTGGCAGCGGCCCGAACGTGCGGAAGCCGCCGACGTCGCGTTCCTCACCACCCGCGCCGCCGACCTCGGCCTGTACCTGGCGGCCGGCGCCGCCGTGGCCGGCGGGGTCGGCTCCCTGCGCCTCGACGCCCTGCCGCACGCCGCGTCGCCGTGGCTGCACGTCGTATCCGCGGGCATCGTCGTGGCCGCCCTGGGGAAATCCGCACAACTTCCTTTCTCCTTCTGGCTTTCGCGTGCCATGCAGGGCCCGAGCCCGGTGTCCGCACTGCTCCACTCGGCGACCATGGTCGCAGCCGGCGCCTACCTGCTGCTGCGGCTGGTCCCGCTGCTGGACACCACGGAATGGGCCGGTCCGGTGGTCGCCTGGGCCGGCGCGGTCACCGCCCTGGCCCTGGGCCTGGTCGCGGTCGCCCAGACCGACCTCAAGCAGCTCCTCGCGGCCTCCACCTCTGCTCAGATCGGCTTCATGGTGCTGGCCGCGGGCAGCGGCGGCGTCGCCGCGGGCACCACGCAACTGGTCGCACACGCCGCCACCAAGTCGGGTCTGTTCCTCGCCGCCGGGGCGTGGCTGACAGCGCTGGGCACCAAACAACTCCCGGCGCTGCGCGGTGCGGCCCGCACTCACCGGCTGGTCGGTGCGGCCTTCACTGCTGGCGCGCTCACTCTGGCCGGGCTGCCGCCCCTGTCCCTGTGGGCGGCCAAGGACGAGGTCCTTGCCGCCGCCCGCACCGGGGGAACCGGGCTGTACGCGGTGGGCCTCGCGGCAGCCGCCGTCGCCGCCGTCTACAGCATCAAAGCCGTCTGGTACGTCACCCGTCCCCTCCCGGAGAGTCCGCAGGCCCGATATGACACCGAGCAGCGCGGCACCCGCGGCGTCGCCCGTACGGCATCGGCTCCCCTCCTCGCCCTCACCCTTGCCGCGGCGGTGCTGGGCGTGCTGGCCCTGCCGGGACCGGCGTCCTGGCTGAGGGGGCTGGTCGGCGCCCGGGGCGAGCCATCCCCCGCCCCGTGGGAGCTCGGGCTGTCCGCCGGCGTGGCGTTCGCCTCCGCCGGCCTGGCCTGGTGGTGCGCGTCCCGCCCGGCGCCCGTACCGCGCGCCGCCGCACGTGCGGCTCACGGGTGGCTGTACCTGGAGCAGGCCGCGCGAACCGTCGTGGCGCGTCCGGTGCTGGGCCTGGCCCGGACGCTGGCCGCCTTCGACGACCGCGTCGTCGACGGCGCCGTACGGCAGACCGCCCGCGGCGGCCTTGTGACGGCCCGGCTCGCGCGCCGCCTGGACGACGGCGGAATCGACGGCGCCGTCCGGGCGGTCGCCGCGAGTGCGCGGCGCCTGGGCCACTGGGCGCGCCGCCCGCAGACCGGACTGCTGCATCAGTACTACGCCCAGGCCGTCGTCGGCTTCCTCGTGTTCGTCCTGATCATCCTGTTGGTGAGGTAACCCCTGTGCTGAGCGTCGTCACGTTCTTGCCGCTGCTGGCGTGCGCGGTGCTTCCGCTCCTGCCGCGCACGCTCCCCGACCGGGCGTACGTCTGGCTGTGGATCGCCACGTCCGCCGCCGACCTTGCCCTGGTCATCGCCCTGTGGGTCGGTTACGACACCCGTGGCGGGATGCAGTACGAGCAGCGGGCGCGCTGGATCCCGAGTGCCGGCGTCGGCTATCACGTGGGCGTCGACGGCCTGTCCCTCCCCCTGGTCGCCCTGACCTGCCTGCTCTTCCTGGCCGTCGCCGTCCACTCCCTGCGCGAGAAGCGGCGGGTGCGCTCCTACGTCTGTCTCTTTCTTTTCCTCCAGTCCGTCAGCATCGGCCTGTTCGTCGCCCTTGACCTCATCCTCTTCTTCGTCTTCTTCGACCTCTCCATCGTCGGCATGTTCTTCGTCATCGCGGGCTGGGGACACGGCGAACGCGCCCGCGCCGCGGCGCTGAGGTTCTTCCTCTACACCTTCATCGGCTCCCTCGCCCTCCTGCTCGGCTTCATCGGGCTCTGCCTGGCAGCCGAACCGCACACCTTCGACATCGTCGACCTCACCCGTGTCAACCCACTGGCCGGACACGGGTTGTACGCCGGTCTGGTACTCCTGGCCATTGGGGTAGGACTGGCGGTCAAGACCCCGACCGTGCCGTTCCACACCTGGCTGCCGCCCGCGCACACCGACGCACCGGCCGCCGGCTCGGCGATCCTCGCCGGAGTCCTGCTGAAGATGGGCACATACGGTTTCGTACGCATCGCCATGCCGCTGTTGCCCGGCAGTTGGCGCCACTACGCCCTCGTCATCGTGGTCGTCGGCGCCGTGTCCGTCGTCTACGGAGCGCTGGTGGCGCTGGCGCAGACGGACTTCAAACGCATGATCGCCTACACGTCGGTCAACCACATGGGGTACATCGTCCTCGCGGTCGGCGCCGCCGGGACGCTCGCCGGTACCGACGCCCAGGCCCGCTCCCTCGCGGTGACCGGAGCGGTCACCCAGATGGTCAGCCATGGCCTGATCACCGGAGCCCTGTTCCTGCTCAGCGGCGTGCTCTACGACCGAGGCCGGACGTACGAGATGGACGCCTACTCCGGTCTGGCGGCCCACACTCCGCGGTTCGCGGCAGTCACCGCTGTCGCCGCGTTCGCCAGTCTCGGCATTCCCGGCTTCTCCGGCTTCATCGCCGAGTTCCAGATCTTCACCGGCAGCCTGGCCTCCCAGGCCGTCGCCACCGCCCTCGCCGTGACCGGCATCCTGATCACCGCGGCCCTCTTCCTGATCGCACTGCGGCGCATGTTCCTCGGCCCCGCGCGCCTGCCCGAGACCATTCCCGCCGGCGGCATCCGGGACCTCAGAACCACCGAGGCGCTGTCCACGGTGCCGCTGCTGGCGGTCGCCCTGGTGATCGGTGTCGCACCGCGCTGGCTGCTGGACGTGATCGAGCCGGCCGGGCGCACCCTGACCGGCCTGGTGGCACGGTGAACGAGAACCTGGCCGCACTCGTCCCCGAACTCGCTCTCCTCGGCGCCGCCGTCATCGGCCTTCTCGCCGGCTCATGGCTCCCCCGACGCCGTCAGTGGATCGTCGCCGCCCTCGCAGCCGTAGCTTGTGCGACGGGACTGGTGGCCACCGCTGTCACCATGGCGACGGACCGGGAACAGACCGTCTTCTCCGCCGCGTTCGCCGTCGACACCGCGACCGGCGTCGGCCGGCTCATCGTCCTCACAGCCCTGCTGCTGGTCATCGGCATGTCCGTGGAAACCGTGAGGAATCACGCACGCGAGGCCGAGTACTGGGTACTGCTCCTGATGACCGGCGCGGGCACACTCGCCCTCGTCGGCGCGAACGACCTGCTGATGCTGTTCGCCGCCTACCTACTGGCCAGCGTTCCTGCCTACGCACTCGCCGGTTTTGCGAAGGACGCCCTCGGCACCGAAGCGGCCCTGAAGTACTACCTGATGGGCGCCCTGCTGGGCATCACCATGCTCGCCGGCACCGGGCTCCTGTACGCCGCCGGTCACGCCACCCACTACGGCAGGCTCGCCACGACCCTGCCCTCCGCCCCCTACGGACTCGTAGCCGTCGGACTCGTCGGTGTCCTGGCCGGCCTACTCTTCAAGATCGGCGGGGTGCCGGCCCACTTCTGGGTGCCCGACGTCACCGACGGAGCTCCGGCACCCGTCGCCGCGTACGTCACCACGCTGCCCAAAGTCGGCGGTCTGATCGCCGGTTACCGACTGCTGCACCAGGCACTCGCCGACAGCGACGTCAACTGGTCGCTACTGATCGCGATCCTTGCCGCGGTCACCATGACCTTGGGGAACCTCGGGGCGTTCTTCCAGACCTCGGTCAAACGCCTGCTCGCCTACTCCACGATCAGCCAGGTCGGGTACCTCCTGATGGCGTTGGCCGTCACCACCCGCAGCGACCTCGCCCAGCGGAGTCTGCTGCTCTACCTGGCCGCCTACTCCCTCACCAACCTCGGCGCCTTCGCCGTAGTCACGGCACTCCCTCAGGCCCGCGCTCTGGATGACTACCGTGGCCTCGCCCGCCGCCACCCCGGCCTCGCGGCCGTGCTAGTCGTCTGTCTGCTGGGCCTGGTCGGCACGCCGCCCACCGGCGTCTTCCTCGGCAAGCTGGAGATCTTCAGCGCGACCATCGACGGCGGCTACACCTGGCTCGCCGCCCTGGCGGTCGCCAACACCGTAGCGTCGCTCTTCTACTACCTGCGCTGGCTCGGCCCGCTGTTCCTCACCACCGACACGGCAGCCGTCGACTCGCCTGAGGGCTGGGGAGGCTGGTCTGCCGTCACCGCTCACCTGGCAGGCGTCCTCTCCCTCACGCTCGGCATTGCCGGCCAAGCCGTTCTCACCGTTGCCGAGGGCCCGCTGCTGTCGTGAAGTACGGCACGCCGTCGAGCTGGCAAGACCAGAAGGTCCGCGATGATCACGGTCAGATCCCCTGCGACCATGTGCCCCGGACGGGGCCGCTTGCGTCTGGGGTGTCAGTGACGGTGGGCGAGTTCGAGGAACTCGTGGAGGTCGTGGGCAGCTTCCAGTGCGCAGAGGCTGGTGGCCGCGAGGAGTGCGGTGGCGGCGATGAGCAGCAGGGGCGGGCTCTGGGGTGGCGGTGCGAGGAGGGCGGCCACGCGGCGGGGCACGATGCCGGGGCTGGTGCGCCGGTTCAGGATGCCGAGTGCGGCGGTGGGGGTGCGGCGCCGGGTACGGCTGCGTTTGGCGGCGACGGCGGCTTTGGCGACGGTTTCGGCGACGGCGCGTCGGTTGCCGGTGCGGGCGGCGGCGTGTTCGTCGGCCCAGCGTTCGACGCAGTAGGCGACGGCGGTGGCCAGGGGGCGCAGCAGGGGGTTGGCGGCGGCGGAGAGCTGGGCGAGGAAGACGAACGCGTAGTGGTGGTGACGCAGGTGGGCGTGTTCGTGGGCGAGGAGGATGTCGTGCCCGGTGGGGTCGAGGGCGTCGAGCATGCCGTGCGAGATGACAATGCGGCCGGGCAGGCCCGGCATCGCGTAGGCGTCGGCGCCCGGGTCGTCGGTGATGACGACGGGGTCGGGTCCGGGCAGGCAGGCGGCTTCCAGGGCCGCGGCCCACAGGGCTCCGGCTCTGCGTGTGGCCAGCCGGACGGCGGCGACGACCGCGAGGGCGAGTAGGACGGCACCGGCGAGGGCGGCCGGCCACGCTGCTGGATCCTGGCGGGCGATCACGTCGGGTGAGTAGCCCTTGAGGGAGACGACGAGCGGGATGCGGACCAGTCCTGCCAGAGCAAGCAGCCCCAGCACGACGGTGCTGGAGGCGGCCAGGACGAGTCCTGCGGTGGTGAGCAGCCAGGTCGCCAGCCTCGGCTCCAGGCGGCGGGCCAGCGGGCCCGCGCTCAGGCCGGCCAGGACGGGGAAGAGCAGCGGCAGGTAGACGGCCAGATGCATCGCTGGGACCGGCCTTCTACTCGTCGGAGTCCAGCAGACGGCGCAGCAGGTCCTCGTCGTCGTCGGACAGCTCGTTCACGAAGCGGGTCAGCACCGACTTACGGTCGCTGCCGCCCTCCAGGACCTGGTGCATGTGCCTGGCGGTGAGTCCGGGCTCGTCCGTGACGGGCGTGTACGCGTAGCTGCGGCCCCGGGGGGTGCGTTCCAGCACGCCGCGGCCGTGGAGCCGGGCAAGGGTGGTGGCCACCGTGGTGTGGGCCAGGGATGCGGCCAGGCGTTCGGCCACCTCACCCGGGGTGAGGGCCGATCCGGAGGTTTGCAGCAGGGCGAGGATCTCAGCCTCCAGGACTCCGTTGGCCCGTCGCTTTCCGCCGAGGCCCGGCACTCGTTCGTCAGCGCCCACGGACGTCCTTCCTTGCGCGTCCTCTACAGTCGACACTGTATCTTCTATTCGCGAATAGAAGATACAGTGTCCGTCCATCGTCCCATGACCCTTGGCAGGGTTGCCGCGGTGGCCTGTGCAGACAGGATGCCTCATGTCTTCTCCCGGTGCGATGGACGCCCGCACCACGGATCCGCCGTGGTGGCCGGCCGCCGGGGTGGCGCTGATGTGTACGGCGCTGCTCGTGGCGCTCGTCGCGGTCACCGCCTCGGCGCACGGGGCGCCGGTCGGCGTGGATTGGGCCATGCACGACTGGGCGCTGGGCAGCCGCCCGCCGTGGGCGGTTCATGTGGCGGTGGGTGTCACCGTGGCCGGCAGCGGGGTGCCGGCCTACGCCCTGGCGGCGCTGGCCGGGGCTTGGGCGTTCGGCCCCGGCCGGTGGCGCGGGGCGCTGTTCGGGACGCTGGCGCTGGTGTCGGCGCAGCTGCCGCGCATCCTTCTGGCCGAACTGGTGGCGCGGCCGAGGCCGCCGGCCAGGGACTGGGCGTGGTCGGCGAGCGGGTACGCGATGCCCTCCGGCCACACCACCACGTCGATGGCCGTCGCCGTCCTGCTCACCGTCGCCGTGCGCCGTGGCGCCCCGGGCCGGTGGCGTCCCGTGCTGTCGGCGGTGCCGGTGGTGTGGGCGGTGGCGGTGGGTCTCAGCCGTGTCTGTCTCGGCATGCACTGGCCCACGGACGTGCTGGCCGGGTGGCTGCTCGCCGCCGCGTGGGCCGGGCTCGCCGGGGTGTTCCTCGTCCTTTGCCGCCGCCGGGAGGCCGGCGCAATCCAAGCAAGTGAAGGTGACAGTACGTGAGTGCGATCAGTGTGGGACAGGCCGCGATCCTGGGCGTGGTGGAAGGGGTGACCGAGTTCCTGCCGGTTTCCTCCACCGGCCATCTCAAGATCACCGAGGGGCTGATGGGCATCGAGGTGGACGACAAGTCCGTCGTCGCCTTCACCGCGGTCATTCAGGTCGGAGCCATCGCCGCAGTCCTCGTCTACTTCTTCAAGGACATCGTGCGGATCGTCTCCGCCTGGTTCCGGGGGCTGGCCGACCGGGAGGAGCGCTACCACCATGATTACAAGTTCGCCTGGTGGGTCATCTGCGCCACCGTCCCCATCGTGGTGGTGGGTCTCGCGGCGAAGCCGTTGATCGAGGGGCCGCTGGCCTCCTTGTGGGTGGTGGCCGGATCACTGATCGTCGGCAGTGGGCTGATGTGGGCGGCCGACCAGATGGGCCGTCACAAGCGTGGTATGGACGACACCGGTTTCAAGGACGCCATGCTGGTGGGCTCCTCGCAGATCCTGGCCCTGCTCTTTCCCGGCTTCTCCCGCTCCGGCGCGACCATGTCCACCGGGCTCATCCTCGATCTCGACCGTGTGGCCGCCACCCGGCTCTCGTTCTTCCTCGGCATCCCCGCCCTGACCGGTGCGGGGCTGTACGAGCTCAAGGACGCCCTCGGTGCCGGCGTGGCCACCGCGCCGCTGCTCGTCGGCACCGTCGTCTCGTTCGTCGTCGCCTACGCCTCGATCGCCTGGCTTCTGAAGTTCGTCGCCAAGCACTCCTTCAACGCCTTCGTCCTCTACCGGATTATCATCGGCGTCCTCCTGTTCGGCCTCCTGTCCACGGGCGTCCTCAACGCCTGACGGACACGCCGGCTCGTGGCGGCCGGTACAGGCCGCCGCCTCCCTCACCGCACGCCCCGCCCCACCCCTTCCTCAGCCTGGACAGGAGTCCGGCAGCTACGTCGTTCCCGCAGAGACGAAGCAGACGCTCGGCGCCTACGCCCAGAAGTGGCTCGACGCGAACTCGGTAGGCCCGACCACGGCCCTCCGCTACGAGGCCACCGTCCGCAACCACATCGTCGCCCACCTCGGCCGGCGCGAGCTGCGGTCCTTGAACAAGCCTTCGGTCATTCAGGGCTGGATTCGCGCGCTGCAGGACGGCGGCTTCGAGGTGTCGACGATCGAGGGCATCTTCGACATCCTCTCCAGCATCCTGGGCATGGCCGTGGAGGACGGGCTGCTGCCGAAGAACCCGTGCAAGTCGAAGTCGGTCAAGCTGCCGACCGCGACCAAGAAGAAGATCGTCCCTTGGTCCCTGGAGCGTGTGCGTGCCGTCATCGCCGGGCTGCCCGAGCGCTTCCAGGCAGGCGGCAAGCTCGCCTTCGGGTGCGGCCTGCGCCAGGGGGAGGTCTTCGGATGCGCCGTCGAGGACATCGACTTCAGGGGCGGCTGGATCCACGTCAACCGCCAGGTGCGGCTCGTCGGCACGAAGCCGGTTTTCGCTCTGCCCAAGGGCAACCGGATCCGGTCAGTGCCGCTGTCGGCGCAGCTGGCCACTGCCCTCAAGGGCCACATGAGGCGATTCCCGCCCACGGCGGTCACGCTGCCCTGGGCGAAGCCCGACGGCGAGCCCAAGAGCTTCCGGCTGCTTTTCGTCGACGAGAAGGGCCGAGCGTACAACCGCAGCGTCTTCAACATGGGCGCCTGGAAGCGAGCCCTGGTCGCCGCCGGCGTGATCCCTCCCCGCGAGCGCGGGGCTAGGTACCTTCAGGCGGCTCCTGAGGACGGCATGCACGCCCTCCGTCACGCGTATGCCTCCGTGCTCTTGGACGCGGGGGAGAGCATCAAGGCGCTCTCCGAGTACCTTGGCCACTCGGACCCGGGCTTCACGCTGCGGACGTACACACACCTGCTGCCGTCCAGCGAGAGCCGGACCCGCAAGGCGATAGACGACGCCTTCACCGGCGCGGAGCCGTCGGAAACCGGAGAGCCCCAGGGCACATCACCACCCCCAGCAAAACCAATGTGCCCTCAATGTGCCCTGGCCGCCTGACGGCCACTCCCCGGCACGCAGAAGGGCGAGGCCCGAAGACCCCGCCCGACTCCTACAAAACCCCAGCTCAGGGCCACACCAAGCAATACGGCTGATGCCCCGCCTCATGCAGCCGGTGCGAGAAGTCCTGCCACTCGTGCAGCAGTTGGTACACGTTGAACGCGTCGCGCGGGCCGCCGCGGTCCGGGACCGTCGACCAGATGAAGGCCGCCGCGCCGACCGCCTCCTCGCCTATGTCGCGGAGCGGATCCACCACCGTCATGGGCAGCTTCACGACCGCGTAGTCCGGGTGCAGGACGACCAGTTCGAGCGGCGGGACCTTGTGCAGGGGCACGCCCTCGATGCCCGTGAGGACCATCGCGGCCATGGTCTCGGGCTTGATCTTGGTGAACATGCCGCCCATGCCCAGCTCGTCCCCGCCGAGCTCCTCGGGGCGCATGGAGATCGGGACGCGGGCCGCGGTGGCGCCGTCCGGCGCACCGAAGTACTTGTACGTCACCCCCACCCGACCACCATTCCTGCTCCCCGCCCCGCTCAGCGGGCCGATCCGCTCCGGCTCGCCGTGCGCACGACGTATCTGATCCGATTCCTCCGCTTCGCGTCGGTGCCTTCCCCGCCGGGCACGTCGAGGACCCAGGTCATCGGTCCCCTCGCCCAGTCCGCCACCGCGATGCATATCTCCACCCGACTGCTTTTCTAGGACGCGTGGCCCCCGCCGCGCAACCCGATCATCGTGACAGTGACCTCCCCCACGGCCGCCCGCCGAAACGTGCGGTGAAACATCCGTCCGCGACATCTTCGCGGCCCGCGGCCGCCCCGGCCGTACGGGATGTGTGCACCACGGGTCAGTTTCGCAGATCACGGCCGCTCCGGGACCCGGATCACGGCCCTGATCGGGGCGGGGATGCCGCGGCGCGCCCCTGGCCTACCCTGAAACGAGTCACAGCAGCCGCAGCCCGGCGAGAAAACCCGGGACGTCGGAAAAGGTCGGAGAAGTCGCAGGTCATGAGCGAACTGCCATATTCGTACGAAGCCCCAGCCTCGCAGGCGCTGTTCGATCGTGCCGCGGCCGTCACTCCCGGTGGTGTGAACTCACCGGTGCGTGCCTTCCGCGCCGTCGGCGGCACGCCCCGGTTCATGGTCTCCGGCAGCGGGCCCTACCTGACCGACTCCGACGGGCGCGAGTACGTCGACCTGGTGTGCTCCTGGGGGCCGATGATCCTCGGGCACGCGCACCCCGAGGTGATCGCCGCCGTGCAGGAGGCCGTCGCGCGCGGCACCTCCTTCGGCACGCCCGGTGAGGGCGAGGTCGCGCTCGCCGAGGAGATGACCGCCCGGATCGAGCCGCTGGAGCAGGTGCGGCTGGTGTCCAGCGGCACCGAGGCCACCATGTCGGCGATCCGGCTCGCCCGCGGCTTCACGCAGCGCACCAAGGTGGTCAAGTTCGCCGGCTGCTACCACGGCCACGTCGACTCGCTGCTCGCCTCCGCCGGCTCCGGTGTCGCCACATTCGCGCTGCCGGACACCCCCGGTGTGACCGGCGCGCAGGCCGGCGACACCATCGTGCTGCCGTACAACGACCTGGACGCCGTGCACGCCGCGTTCGCCGCGCACCCGGGCGAGATCGCCTGCGTGATCACCGAGGCGTCCCCGGGCAACATGGGCGTCGTCCCGCCGCTGCCCGGCTTCAACCAGGGCCTGAAGGACGCGTGCGCGGCGAACGGCGCGCTGTACATCTCCGACGAGGTGATGACCGGCTTCCGTACGAGCCGCGCCGGCTGGTACGGCGTCGACGGCGTCCGGCCCGACCTGATGACCTTCGGCAAGGTGATGGGCGGCGGCTTCCCGGCCGCGGCGTTCGGCGGGCGCGCCGACGTCATGGCGCACCTCGCCCCGGCCGGCCCCGTCTACCAGGCGGGCACCCTCTCCGGGAACCCGGTCGCCACCGCCGCCGGGCTCGCCCAGCTGCGGCTGCTCGACGACGCCGCGTACGAGACGGTGGACGCGGTCTCCGCGCAGATCCGGTCGCTCGTCACCGAGGCGCTGACCAAGGAGGGCGTCGCGCACACGCTGCAGAACGCCTCCAACATGTTCTCCGTCTTCTTCACGGAGAACCCGGTGCGTGACTACGAGGACGCCAAGAAGCAGGAGTCCTTCCGCTTCACCGCGTTCTTCCACTCGATGCTGGCGAACGGCGTCTACCTGCCGCCGTCGTCCTTCGAGTCCTGGTTCGTGTCCACGGCCCACGACGAGCGGGCCGTCCAGCGCATCGCCGACGCCCTCCCGGCGGCGGCCCGAGCAGCGGCGGAGGCCACCGCGTGAGCGTCGAGAACAAGCCCGGGCACGACAGGAGCCCCGAGGACGTCACCGTCGTCCACCTGATGCGGCACGGCGAGGTGGAGAACCCGGACGGCGTCCTCTACGGCCGCCTCCCCGGCTACCACCTCTCCGAGCTGGGCCGCCGTATGGCCGACCGGGTCGCCGAGCACCTGGCGTCCCGGGACGTCGTGCACGTCGGCGCCTCCCCGCTGGAGCGGGCGCAGGAGACGGCCGAGCCGATCGCCAAGGCGCACGGCCTGGACATCGCCACCGACCGGCGGCTCGTCGAGGCGGAGAACGTCTTCCAGGGCAAGACCTTCGGCATCGGCGACGGCGCGCTGCGCCGCCCGGCCAACTGGAAGCACGTCGTCAACCCGTTCAAGCCGTCCTGGGGCGAGCCGTACGTCGACCAGGTGGTGCGCATGATGGGCGCGCTGGAGGCGGCGAAGGACGCGGCGCGCGGGCACGAGGCGGTGCTGGTCAGCCACCAGCTGCCGATCTGGATCGTGCGGTCGTACGTGGAGAAGCGCCGGCTGTGGCACGACCCGCGCCGCCGCCAGTGCACCCTGGCCTCGCTGACCACGTTCACGTTCCGCGGCGACAGCATCGTCTCCGTGGGCTACAGCGAGCCCGCCCTCGACCTGGTGCCCGCGCATCTGCGGGCGGGCGCCAAGCCGGCGAAGGGCGGCGGCAAGGCCTACGGCGCGTGACGCCCGCGTGAGGGCGGTGCGCCGCCCTCATCGAAATTCCTTGCGAAACCTCCGCATTCAACGGGAACCTCCTGCTTCGTCATGTCCTCTGACTGGGTGACCACTCAGGGACATGACGAAGGGGGACGCCATGCGCGCTCTCTCCCGCAGGGGAATGCTCGGGCTCGGCGCGGGGGCCGCGGCCGCAGTCTCCCTGGCCGGCTGCGGCGGCCACACAGGCTCGGACGGATCGACCCCCTCCGGCGGTTCCCGCCCCGGGGCCGGCGACCGTCCCGGGTCGCCCGAGCCGAAGCCGAGCGCGACGGTCCGGCCGATCGGCGACGGCTCCACCTCCTTCACCGGCCGGCAGCCCCACCAGCCCGAGCGTCCCGTGCCGCTGGAGCCGGGTCAGACGCCCCCGCAGTTCGTGGTGTTCTCCTGGGACGGCGCCGGCGAGGTCGGCAACGGGCTGTTCCCGCGCTTCCTGGACCTCGCCAAGGAGCACGGCGCGTCCATGACGTTCTTCCTCTCGGGCATCTACCTGCTCCCGGAGTCGAAGAAGCGGCTCTACGACCCGCCGGGCAACCCGCGCGGCGCCTCCGACATCGGCTACCTCACCGACGCGCACATCAAGGACACGCTGAAGAACCTGCGCCGCGCCTGGCTCGAGGGCCACGAGATCGGCACCCACTTCAACGGGCACTTCTGCGCCGGTTCGGGCAGCGTCGGCAACTGGACGTCACGGCAGTGGCGCAGCGAGATCGAGCAGGCCAAGTCGTTCGTGAAGGAGTGGCGGACCAACTCCGGGTGGACCGACGTGGAGTCCCTGCCGTTCGACTACGACAAGGAGCTGACCGGCGGCCGTACGCCCTGTCTGCTGGGGCAGGACCAGCTGCTGCCGGCCGCCCGTGAGCTGGGCTGGCGCTACGACGCGTCCTCGCCCGGCGGGCGCCAGGTCTGGCCCTCCAAGAAGCAGGGCATATGGGACCTTCCGCTCCAGCAGATACCGTTCCCCGGACACTCCTTCGAGGTCCTCTCGATGGACTACAACATGCTCGCCAACCAGTCGGTCAACTCCACCAACGCCCCGGCGCACAACTACCCGGGCTGGCGACGGCAGTCGGCACAGGCATATATATCCGGCTTCCAGCGGGCATACGAGACGAACCGGGCGCCCTTCTTCGTCGGCAACCACTTCGAGCAGTGGAACGGCGGCATCTACATGGACGCCGTGGAGCAGGCCCTCACACACATCGCGCGCGAGAAGGAGAAGGGCGGGGACGTGAGGATCGTCTCCTTCCGGCAGTTCTGCGACTGGCTCGACGTGCAGAAGCCCGAGATGCTCGACCGGCTGCGCACCCTGGACGTCGGCCAGGAACCCACCGGCGGCTGGCAGGCGTTCACCCGCGACCTCGCCGGCGCCACGCCCACGGGGGCCGCCGACCCCGCCTGAGATGCGGTTCTCCGGCCGCGCCGGAGCCCACGGGGGGGTGCGCAAGATCCCCAGAACGGGCATGCGAAACTTTTCACATGAGTGCCGCCAGCCGCGCCCCCCAGCGCTCGAACCGAGCCGCGCAGAGCCCGTACCGCGCCGCCCGTGCCGTGCGCGCCCGCCGCCGTGCCGCCCTGGCCGCCGGCGCCGCCGCGGCCGCACTGCTCCTGACCGCGTGCGGTTCCGGGGGCACCTCCGGCGGTGGCGGCGACACCGGCTTCGTCACCGGCACCGACGGCATCTCCACGGTCCCCGCGGGCAAGCGCGTCGCCGCGCCCGACCTGTCCGGCGAGACCCTCGAGGGCGAGCAGCTCGACGTCGGCGACTTCAAGGGCAAGGTCGTCGTCCTCAACGTCTGGGGCTCCTGGTGCAACCCGTGCCGCGCGGAGGCCAAGTACTTCGCCAAGGTGTCCCAGGAGTACGCGGGCAAGGACGTTCAGTTCGTCGGCATCAACACCCGCGACGGCAGCACCACCGCCGCGCTCGCCTTCGAGAAGGACTTCGGCATCACCTACCCGAGCCTGTACGACCCCACGGGCAAGCTGATGCTCCGCTTCGAGAAGGGCACGCTCAACCCGCAGGCCATCCCCTCCACCCTGGTGCTGGACCGGGAGGGCCGGGTCGCCGCCCGCTCGCTGACCGCCCTCGACGAGGAACGGCTGCGCAAGATGCTCGAACCGGTCGTCGCGGAGAAGTGACGTGACGGCCCTGCACACGCTCGCCGCGGAGACGGGCTACAACGGCACGGTGCTCAACGGCGCCCTGCTGGTGGCCCTGCCCATCGCCGTGCTCGGCGGGCTGGTCTCCTTCTTCTCGCCCTGCGTCCTGCCGCTCGTCCCCGGCTACCTCTCCTACGTCACCGGCGTCTCCGGCACCGACCTGGCCGAGGCCCGGCGCGGCCGCATGGTCGCCGGCGCCTCCCTGTTCGTCCTCGGTTTCACCGTCGTGTTCGTCTCGGGCGGCGCCTTCTTCGGCTACTTCGGGCAGACGCTCCAGGAGCAGTCGGGCGTGCTGTCGAAGGTGCTCGGCGTCTTCATGATCCTCATGGGCGTCTTCTTCATGGGCCTGATGCCCTGGCTCACCCAGCGGGAGTTCCGCTTCCACAAGCGGCCGGCGACCGGTCTGATCGGCGCGCCCGTGCTCGGCGCCCTCTTCGGCATCGGCTGGACCCCCTGCATCGGGCCCACCCTCGCCTCCGTCCTCACCCTGTCCGCGCAGCAGGAGAGCGCCGGACGGGGCGCCGTGCTGACCGTCGCGTACTGTCTGGGACTGGGCGTGCCCTTCGTGCTCGCCGCCGTGGCCTTCCGCAAGGCGCTCGGCGCCTTCGGCTGGGTCAAGCGGCACTACGCCTGGGTGATGCGCATCGGCGGCACGATGATGATCGTGACCGGCGTGCTCCTGCTGACCGGCGCGTGGGACACCCTCGTGGCGGAGATGCAGACCTGGTCCAACGGCTTCACGGTGGGGATCTGACCCGATGAGCGACACCACGACGGACGACACCACCAAGACCGGCGACGACCAGGACCTCGGCGCGGCCGGCTCCCAGCTGTCCACCGCCCCCGTGGAGGACGCCCCCACGGCGAACCTGCCCGCCCTCGGCGTGATCGGCTGGGCCCGCTGGTTCTGGCGGCAGCTCACCTCCATGCGGGTGGCGCTGCTGCTCCTGCTGCTGCTGTCGCTCGCCGCGATCCCCGGCTCGCTCATCCCGCAGACCGGCGTCGACGAGACGCGGGTCGCCGACTTCCGCGAACGGCACGACGTCCTCGCGCCCGTCTACGACAAGCTCGGGCTGTTCCACGTGTACAGCTCGGTGTGGTTCTCCGCGATCTACATCCTGCTGTTCGTCTCCCTCATCGGCTGCATCGTGCCCCGCACCTGGCAGTTCGTCGGCCAGCTGCGCGGCCGCCCGCCGGGCGCGCCCCGCCGGCTGACCCGGCTGCCCGCGCACACCACCTGGCGCACCTCGGCCGGCCCCGAGGAGGTCCGCGAGGCCGCCCTCGCGCTGCTGAAGAAGCGCCGCTTCCGCGCCCATGTCGTCGGGAACGCCGTCGCCGCCGAGAAGGGCTACCTGCGCGAGCTCGGCAACCTGGCGTTCCATCTCGCGCTGATCGTGATGCTGATCGCGTTCGCCTGGGGCCAGCTGTTCAAGTCCGAGGGCAACAAGATCGTCGTCGAGGGCGACGGCTTCTCCAACACGCTCACCCAGTACGACGACTTCAAGTCCGGCAACCTCTTCACCAACGACGACCTGGTGCCGTTCAGCTTCGACGTCAAGGAGTTCACCGGCACCTACGAGCGCTCCGGCCCCAACCGGGGCACCCCCCGCACGTACGAGACCGAGGTGACCTACACCGAGGGCGCGGACGGCGAGGAGAAGCGGACCGTCATCAAGGTGAACAAGCCGCTGGAGATCGGCGACGCCAAGGTCTACCTCGTCAGCCACGGCTACGCGCCCGTGGTGACCGTCCGCGACGGCAAGGGCCGGATCGTCTACCGGGACGCCGTGCCGCTGCTGCCGCTGGACAACAACGTCACCTCCAACGGCGTCGTCAAGGTCCTCGACGGCTACCGCAACCCGCAGGGCAAGAAGGAGCAGCTCGGCTTCCAGGCCTTCTTCGTGCCGACCTTCGGCGGGTCCGCGAGCGGCACGATGCTCTCCCAGTTCCCGGCGCTGGACTATCCGGTGCTCGCGCTCAACGCCTACCACGGCGACCTGAAGGCCGACTCCGGCATTCCGCAGAGCGTGTACCAGATGGACAAGTCGAAGATGAAGGAGTTCAAGGACGCCGACGGACAGCTGCTGAAGAAGCTGCTCACCCCCGGCGAGACCATGAAGCTCCCCGGCGGCGCCGGCTCGATCACCTTCGAGAAGGACGTCAAGGAGTGGGCCGGCTTCCAGGTCGTCCAGGAGCCGGGCGGCGGCTGGGCGCTCGGCGGCGCCCTCGCCGCGATCGGCGGCCTGGCCGCCTCCCTGTTCGTGCAGCGGCGCCGCGTGTGGGTGCGCGCGGTGCGCGGTGACGACGGGGTGACCGTCGTGGAGATGGCGGGCCTCGGCCGCAGCGAGTCCGCGAAGGTGCCCGAGGAGCTCGGCGACCTCGCCGGGATCCTCTACGAGCGCGCGCCGGGCGTGGCGGAGCCCGACCCGGACGGCGCACCGGAGCCCGACGGCACACCGAAGCCGGAGGGCACGCCCCCCGAAGACCCCGGAACGTCCAGCGGACCCGGAACCAGCGACACCTCCGACACCCCCGACCCCACCGACCCCGACCCTCACGCCGTGCCTGCCGAAGGGGCTGAGCAGCAGTGACTCTCGCCGCCGCGACCAACGAGAACCTCGCGGAGATCAGCAACGTGCTGATCTACTCCGCGATGGCGGTCTACACCCTCGCTTTCTTCGCGTACATCGCCGAGTGGCTCTTCGGCAGCCGCAGCAAGGTCGCCCGCACGGCGGCCGCGCTCACCCCGAAGGCGGCCGCCGCGGGGACGGCGCCCGCCGTCACCGTGCGGCAGGGCGGCGGCACCGCCGTGCTGGAGCGGCCCAAGGTCACCGTCCGCGCCGCGTCCGGCTCGCGTGACGTGCCCGACGGGCCCGGGGCGCACGGCGGCGACGAGCAGGGCGACCTCTACGGGCGTATCGCCATCTCGCTCACCGTGCTCGCGTTCGCGCTGTCCTTCGGCGGGGTGCTGACCCGCGCGCTGTCCGTGGAACGGGCGCCGTGGGGCAACATGTACGAGTTCAACATCACCTTCTCCACCACCGCGGTGGGCGTGTACCTCCTGCTGCTGGCGCTGAAGAAGAACGTGCGCTGGCTGGGCCTGTTCCTCACCACGTCGGTCCTCCTCGACCTCGGTCTCGCCGTCACTGTCCTGTACACCGCCAGCGACCAGCTGGTTCCCGCCCTGCACTCGTACTGGCTGTACATCCACGTCTCCACGGCGATCCTGTGCGGCGCGGTGTTCTACGTCGGCGCGTTCACGACGGTCATGTACCTCTTCAAGGACTCGTACGAGAACAAGCTGGCCGGCGGCGGCAAGCCCGGCAGCTTCGCGACGTCCTTCCTGGAGCGCCTGCCCTCGGCGGCCTCGCTGGACAAGTTCGCCTACCGCGTCAACGCCGCCGTGTTCCCGCTGTGGACGTTCACGATCATCGCGGGCGCCATCTGGGCCGGCGACGCCTGGGGCCGCTACTGGGGCTGGGACCCCAAGGAGACCTGGTCCTTCATCACCTGGGTCGCCTACGCCGGCTACCTGCACGCCCGAGCCACCGCCGGCTGGAAGGGCCGCAAGGCCGCCTACCTGGCCCTGCTCGCCTTCGCCTGCTGGCTGTTCAACTACTACGGCGTCAACATCTTCGTCAACGGCAAGCACTCCTACGCCGACGTCGGCCTCGGCGTGCTCCGGTCGGCCGGCTTCTGACCGCCCCCGCCACACACCACACGGAGGCCGCCCCGGACACCGGTCCCGGGGCGGCCTCCGCCGCGTTCACTCCCCGATGTCCTCGTCCCACAGCCCGGGGTCCGGGCGAGCTGCCTCTCCACGGTTGCGGACCACCGTCCGTTCGGCTGACGGTGTTTCACCATATGTGTACACAGCGTCACTTGGGGCTGCCGGGCGTGACGATGTAGCGTCCCGTCCGTGGTCGACGACGGGCCGCGAGTGGTCGGGGTGACAGGTGGAACGGGGACAGAGTTGAGCGGGGAAGACGTGACCGGCCTCACGGGGAGCGGGGCCGAGCCGTTGCAGGACGACGACCCGCGCGGGATCGGGCCGATCCCGCTGCTCGGGCGTCTCGGGGCCGGCGGCATGGGCCGGGTGTATCTCGGCGTCCACGAGGGCCGCTACGCGGCGGTCAAGCAGGTGCTGCCCTCGGTCGCCGGGGAGGACCGGGACTTCCTGCGCCGCTTCGGGCACGAGCTGGACAACCTCTCCCGGCTCCCCGACGAGGCCACCGCCCCGCTGCTCGCCGGTGACCGGGACGCCCGCCCGCCGTGGTTCGCCACCGCCTACGTGCCCGGCATCACCCTGCGCGAGGCCGTCGACCTGCACGGCCCCCTGCCGCCCGAGGCGCTGTGGCTGCTGCTGCGCGAAGCCGCCGCGGGGCTGGCGGCGGTGCATGCGCTGGACATGGTGCACCGCGACCTGAAGCCGTCCAACGTGATGCTGACCCTGGACGGCCTCACCCTCATCGACTTCGGCGTGGCCCGCGCCGCCGACCAGAGCCAGCTCACCAGGACCGGCATGGTCGTGGGCACGCCCGCCTACATGTCGCCCGAACAGGCCTCCGGCAAGCGGGCGTCGAGCGGCGTCGTCGACGTCTTCGCGCTGGGCTCCGTGATCGCCTACGCCGCCTCCGGCCGGCCGCCCTTCGGCGACGACTCGGGGCACGCCGTGCTCTACCGCATCGTGCACGAGGAGCCTGACCTGGGCCCGCTGCGGGAGCTGGACCCCACGCTGGCCGACGTCGTCGCGTCCTGCCTCGACAAGGACCACGAGGGCCGCCCCACCGCCGCGGAACTGGTCGAGGCGGCCTCCGGACGCGGCCCGTCCGGAACGCCCCTGTGGCCGTCGGTCGTCAGTGAGCGGCTGGCCGAGCGCGCCGCCTTCGCCGCCCGCACCCCGGATCCGCAGGACCTCCCGCCGACCGTCGGCGAGACGAAGGAGGGGGAGGAACCCGCCGGTGAGGAACCGAACGGTGACAACAAGGCCGGTGAGAAGGCCGGTGGGGAGAAGAAGGAGCTGCCCGCTCGCAAGGACCGCCGGCGGCGCATCCTGCCCGTCGTCGTGCCGGTCGTGGTCGTCGTGACCGGCGGCACCCTCGCCTTCCAGCTCCTCCCGTACGTCACCGACTCGGGCGACGCCGCGGGAGGTCCCACCCCCTCCGCGTCCGTGACCGTCTCCGCCGACGTCACGCCGTCCGCGACCGCCGGGCGGGCGCAACCGTCCCCGTCCGGCAGCCCGTCCGCCTCGAAGGAGCCGAAGGACGACGCGAAGGAGGGGGAGAAGGACTCCGGGGGCGCGAACGCGGGCGCCGGTTCCCGTGCGGACGCGGGGGACGGCGGCGCGGACACGCGGCCCGGCCCGGGCGGCGGCGACACCGGCGCCGGCGGGGGCGGCGACGAAGGCGGCGGATCCGGCGGCGGGGATTCCGCCCCGGGCGGCGGAGGCTCGGGAGGCGGCGGCGCGCCCCTGCGGAACGGCTACAGCGGACGGTGTCTCGTCGGGTCCGGCAACGCCGGCTACGGCGGCGTCTCCGCGGGCGACTGCGCCTCCCCGGCGGCCCGGTGGAGCCTGGAGGGCGCCTCGGGCGGGACGTACCGGATCGTCCACACGCAGACCGGCAACTGCCTGAGCGCCTACGGCTCGATGCACACGGGCGTCTGCGGCGCGGACAGCGCCCAGGAATGGCGTCTCGGTTCCGGCGGCACCGTGATCCTCGCCGCGTCCGGCCAGTGTCTGGAGCACTCCAGGCCGAGCGGCCTGATCATGAAGCGGGTGTGCGAGGGCACGGCGTCCCAGAGCTGGTCGCGGACGTAGCTCGGCGTCGCGAGCCCGGCGGCCTCAGTCGGTCCTGGGGTCCTCGTCCGGGTCGCGGTCCTTCTCCCGCTTCGTGTCCTCGTCGAGGGACTTCAGGAAGTCGGGGTTGTCGTCCGGGGCGACCCACTGCTGCCGACCGCCGCCCCGGCTCCAGGCGGAGCCGCCCGCGGGCTGCCGCTTCTTGCCGGCGATCAGCCACGAGATCGAGCCGACCAGCGGGAAGAGCAGGACGAGGATCGCCCACAGGGGCTTCGGCATGTGCCGGATGTCGTCGTCCTTGGTGCTGATGCAGTCGATGAACGCGTAGACGCTGAGGGCCAGTGGCACGAGGAACATCAGCACCCGAAGCATGACCTCTCCAGCGGAAGCGGTGGGCGGTACGAGTCCAGCGTAGCCGCTCGGGGATACTGGACCCCATGGCTTACGACGATCTTCGCTCCCTGCTCAGGGCGCTGGAGCGCGAGGGCGACCTCAAGCGCATCAAGGCCGAGGTCGACCCGTATCTGGAGGTCGGTGAGATCGTCGACCGGGTGAACAAGGCCGGCGGTCCGGCGCTGCTCTTCGAGAACGTGCGCGGCTCGAGCATGCCCCTCGCGATGAACGTGTACGGCACCGACCGCCGCCTGCTCAAGGCGCTGGGCCTGAAGTCGTACGCGGAGATCTCCGAGAAGATCGGCGGGCTGCTGAAGCCGGAGCTGCCGCACGGGTTCGTCGGGGTGCGCGAGGCGTTCGGGAAGCTCGGCGCGATGACGCACGTGCCGCCGAAGAAGGTGAAGTCCTCCGACGCGCCCGTGCACGAGGTCGTCCTCACCGGCGACGACGTGGACCTGGAGCAGCTTCCGGCGCTGTTCACCTGGCCCAAGGACGGCGGCTCCTTCTTCAACCTGGGGCTCACCCACACCAAGGACCCGGTCAGCGGCGTCCGCAACCTCGGTCTGTACCGCCTCCAGCGCCACGACCGGCGCACCATCGGCATGCACTGGCAGATCCACAAGGACAGCCGCAACCACTACCAGGTGGCGGCCCGCCGCGGTGAGCGCCTGCCGGTCGCCATCGCCTTCGGCTGCCCGCCGGCCGTGACGTACGCCTCCACCGCGCCGCTGCCGGGCGACATCGACGAGTACCTGTTCGCCGGGTTCCTCCAGGGCAAGCGGATCGAGATGGTCGACTGCAAGACCGTTCCGCTCCAGGTGCCGGCGCAGGCGGAGGTCGTGATCGAGGGCTGGCTGGAGCCCGGCGAGATGCTCCCCGAGGGCCCGTTCGGCGACCACACCGGCTTCTACACGCCGCAGGAACCGTTCCCCGCCCTGACGATCGACTGCGTGACGATGCGGAAGCGTCCGCTGCTCCAGTCGATCGTGGTCGGCCGGCCGCCGACCGAGGACGGCCCGCTGGGCCGGGCGACGGAACGCTTCTTCCTCCCGCTCCTCAAGATCATCGTCCCGGACATCGTGGACTACCACCTCCCCGAGGCCGGCGGCTTCCACAACTGCGCGATCGTCTCGATCGACAAGAAGTACCCGAAGCACGCGCAGAAGGTCATGCACGCCATCTGGGGCGCGCACATGATGTCGCTGACCAAGCTGATCGTGGTCGTCGACTCCGACTGCGACGTCCACGACCTGCACGAGGTCGCCTGGCGGGCCCTCGGCAACACCGACTACGCGCGTGACCTGTCGGTCGTCGAAGGCCCCGTCGACCACCTCGACCACGCCTCCTACCAGCAGTTCTGGGGCGGCAAGGCGGGCATCGACGCGACGCGGAAGTGGCCCGAGGAGGGGTACACGCGCGACGGCGGCTGGCCCGACATGGTCGAGTCCGACCCGGACACGGCCGCGCTCGTCGACCGCCGCTGGAAGGAGTACGGACTGTGACCTCGGCCTCCGCCGCCCTCCCGCAGCAGCCGGGACGCACCAAGGCCTTCCTGCGCCTGGTGATGATCGAGCACTCGGTCTTCGCCCTGCCCTTCGCCTACATCGCCGCGCTCACGGCCATGTACGAGTGGGACGAGAACATCCACTGGGGCCGGCTGCTCCTGGTGACCGTCGCCATGGTCGGCCTGCGCACCTTCGCGATGGCCGCCAACCGCATCATCGACCGCGAGATCGACGCCCGTAACCCGCGCACCGCGCACCGCGAACTGGTCACCGGCGCCATGTCGGTCAAGCACGCCTGGACCGGCGCGCTGATCGCCCTCGCCGTCTTCCTCGGCGCGGCCGCCCTGCTGAACCCTCTGTGCCTGGCCCTGGCCCCCGTCGCGGTGATCCCGATGGTGGTCTATCCGTACGGCAAGCGGTTCACCGACTTCCCGCAGGCCATCCTCGGTCTCGCCCAGGCGATGGGCCCGGTCGGCGGCTGGCTGGCGATCACCGGCTCCTGGTCCTGGGAGGCGGTCGTCCTCGGCCTCGCGGTCGGCGTCTGGATCGGCGGCTTCGACCTGATCTACGCCTGCCAGGACGTCGAGACCGACCGCGAGATCGGCGTGAAGTCCGTCCCGGCCCGCTTCGGCATCCCGGCCGCGATCTGGGGCGCCCGCGCCTGCCACGCCGTCACGACGGCCCTGTTCGCCTGGTACGCGCTCCTCACCGACGCCGGCGCCTTCTTCTGGCTCGGCCTGCTCATCGTGGCCGCCGCCTTCGTCTACGAACACACGATCGTCCGCCCGAACGACCTGACCCGCCTCAACCGCGCGTTCTTCAGCGTCAACGGCTTCATCGGCATCGCCCTGTTCGTCTGCGCGCTGCTCGACCTGCTGGTGCGCGGGCTGACGGTGTAAGAGCGCCGGTGCGCGGCGACGCGGACACGGGGAGTGGGCCGAATCCGTGTGCGGAACGTCAGGTCGTTCCCACGCCGGCCGGACGGTGCTTGCGGGGCGGAACGGTTTGGTAGGACCACGTTGCTGCGGGCTGTCGCCCTGGCCTGGCGGGGCCGAGCACCGCGCACCGACGGGTACCGGCCGAGTTGCACCGGGACCGGCGGGAGTCTCCCAAGCAGCGTGCCGCTGGAAAAGGGAGAACATGCCGTCCGCCGCACGGAGACGGCGCTCTCGGGGAGCAACGGCCTGGACGCCCAAGGCGGTGACGTGTTCGCCCCCGGAGGCATGTGGGACGCCCGGCCGAGCGGCCGGCTACTGGCGGGCCACGGAGCGTTCAGGCGGCTCTCGGGAGGCGACGACCGCCGGTCCGGCCGCGGGCTCAGCCCTGGGGCTCCTGCGGCTTGGCGTCGACCTCGCGAAGGCCCTGGTCCTTGAGTTCGGTGCGGGCCTCGGTGCGGTGGCCGCGGGCGATGTAGTCCCGCACGACCACCTCGATCGCGTCCTGGGGCGAGCCGACCCCCGCCAGGACCATCACTTCCACCACCAGTTCGGCGTCGAGACTGATGTTGACCTTGGCCACCGTTCCCCCCTCGTCCCGTGTCGCCCCGCACTCTAGCCACCCGGCCGCCGGGTTCGAAGGCCTCCGGCCGGTCCTGAGCGCGGACGCCTGCCGTCCGCCGGTAGGCTCGAGTTGTGAACGCAGGAGAAACGCGGCGCAAGCCTTGGATCGTGGGGGTGTCCGGGGCGTCCGGGACGCCCTACGCAGCCGCTGTGCTGCGTGCGCTGCTGGCGGCGGGCGAGAGCGTCGACCTCGTCGTCAGCCGGGCCTCCCGGCTGACCCTGCTGGACGAGACCGGCATCGCCTTCCGGGACGCCCACTGGCGCGACGACCTGCGGGAATGGCTGTCCCGGGGGGCGGACGGCAAGCCGGACACCTTCTCCGTCGACCTCGACGGCGTACGGCACTGGGCCGCCGGTGACCTCGCGGCCGGGCCGTCCTCGGGGTCGTATCCGAGCAAGGGCATGCTGATCGTGCCCGCCTCCACGGCCTGTGTGGCCGGGGTGGCGCTCGGGCTGTCCAAGGACCTGTTGCAGCGGGCGGCGAGCGTCACCCTGAAGGAGGGGCGCACGCTGGTCGTGGCCGTACGGGAGACCCCGCTGAACGGCCAGACCCTGCGGCACCTGGTGACGCTGGACGACGCGGGCGCGACCGTGGTGCCCGCCTCGCCGGCCTTCTACGCGGGCGCGACGCACATCCAGGACCTGGTGGACTTCGTCGCGGGACGCGTACTCGACGCGGCGGGTGTCGAGCACCGGCTCTACCGCCGCTGGAAGGGCGAACTCGGCGGCGGATCCCGCCCCGACTGAGCGCTTCGGCGCATTCCAGCACGTGCAGAACTTCAGATCTCTTCAGTGGAAGGCATCGATTCGATGGACGCGGTGGACAGGCAGCTCATCCAGGCCCTGAGGGAGAACGGCCGGGCCTCCTACGCGGAGCTGGGGCGCCTCGTCGGTCTGTCGGGACCCAGCGTCACCGACCGCATCAACCGGCTGGAGGCGGCCGGCGTCATCACCGGCTACCGCGCCACGGTGGACTCCGCCTCGCTCGGCCTCGGCGTCATCGCCCTCATCGGCATCTCCCTCTCCGACGCCGCCGACCACGAGGACGTGGCGCAGCGGCTGAAGGACCTCCAGGAGATCGAGGACTGCTGGTTCATCGCCGGCGACGACTCGTTCATGCTCAAGGTGCGCGCCACCGACGTGGACGGCCTGGAGAGGATCATCCGCCGGCTGTCCGGCACCAAGGGCGTCTCCCGTACGCGTACCACGATCGTGCTCTCCACCAAGTGGGAGAACCGCGTCGGTGAGCTGCCCGAAGAGGTCGGCTGACCGGGGCGTACGGTGGAGCGGGTCTGTCTTCTGGGAAAGAGGTAACGGCATGGACGTCGGGCTCAAGCGCGAGCTGGAGGAGAAGGTCCGCTCCGGTGAGCGGCTGACCCGCGAGGACGGCATCGCGCTGTACGAGTCGGACGACCTGGCGTGGCTCGGCGGGCTCGTCCACGAGGTGCGGACGCGGCTCAACGGCGACGTCGTCCACTTCAACGTCAACCGTCACCTCAACATGACCAACGTGTGCACCGCGTCGTGCGCGTACTGCTCCTTCCAGCGCAAGCCGGGCGAGAAGGACGCGTACACGATGCGCATCGAGGAGGCGGTGAAGCTCGCCGAGGAGATGCGCTCGGAGAACCTCACCGAGCTGCACATCGTCAACGGCCTGCACCCGAACCTGCCGTGGCGCTACTACCCGCGGTCGCTGCGCGAGCTGAAGGCGGCGCTGCCGGAGGTCTCGCTGAAGGCGTTCACCGCCACCGAGATCCACCACTTCGAGACGATCTCGGGACTCAGCGCGAGCGAGATCCTCGACGAGCTCATCGACGCCGGGCTGGAGTCCCTGACGGGCGGCGGCGCGGAGATCTTCGACTGGGAGGTCCGGCAGCACATCGTGGACCACCGCACCCACTGGGAGGACTGGTCCCGCATCCACCGCCTGGCGCACGAGAAGGGTCTGAAGACCCCGTGCACCATGCTGTACGGCCACATCGAGGAGCCTCGTCACCGGGTCGACCACGTGCTGCGGCTGCGTGAACTCCAGGACGAGACCGGCGGTTTCCAGGTCTTCATCCCGCTGCGGTACCAGCACGACTTCGTCGACATGAAGGACGGCAAGGTCCGCAACCGGCTCCAGGCGCGGACGCAGATGGCGACCGGCGCGGAGGCGCTGAAGACGTTCGCGGTGTCGCGGCTGTTGTTCGACAACGTGCCGCACGTGAAGGTGTTCTGGGTCATGCACGGCGTGCAGACGGCGCAGCTGGCGCTGCAGCACGGGGCGGACGACATGGACGGGTCGGTCGTCGAGTACAAGATCACGCATGACGCGGACAATTTCGGCACGCCGAACAAGCTGACGCGAGAGGATCTGCTGGATCTCATCCGCGACGCGGGGTTCCGGCCGGTGGAGCGGAACACACGGTACGAGATCATCCGCGAGTACGAGGGTCCGGACCCGGCGCGCCGGGTCCGGACCCTCGTACTCGCGGATGATCTCG
>MUNG01000093.1 GCA_002154585.1 Streptomyces pseudogriseolus
CCCCCACGAGCTCCCCGGCCTCCGCGACGGTCTCCCCCGTCTCGACGTTGACGAGAGGCCCGCGGCGGCTCATCTGTTTCAGCGCAGCCCGGGACTGGGGAGGCAAGTCCGCCACCATGAGAGGCGGAAGGTCGTCAGAGGCGGACGGGTGCGGCGGAACCTGCTCATCGCTCATGCGCCGACCCTACTGTCCGCTCCCCTCCCAGCGTGTCGAGACGGCGCATGCAGGCCGCTACGTCAGCGCGGTGCGCTACGTTGCCGCGCATGACCAACGACCCGCGGGGACGTCCCGACGGCCGCGAACCCATGGCCACGGCCGAACAGCTCAACAACGCCATCGCTGCGCTCGGCATCAAGATGGGCGACGGGCCACAGATGCCCCGGGCGATGGCGCTCGGCGCGCTGCTGTTCTGCGTCGAGCAACTGGCCATGTTCGACGTTGACCGCGTCGATACGGCGCAGGTGCGCGCCGGCTACGTCAACATGGCGCTGATGGCTGGCATGGCCATGGAGGGGGAACAGATGCCAGTCGGCACCGTCATGCCCGGCCGGGAGGTCACTCCGGAACTGTGGCAGGCGGCATCGTTCGCCATCGCGCGTGTCATCGAGCACCGGCTGAACTCCACCCTCCTCGACCTCGAGGAGATGGAAGGCCCCAAGGAGCCCGACGCCTTCAACGTTGCCTGGCCCGCAATGGCGTGGCTACGTGCCGTATGCGCCATGGCCCCCCTGATGAACGCGGACGTCCCCAACGCGGACATCCTCAAGGCGGCGAAGGCCGCAAAGAAGCATGCAGCCGAGGGCCGACAGCACCTCGCCGACCTCATCAAGCTCGCATCCAAGGGAACGTGATGGCACAGATTCGAGTCATGGGCGACGAGGACGAGGTCGCCGCGGTGCTGGAGATCCTGCTGCCGTTCGTTCAGGCCTCCACGGCCCTGGTCGCCAGCGCACCGCGCGAGCTGGGCATGCGCGGCCCGGGCCGGCGCGTAGTCTTCGAGCTGCTCCCTGCTGCGCCGAGTCCGGTGACGATGGAGCGCGCCGACCAGCCCGCGCCCAGCCGCCGACAGCTCCCCTCCTAGAAGAGGATGGTGTAAGCGTCAACTAGGCGGGTACACGCGCATCAAGCCACTCCAGCGGCCTCCCCCCGCCGCAACGTGGCAAGGCCGCGCCAGCAGGATCCCCCCTCCTGCACTGGCGCGGCCCTTAACTTTCCTGCGGCTCCCAGACGTAGACCAGCCTGCCGTCCTTCTCGGTGCGGACGTACCGGCCGGACTCGTGACTCCCGCCGCGGTGAATCTCGATGACGTCGCTGAAACCTGTCGGGTCCTCGCCCCCTGCGAAGGGGCCACCGACATACGGAACACTGCTCATGCCGTCAGCGTACGGGCGGCCGGCGCCTACTGGACCGGGTGCGCGTCCAGCCACCGCGACAGGTCGTGCGCGGAGCCGAACACGTCCGGCCGGTTGCTGGTGTAGTTGGTCAGGCCGCCGCCACGGTCCTCCCCCACCGCGACGCCCTTCTCCATCTTGTCGATGAGGACGTAGGCCTCAGACCAGAACTCAGGGCCGGTGTCCTTGTGCGCGTTCATCGCCTTGCGCAGCACCCGGGCGGGCTTGATGAGCGCCTGCATCTGCTCCCAGCACGTCCCCGGCTCGGTCGACGGACAGTCGCCGCTGGCCACAGCGTCCTGGAACGCCGTGGTGGCCGCGCTCAGGCTCGGCGCGGCCGGAGCGGACGGCTTAGCTACCTCGCTGGCCTCCGAGCCGCCACCACAGCCGCTCACCCCTGCAACGACTGCGGCCAGCACCACAGTGCTGGCCGCTCTCCCCCATGTGTGTTGTCTCCCCATAACCGGGGATCATCGCACGAACCGTCACCGGCCCTTCCCTCGGCCGTGAGGATCGTCCTCGGCACAGCCCCTCAGCCCTTCTTCCGCTGGATCATCGGCCGGACCACCCACGCCACCGCCGCCACGCACAGGGCGCAGAACCCGAGCGCAACCAGGGTGATGACCAGGCTCGCCATCACCATGAGCCCGATCGCGGCCGCGGCGAAGCCGAGCCCGAGGTAGCGGGCGAACGGGTCCGCCTGCTTCACGATGATCGGCTGCACCGCCTGCTGCTGCGGCTGCGCCTGGGCGTGCCCGCCGCACTGGCACACCGGCTGCTGCGGCCGGTAGTACTCGACCGGAAGGTGCTGCGCCATCGGCTGGTAGACGTGCGTCGGCTCTACAGGGTTGCGGGGCATGCTGCCGTCTCCTCTTCGGTGGAAGCGGCCGCAGCCGCGGTCTGCTGCTGGGGCATCGCCGGGCGCGGCGCGAGCCGGAACTTCATGGCCCGGCCCTTCTTGCCCGCCTCGACCACCCATCCCTTGTGGCGCCACTGCGACATGGGGCCGTTCACCGACGACCGCGCGTTGAACTCGGGCAGGCCGAGCGCGACCAGGGCGTCGATCGTGATGCCCTCCTGCCCGGCCTCCTCGACGGCCTTCCACAGCGCCAGGTGCCGCTCGTCCGCGATGGGCGACCCGTCGGGGAACGTCGGCACCGCCCGCAGCACCGGCCGGCCGCCGCCCGGGCCCGGAGGCGTCGGCGGAGTCGGCGACGGCGGCGTGGGGTCGTCGTCCGGGTCCGGGACATCCTGCGGATGCTCCCGCCCCTCCCCGGCGTCCGTCCGGGCGTAGCGGTGCGTGGCCGCGCCGATCTCGTCGTCGGTCATGAAGAACGCGCGGGAGACGACCGGCACCTGATGGTTGCGGTCCCAGCGCAGGAAGTAGCCCGGCCCCTCCAACTCGTCCAGGCACCAGCCGTCCCCGTACGCGCCCGGGCCGAAGATCAGGTTCGCGGTCGTGGACTCCTTCGCGCCGAGCCCGATACGCACCTGGTACTGCTGCCGGCCGTCGGTGTTCCCGCCGAACACCCGGTTCGAGGGGGACTGCGTGGCGCACACCAGCGTGATACCGGTGAACCGGGCCACCTGCAGAATCGACTCCAGCAGCTTCGACGCGCCCGGGAGCTGCCGCATCAGCTCGGCAAGCTCGTCGATGAACACGAACAGCGCCGGGCCGTGCTCGCCGGGGATCCACTTCTTCACCGGCTTGCCCTGCTTGACGCCCAGGTCCCGCATGAACTCGCCGCGCCGCTGGACCTCCGCCCACACCCATTCCAGGGTGTGCAGCGCCTTGGCCGGGGTGTCCGCCAGGGCGAGCGCGCACGGGCCCCACGGCCCCAGCTCCACCGCGCCCGGCTTGAGGTCGATCAGGACCGCCTCCGCGTCCTCACACGCGGCCACGTAGGCGATCAGGACCGACTGCAGGGACGACTTGCCGTTGTCGGAGGCACCACCGATCAGCACGTGGTTGTACAGCAGGTCAACCAGCACCGGCTCCCCGAAGGCGTCCATGCCGAGCACCGCGGGCTCCAGGCACGTCGCCGTGGACGGCCCGGGCCACGCCAGCGTCTTCGCGAGCGGGTCCGTCTCGTACATGCACACCACGAGCTCGTTGTCCGCCTCGCCCTTGGCCAGGCGCAGCTTCCCGGGCATGCCGATGTTCGCCGCGAGCTGCTCCCGCCGCGCGATGACCTTCGACGGGGCGGTGTCACGTCCCGCCGGCAGGGTGACCACCGCGCGCCACCCGAACCGGGTGTGCTCCAGCGCGGTCACATCGACGGCGGGGATGGACAACATCGCGACCAGGGCCTGCATGAGGCGGGTCTCCTCCGGCGACGCCCCGGTCAGTCCGGTGTGCGTGCCGGTGCCCAGCGCCTCGACGCCGACGCCGGCCTTCGCCGCGTCGACCGACAGCTTGAGCCGGGCCTGCCGCTCGCGGGTCAGCCACCTCATGTAGGGCACGTACGCCCCGCCGGTGACCAGGCCCGTCGCGATCAGGGACGGCACGGACGGGCCGAGGCCGGCCCCGATCCACGTGTCGCCCACCACGGCCGCGGCGCTCCCCGCGGCGGTCGCGAACATCTTGTGCTTGTTCTTGAGCGCCAGCACGGTCGCCGCGGTCGCGGCCGCCGTCACCCCGCCGTACGCCAAGTGCTCGCCGAGGCCCACACCGCCGAGGTGGTGCGCCCACGACAGGCTGGTCAGGGTCAGGGAAGCGGCCGCGGGGGCGAGTTCGTACCGGCGGCGCGCGCACCAACGGCACACCTTGCCGATGGCACGCGTGGCCCCCAGCGCGGCGCGCGCCAGTATGTGGTCATGCGAAGGGTGCGGAGGCACAGCAGTCTCCCCGGGAAGTGACGTGACATGGATGACGGGCGAAACCCCAGGTCGGGGCCGCGTCACGTCACGTCAGGACGGAGACGCCGGGGAAGAGGGAACGGGCGCAGAGCATGAGAGCCCTCCTGGTGGGTTCGGGAGCGTTCGCCTGGCGCTCGCTCGTGCGCCGTGGCGTTGTCCTGCCGGACCCCGAAGGGCTCGGCTGTTCTGTTATGCCACCAGACTACCCGTCGCGATCAGCAAGCACAGCAGCCCAGTTGAAGGGATACGGGTGCTCCCGGCTGCCGTCCCATATCAGCGCGTGCACCTCGCCAGGGTCGGTGCCCGGGTCCAGGTGCAGCAGCCGGTCGACCACGGCCCGCATCAGCCGGTGACGGTGCTCAGGCGCCGTCTGCAGCTACTCCAGCCCGGCCACTTCCAGCGCCGAGTACACCGCCCGCGCCTCCCCCACGGTCGCGACCAGACTGAACCGGGTGGGCACGGAGTACACCCGCAGCATGTCCCCGGTGATCGGGTACTCCCCGCGGCCGTCGCACATCTGCAGCAGCACCGGCGGGCACAGCCGGCACAGGTCCGCCCGCTCGTGCCGGTCCGCACACACCCCGCACAGCGCGCCCTGCATGAGCAGCATCGTCTTCACCGTGTGCACGGCCGTCTTCCGCGCCGTCACCGGCAACTCGCCCCACTCGGTGAAGCCGTTGACCTGCACCTGCGCCATGCACTCCTGCCCACCGAGCAGAACGGTGCCGCGCACCTGCAGCAGCCCGCCGGCAGTCCCCGCGGTCACGGCCGCAGCTCCAGCAGCAGCGTGGTCGCCTTCTCCCAGCACGACGCGCACGGCTGCCCCTCCGAGCCGCAGATGATGTCCGCCAGTCTCGGCAGCAGCGCCGTGTTCAGCTCGGGCCCGCGGATGGTGTGCACCACGGCGTCGGCCTTCCGCAGGCACGACGTGCACGCGGCCGTCTTGCCCTCGCGGCGGCCGCAGATCGTCAGGGAGACCTCGCGCAACACGTGGGCGCGCGTGTCGGTGGCAGTGCTCATCCGCATCTCCTCAGCGCACGGCCCCCTGCATGAGCGGGGTGTCGGCGGGCGCCGAACGCAGGGGGCCGTGCACGAGATAGACGAGGTGACCAGCGGAAGCGTTACACCCCGCCCGCCGGGGGCGCGCCCTGGTCGATGACGACGAGGGACAGCCGCACCCGGGCGCCGTTCTGCCGGGCCCCGGCCCGCGGGTCGACGCCCGTCACCACCGCGGCGTTGTCGTCCTCCCAGATCCCGGCGTCCGACAGACCGTCCACGGCCGCCTTCGCCGACAGCGCCCAGTTCGACGGGTCGAAGACCCGCGTCCGGCCGGTGGGGTGGACCAGGTACAGCACCCGCGCCCGCTCCAGCCGGGGCACCTTCGCCTGCCGGGCGACCACCGCGGCGGCCTCCCGGATACGGGCCGCCACCCGCCGCTCCTTCCTCCAGTGCCAGCCGCGCACCTCGTTGGCGTTGATGAGCTCGACCGCGGGCAGTTCCAGCAGCCAGTGCCGCGCGCCGGCCGCCTCCGTGGCAACGTCGCACTCGACGTACGCCGAGCCGCCGCCGCTCCCCGCCCTCGGCCTCTGCCGCGCGGCGGGCGCCGCCCGGGTGCCGGCGCGGGCCTGCTCCAGGCGCTCACGCAGGCCCGGGTACCTGTCCACGTCCTTCTCGCTGATACGGAATCCCACGTCACGCCTCCCGACCGGTCCCGCAGGGGCGTGCAGCGTGCCCCCGCGCCCGGGCTTCGGTCGCGCAGTGATGGGTCATGTCTGGTTCCTTCCGGGAGCGGGGAGGGCGCGGCGTTCGCTCGTACGCCGCGCCCTCCCGCATCGGGTGTGGGTGTGGTCAGTCGGCCCTGGCGACGCGTGCGGCGTTCGCCATGGTCTCGTCGGTCTGGGGGGTGCCGCCGCCGTTGACGAGGAGGTACAGCTCGGCTTCTTCTTCGACGGTCGCGCACTCCTTGGCTTCGGCGATCAGGAGGGAGCAGTACCGCTCGATGAACCGCTGCCCGGGCACGGTCAGGCCGCTGTACCGGACGTAGGGGCCGTCGTCGGTCTCCTCGGTCGACTCCACGAGCTCCGGGTTCAGCCACGACGCGGGCACCGCGAACCCGTCGGTGCGCCACAGCACTGCCGTGGTGAACCGCTGCTTCCCGTCCACGCAGGCCCACAGCGGTTCACCGGTGTCGTAGGGGCTCTGTCCGTTGTGCGCCTTGCTCCATCGCTCGTTGCAGCGGTCCGAGAGGATGACCACGCCGGCGGGCAGTCCTCGCAGCCACGACTGGACGAGAGCCATGCGCTGGTCCTCGGTCCACACGTCACCGCGCTGATACGGCGGGTCGAGGTCGAGCATGCCGCCTTCGATACGGCGGACGATCTCGCCCAGGGTGACGTGCGTGGGGTTGAGGCTGATGTGGTTGAACGGGGCGCTGGTCTGGCGGGTCACGGCTTGATCCCCTTCTCCTTCACGATGTTCCAGGCCTCGGTGAAGATGGGCAGCAGCCCTTCGGCGAGGTAGTAGCCGCCCGTCTTGGACCAGCCCTCTTTGTCGGGCGTGGTCGCCTTGAACGGTGGGGTGATCTCGGGGGACCAGTCGCCTCGTTCGGCGCCGCGGCGGATGGCCTTGGTGATGGTCTGGGACGGGCCGCGCAGCGCGTTCTCCCCCCACTTCTCGCGGAAGGCCGGCCCGTCGACCCAGCCCTCCCCCTCGACCGCGGCCTCCACCAGCACGAGCGTGCGGGCGTTGGTGTCGCGCAGGAGCTTCACGGCGCGGTCGACGGTCCACTCGGTGTCGGTCGTGACCGTCACGTCGCCGCCGATGCGCGCCATCAGGTCGGCGAGCGCTGTGATGATCTCCGGCGGTGCGGGGTCGGGGACCTTGATCGTGATTTCCACGAGAACGCCTCTCAGCTAACTAACCCGGGTTCAATCCGGGTTAGAAGGATGGCACACCCCGCCCTGTGAGTGCAGGGTTTTCCCAGGGTTTGACTGAGCAACTTCGGCGCGCCGCTGCCCAGTTAGGACACCCTTACCGGTTATTCTGCCTGGAATAGCCGCCACCCAGGGGAGGGGACCCACATGGCCCACACGCGAGGCACCGGACACGGATACAGCCCGAAGGGCGAGCGACCGGAGCCGACCGAAGCACCGCCCCACGGCTCCCCCCTCGGAAGCCAGGGCGACCCCATCGCCGAGATGCACGCCAAGATCACCGCCATGCACGCGTTCGTGAAGGCCCGCGCCCAGGAGCAGATCACCGAACCCTTCTTCTGGGAGGCGATCGGGTACGCACTCGGCGCGGCGGAGGAGTCCCTTCACCACGGAGACATCGTCGGCGCGGTCCGCAAGCTGGCCTGGTACCGCGGCGAAGCCGAGCGCTGGAGGGACCACCCCGACTACCCGGTCGAGGCCGCGCGGTGACCATCGAGCGACTGGAGCGACTGAACCTCGAACCCGGCGGCGCCGAGCTGGAGGTCATCGACGCCGAACTCGTCGGCCCCGAGCAGCAGCCGGAGCCGGTGCGCTACCTCTTCACCCGGCACACGATGCTCGGCCCGGGCGAGATGCCGCCGCGCGCCGACGAACGGCCGCCGTGGACAGAGGACGACTTCCGCATCACCGAGGAGGACAAGGAAGACCTCGCCGAACCCGACCTCGCCGAGAACACGCGGATCAACCGCGACTCCACCATCCGCGCCTTCCAGCAGTGGTGCGCGCGGCAGGACCCGCCGCGCGTGGCGTATCCGTGCACCACGGCGACGTACACCTCCTACGGCCTGCACCTCATCCGCCGAGGAAAGGCCGGGGAGTTCAAGCCGGACACGGTCAGCCAGTACATGAGCCGCATCTGGAACTGGCAGCCGGCCGACATGCGGCCCGACCCCACGCGCGTCCGCGGGAAGATCCGGCGGTGGCGGCAGGAGTGGGCGGCCGCCGGCGGGGAGGTCGACCGCGCGGCCGCGCTCACCCTCCCCTACCTGCTCAAGTGCCTGGAGCAGTGCGACGAGTCCACGAACATCGGCAAGCGGGACGCGTTCATGCTGACGCTGGCCTACTCCAACCTGCACCGCCGCGCCGAGCTCACGGACCTACTCGTCAAACAGGTGAAGATCCTGCCCACCGGGCTGCTCGTCACCACGGCGACGTCAAAGACGGACCGGCAGGCCAAGGGCGCCACCGAGTTCATCGCCGACCGCGACGACATCCGCCTGATCGACCGCGCGAAGGCCTGGTTCGCGGTCCTCAAGGAGCTCGACGCCGACGCCCCGGCACAGCCCGTCTTCCGGGCCCTGACCGTCACCGGCCAGCTCGCCAACCGCAAGCTCGCCACCCGGCGCGGCGAACGGATGAAGGGCGGCGCGGTCAACGAGCGTGTGCAGCTGCTCGCCAGCCGCGCCGGAATCCCGTACCTGGGCGGGAAGAAGGTCCGCGCGCACAGTCTGCGGGCCGGCCCGAACACCGACATGATCGCGGCCGGGGTACCGCTACGGGAACGGAACCGACGCGGCCGCTGGGCGGCAGGGTCGACCACGGCTGACACCGTCTACGACCGGCCGTTGATCGACCCGCAGGACGACCCGCTGTCCAAGGTGCCCTTGGGTGGCCACCCGGCCGCTGGGCAGCCCTAACCTTCCGGCCCCGCGCGGTGTTGCTACGCGGGGCCGGGCCGTTCTAGTCCTGCTTGACGGAGCGCAGCATCACGGAGAACACCGGAGAGTCAGAGAAGGGCTTTTGATCGCCGATCTTCCGGTATCCCCACGCCTCGTACACGGCCTGAACGGCACCGTCGCCGTTCAGCGGGTTCACGAGAAGCGTCACCCGCTGTTCCGCGCGGTGGCTGAGCCACGCCTCATGAAGCTGCCACGCGATACTCCGGCCGCGCCAGGGCTTGCGGACCACGATCTCGTTCAGCGCGACGGTGCGCTTCCCGTCTTCGGCGGTCACCTCGGCGGACAGGGGCGTGAGCATGTTGTTCCACCACTTGGTATCCGGTGCGAGGGTAGTGCCGAAGCAGAACCCGACGGGCTCACTGTCCTCGTAGCCCAGTACCGCAGTCCAGCCAGAGCGGGATGCGTACGTCGACAGCCGCTCGTCGAACCGCTCGACGTCGTAGAAGGGACCCGTAAGCCCGAAGTCGCGGTGTCGTACCTCGACGTGGATGTCGAGGATCTGCCGTCGGATCTCAGGGAGGTCCGCAGCGGCGAAGTGCTTCACATCGACCGTGCTCACAGTTCTTTCTCTCCTTCGGCCAGGCGATCCTGCCACTCGATCACGAACCCTGCCCCGGGGGCCAACTCGCGAAGCCCACGGTCGAATTGGTGTAGAAGACGTCGGCTTCTTCCGGCCAATGACGCTGCGCTCCCCTTCGAGAGCAACGGCAGCGCAGTGTTCACGGCCTGGTCCCCCTCGCCCTGCGCAAGCTGGGCCAGTGCCAAGTGAATGGTGTAGTAGGCGCGGTTTCGGTGGAAGTCGGGGCGCAGCAGCGCAAGAGTGCGGTGAAGGCGGGCCTCGGCCTCGTCATGCCGACCGATCCGGCCCATGACGAGAGCCGCCAGGCCGTTCAGCTCAGCCCGGTCATAGAAGGACATCCAGGTGGCGCGTTGTTCGCCCATGTCTGCCCGCTCATACGTCTTCTCGGCATGCTCCAAGGTACGCAAGGCCGCAGCGGCCTCACCCACGGCGGACAAGATGCCCGCCAGACGAGCGCTGGCCAATGAGCGGAAGAGCGCATCGCTGCGGCACACGTGCGCACGCCTGCCGGCCTCGGCCGCAGCCAGGGCGTCATGCATGTGCTGCTGTTGGAACGCGAGCAGGGCCGCGTGCCCCCACAGACGCATCTGCATCTCGCTGCTGCCCGCCATGCCGGCCAGCGTCATCGCCTTGTTGAGGTGCTTCTGTGCCCGCTGCGGCTCCTGCGCCTCCACGGCGGCCCAAAGCGCGGTCCCGGTGAACGCTGCGGCAAGGTAGTACAGGCGGTGCCGGACGCGCGTGGTGGCCTGGCCCACTGCTTGCAGGTCCAAGGCGTGCTGCGCGTGCGCCAGCGCACGGGTCTCCAGCCGGATGCCGGTCCGGCCCTCGTTGTCGTCCTGGACCAGGTCCGCAAAGTTGCGTGCCAGCCTGTCAGCATCGCTCATGCCGACCCGTGTCGATCCGTTCGACGGGGTAGTCGGCAGAAGGGCGGCGGCGGTCAGGGACGCCGTAGCCGTGGTGAAGGTCCGTCGCCGCACTGGGTCCTCCGATGGTGCTCGCTCTCGTCCAGCGGGAGGCACGAAGCCCAACTCTTCCGCTGTCGTGCCGAATTCTTCTTCGAGAACGACGCGTTGTCTTCCTTGCGGCCACCGGGTTTTTCCGGTTAACCAGTTCCGCACATGCCGGTCGGTGAGCTTGCCGGGCTGACCGGTCAGGGCACCGATCCGCCTGTTCAACCGGTCCGCCAAGTCGGCTTGGGTCAGTCCAGCGCTCTCCAGCCGAGCGGCAAGGTGCGGATTCCCCGTCATGAAGCCAAAGTAGCGGCGGCTTCTGCCCCGGGCGGCCACACAAGGTAAAAATTTCCGGTTCCACGCTGGAGAAACCTCCACGAAATTGCCTGTCCACCCTCAGTAGCGGCGCGATTACCTGAGTGTCGTCCGCCTCCCGGAACTACTGGGTCGGGCGGGCTTCGGCAGAGCTGCACCATGCCGACCTGCCAGGAATCCAGCGAGAACACCCGCGATCCAGGGAGTCACGTGAACGGCAGCATCGCCTTACAGTCGTCCCCCTCCGCGAGCGCCGCTGGCCAACTCTGCCCCGCGACCCCGGCCACCAAGGAATCCAGCAACGGCTCGGCGCAGCGGACCGACAGTGCGTTAGCCAGCCGCCAAGGAACCATGGCCCAGTCCAACGCGCGTGCATTCCGCGAGGACGCGATGGTGAGCACCTTCGAGATCGCCCAACGCGGCCCCGGAGAAGCACCACCCGAACGTGACACCCGCCGAGTCGCGGCCATGCGGCGCCTGACCGCGGCCCGACTGCGGTACTGCGGCCTGGAACCGCTGGTCGACGACGCCAAGCTCATTGTCTCCGAGCTGGTCACCAACGTCATCCAGCACGGTAACGGCGCACAGGTCACCTTCACCATGACGGTCCGCGGCGGCTTCCTGCGCCTGGCCGTGAACGACGAGACACCCGGCCGGCCGGTCGTCCGCCACGCCGACGACGACGCCGAGCACGGCCGCGGCCTGTTCCTTGTCGACTGCCTCGCCGCCGCCCATGGCGGTACCTGGGGCACCAGCGACGACGGAACCACCACCTGGTGCTGCCTCGCCGTCCCGGGCGGCCGGCCATGACCGCCCACGGCACGAACCAGCGCTTCACCCGCCCCGTGCGCCCGTGGACACCGCCCTTGTCCGGCGGGGAACTCACCACCGTCCTGGACAGACTCCGCGGCTGGACCGCGTTCGACGGCGGCGCCCTCCTCGACGACGTCGCCACGGCCCTGGACGACGTCCCCCCGGCCGAAGAGCACACCGAGGAACTCGCCGAGCGGCTTCGCGGACACCTCATGCAACTGGTCACCATCGCCGTAGCCGCCGAAGCCGAACAAGACACCGCCGCAAGGCAGCTCATCGAGCGGGCCCGCACACTGCGCGCCGAAGACCTGCCCGGCGGCCACTGGAAGGCCGTAGCGCACCTGCGCCGAATGGGCTGGACCACCAACGAACTCTACGACTGGCTCGCCGCCAACCGCCGGCTGAAGGAGGCGGCATGACGCCCGCCCGCACCGCCCCGTCCCGTACGAGAGAGAACACCGTGCGCCCCGACTCGCCCCTGGTCCCGTTCGTCATCCAGCGAGAGGGGGAGGAAGCCGCCCCCGACAACCTGACGCTGACCACGATCGGGCCGGACCGCTACCGGCTGCGCTACGCCGACGAAGACCCCCGCGACCGCGACCTACGCGGCGTGCTGTGGGCGCGCTGCGGGCTCGGTCCCGTCGATGACCAGGGGCGGCCGACGGGCCGGCCGCAATGGCGGATGATGCACCCCCTGCGGCAACGCGGCTGCATGCAGGCAATGCGCTGCCAGGTCTGCGCCGAGCCCGCCCGGACTCCACTCGGGTTCATCTTCCTCGCCGGCCCGGACACCGTGGACCCCGCGCAGCCGGTGATCCTCACGAACCAGCCGCCGGTGTGTGCCCAGCACGCACGCCCCGCCGCTGACCTGTGCCCGCACCTCACACCCGACCCGATGGTGTTCCTCGCGCAGAGCGCGCCCATGTACGGGGTGAACGGCGTCGGCTACGGCTACGGCGAACACGGCGTGCAGGTCGTGCAGCGCCCCGACGGGCCGATCCCGTACGGCCACAAGCTCCTGCCGACCGTCCTCGCCTCCCAGATGGTGCGCCGACTCGGCTCCTTCCGGGCCGTCGACCTGGACCAACTGCTGTGGGAGTTGGAGCGCACCGCATAAGGCCCCTGTCCGGCGGCCCGGCTGTCCCCTGGCCGAGCCGCCGGACAGGCACCACTCCCGGCGCGGGAGCGAACTGCCCGATCCGTGTTCCCCCACGGCAGGTCATCGCCCCGCGCCGGGCCGTTCTGCTCCATCCAACTGAACCGGAGGAACCGTGACCGACCTCGGAATGCCCGCTGTCCCCAGGCAGAACCGGCAGGAACTCGCGGGAGGCGTCGGGTACGCCTTCAACGGCCAGCACTTCGACGCCCCCACCGACCTCAGCGTCAAGGCAATCGCGGACTCGCTCACCGCGCCGCTGTCGGTGATCGTGCAGGTCACCAAGCGCTGTGACTTCGACTGCTCGTTCTGCTCCGAAATCCTGCAGATGCCGGACCCCACTCTCGACCAGCTCGACACCATCCGCCAGAACCTCGCAGGTGTCAGCCGGGTCTTCCTGTCCGGCGGTGAGCCGCTGTTGCGGAAGGACTTCAGCGAGGTCGTGGACATCTTCCACGGGCACCACATCGTGGCCGTGCCCACGAACGCCACGCACGCCCTGGACCACGCGAAGAACATCGCCGACAAGATCGCATACGCCAACGTCGGGTTCGAGGGGCCCCGCGCCGCCTTCAAACGCGTCCGTGGCGACTACGACAAGACGATGGCCGGCGTGCGGGTGCTGCAAGAGCACGGCATCCCCCTCGCTTTGTCGGCCGTGGTCTACCGCTCCACCCTGTCGGTGCTGCCGTACACCGTGCAGATCGCCGACGTCCTGGACGCCACGAAAGTCAAGCTGATCCTGCCCCTGCGTAAGGGCAACGCGCTGAACCTCGCCGACCACGAGTTCATCACCACCGAGGAAGCCGAGACCACGTTCGCGCGGCTCAAGGAGCAGCGCGCTGAGATGCAGTGGTCCCCGGCGCTGCGGCTGACGGCGTGGACCCCCGAGAACGAGGGGCACATGATCGTCGTGGAGCCGAACGGTATCGCCCGCGCGTGGCCGGTCTACGACGCGCCGGACCTGTGGGAGAACCTGGGCAACGTCCTGGAGGAGCCCATCAGCGCCATCTGGGAGCGGTACCGCTTCAAGGAGAACCACATCTCCAAGTACGTCGGCCGCTCAATCCACGCTGTCACCCAGGGGGTGTGACGTGCTGGAACGCACCAACCTCGGTTGGCCCGAAACGCCGTTCGGGTCGGTCACCCGGCCCGTGCAGAAACCGGCGACGTGGCTGACCGGTGTCTCTCTGCTGTGGGGTGAGGCCGGGGATGAGCCGATCCTCATGGGCGCCGCCGCGGTGCTCCTGAAGATCCACCGCACCCAGTCCTCCCCCGTCTCCGCGCCGCTCATGAACTTCGGGTACCGGGTCCTCTTACCGCAGGCCATGGGCGAGACGACGGCGATCGTCCGACAGCTCGACGTCCTCCTCGTCCAGGCCCGCCGCAAGTCGCAGGTCCTCGCCTGGCACAACGGTGCCGACGACCTGCACGTCCTCCAACAGCTCCCCCGCGCCGAAGGCGAGCCGCGCTACCCGGGCGTGACCGCCATCGCCGACGCCTGGAAGGACCGCACCACCCGGGAGCGGGGAACCGCCCTGTGTGTGGACACCAGCCACGACCTGGGCCCGGCCGGACTCATCAGCGACACCGCGGCCGCGCACGGCCTGGAACCGCTCAAGTCGTTCGCCGGCGAGCAGCAGCAGGCCAGCGCGCAGGAAGCCTGTGAGGCCCTCGCGGAGGAACGGGCCGCGGCGTTCTCCCCGGACGCCCTGGCCGGAAGCGTCCTGTCCTCAGCGCTCACCACGGCGCTCCTCGGGGGCAAGCACACGGGCCGGCTCCACTGGGAGGGACCGCTGAGCATCTTCGACGCGCTGTCCGAAGCCGCGTGGGAGGCAGCGCCTTCTCTCCTGGGCGGCGTGGCGGCCACGCGCAGCGAGTAGCGTCCGACGGGGCCGCGCGCACCGGGCGCGCGGCCCCGTCCTACGGCAGGAACACCCCATGATCATCAAGAGCAGCTTGCCCAGCGCCCGCCCCTTGGCGCCCCCGCCACTGCGCTCCGGGACGGTGCGCATCGCGTCCGTCGATGTCGAGTGGACGAAGAACTACCGGATCAAGAACGGTCAGCGGCCCTTCTGCTACAGCGTCGCCTGGCTCGACCTGCCCGCCGGTGGCACGGCCGACCTCACAGACGTGCCGTACGAGTGGACCAGTGTCTACGTCGAGGAGCCCGGGGAGATGGACGCCATGATCCGGCACGCCGCGGACACGGTCACCGCGGCCGCGGACACGGCCACCATCATCACCGGGCACCAGTTCTGCGCGGACCTGTCCGTGCTGGAGGCCAACGCCCCCACGGACGCCGTCCCCGCCCTGCAACAGGCCCGCGAGCAGTGGCGGCAGCGCCGCGACGCCGACCCGGACGCCAGCCACTACGTGGACACCCGGTACGACGCCGGCCACCTGCTCACCGGCGCCTCCCGCCGCCTGGTGGACGTCTGCACGGAGCTCGGCCTGGACGTCACCCAGCCCGAGCTGCGCAAGGCGTCCATGCCTGCCTGGCACCGCCGTTGGATCGAGGGCGGCGAGCCCGAAGGCCGTGAACGCGTCAGCGTGCTGAACCTCCGCCACTCCCTCTCGACGGCCTACGTCGCCGCCCTCACCGCCGGACTCGCCCACCGGCCGAACCCCGGCCTGAACGTCAACCGAGCCATCGCCGACGGCGCCAAAGGCGCCTGGAGCTGGCTGGAAACTCCCACCTTCACCGAACTCCTGGAGGACTCGTGCCCATCCGCGACTGCCGCGTTATCGCCGTCGAAGGCACCCAAGCGGCCGGCAAGACGACGTTCGTCCACGCGCTGACCGCGCACCTCCGTGAGCAGGGCATCAACGCCGCCTGCACCGGGGAGCCGGCCCGCACCAGCCCGTTCATGGAGGACATCGTCCTCCACAACCAAGGGACCTTCGATCTCGTGGCAGAGGTCGACCTCTTCGCGCAGCACTTCACGGTGCCCCTGCGCGCCGCCCGCCACCACCAGGTCCTCATCACCGACAAGACCCCGGCGAACGTTCTGGCACTCGCCAGCCTGGTCCTGGACCTCACCGAACCGGCGACCGCGACCGTGCTGGGCGCGGCCGATGCCTTCTGCCGGGCCTGGATGCCTCACGCGTACGACGCGGTCGTGTACTGCTCCGACCGGTACGACCAGAAGGCCGGCGGCGACCGCATGCGGGAGAAAGTCCTCGCGCTGCAGGACCCAGCGGACGACGCGATCCGCGACACCCTCAGCAGGGTCCCGAACCTGCCGATCCTGGAAATGCCGCTCGGCCTCACCGCGGCGGAGCGTGTCCAGTGGACCGTGAAACGCGTTGAAGAGATGGGGCTGCTCGCAGGCTGAGCGCCGCTAGAGTCCCCTACCGGCAAGCGCCCCACCGGTCGGAGGACGAAGCACAGTGCCCCAACAGCCCGTGATCGACGTCATGCTCATCCTGGAGCGGGACGGAGCTGTGTGCCTTGCCGAACGGCAGGGCACCGGCTACGCCGACGGAATGCTGAACCTGCCCTCCGGGAAACTCGATGACGGTGAGGACGTGTTCGAGGCCGTGATCCGCGAGGGCCTGGAAGAGACCGGCATCATCGTCGCGCGGGAGGCCCTACGGGTCGTGCACGTCATGCACTTCCGCAACCCGGAGGGGGAGCCCCGCATCGGCTGGTTCTTCGCCGCCCGGCACTGGGAGGGCGAGCCACGCAACATGGAGCCCCACAAGTGCGCGGGCCTGTCCTGGCACCCCAGTGACCAACTCCCCGACAACACCGTCCCGTACAACGCACTGGGCATCGCCCACTACCTCAAGGGCGAACCGTTCTCCGTGCACGGCTGGTAGAAGCCCCTCCCCGGCCAAGGAACCCCCGCCACGGCGGGGGTTCCCGCGTTCCCCCATGCCCAGGTGTAACGCCACGGGCGGTCACTCCGTCCATACGACAGCGAGACGTTGACGCTGGGGGGCCACTGAGATACCGGAGGACTTCCACGTGACGACAGCGGTAGTGCGGGACCAACTGGAGATCGCCCCCTTCGCTGATCTCTTCGAGCAGATCGACAGCCCGCCGCCCCCTCC
>MUNG01000094.1 GCA_002154585.1 Streptomyces pseudogriseolus
CCGCCGCCTCGGCCGACCCCGACCCGGCGCCCCTGGAACACGCGCTGAGCGTCCTGGGCGACCTGCGCGCCCGCACCACCGTGCTGCCGGGAGAGGCCCGGGGCCCCGCCGCCGCCCGCAACACCGGACTGCGCGCCGTCACCGAACCCTGGGTGGTGTTCGTCGACGACGACGTCCAGGTGGGGCCGCACTGGTGCGCCCAGCTCCAGCGCGACCTCGACGAGGCGACGCCCGACACCGCGGGCGTGCCCGGCGTCATCACCGTGCCGCTGCCCGGCGGACGCCGGCCCACCGACTGGGAACGCGGCACCGCCGGACTGGCCCGCGCCCGCTGGATCACCGCCGACATGGCCTACCGCACCGACGTCCTGCGCCGGGCCGGAGGCTTCGACGAACGCTTCCCCCGCGCCCACCGCGAGGACGCCGACCTCGCCCTGCGGTTCCTCGGCGCCGGGTGGCGCATCCGCCGGGGCCGCCGCACCACCCTCCACCCCGTGCGCGCCGCGTCCCGCTGGGCGTCGGTCCGCACGCAGCGCGGCCACGCCGACGACGCCCTGATGCGGCGGCTGCACGGCGCCGACTGGTGGGACAAGGCGGTCTCGCCACGCGGCCGTATCCGCCGGCACGCCGCGATCACCGCCGCCGGCGCCGCCGCGTGCGCGCTCGCCGCCACCGGACACCGCAGAGCCGCCGCGGCCTGCGCGGCGGGCTGGGCGGCCGGCACCGCCGAGTTCGCCCGCGCCCGTATCACGCCCGGGCCGCGCACCCCCGAGGAGGTAGCGACCGTGCTCGCCACCAGCGTGGTCATCCCGCCCGCCGCCACCTGGCACCGCCTGGCCGGCGCCTGGCGCCACCGGCACGCCCCCGCCTGGCGGGAGGTGGCCCGATGAGCCCCGTGCGGGCGGTGCTGTTCGACCGCGACGGCACCCTGGTGCACGACGTCCCCTACAACGCCGCCCCGGAGCGCGTACGCCCCGTCGAAGGGGCGCGCGAGGCGCTCGACGCGCTGCGCGCCCGCGGCATCCGCACCGGTGTCGTCACCAACCAGTCCGGCGTCGCCCGCGGCCTGCTCACCGAGGCCGACGTCCGGCGCGTCAACAAACGCGTCGAGGAACTCCTCGGCCCGTTCGACGTCTGGGCGGTCTGCCCGCACGGCCCCGAGGACGGCTGCCCCTGCCGCAAACCCCGCCCCGGCATGATCCTCGACGCCGCCGGACGGCTGGGCGCGGACCCCGCCGACTGCGTCGTCGTCGGCGACATCGGCTCCGACGCCGAGGCCGCCTGCCGCGCCGGGGCGCACGCCGTGCTCGTCCCCACGCCCGTCACCCGCCCCGAGGAGACCGCCGCCGCCCCGCACGTGGCGCGGGACCTGCCCGCCGCCGTACGGCTCGTCCTCGACGGCCCGCCGTGGGAAGCCCCCGACGGCGCCCCCGCGCTGGGTCTGTACGCCGGGGCCGAACACGTGATGTGGGCGTCCGGACGCCTGCCCACCGGCCCGGACGCGGCGCCGCCCCGGACCGGGAGGTATCTGTGAAAGCCCTCGTCACCCGGCTCGACAGCTTCGGCGACGTCCTGCTCGCAGGCCCCGCCGTACGGGCCGTCGCCGCCCGCGCCGACCACGTCACCCTGCTGTGCGGACCGCACGGGGCGCCCGCGGCGCGGCTGCTGCCCGGGGTGGACGAGGTACTCGTCTGGGACTCGCCGTGGACCGGGTTCCGCCCGCCGCCCGTCGACCGCGACGACATCGAACGGCTGCTCGCGTCCGTCGACGCCGACGCCGCGCTCGTCCTCACCTCCTACCACCAGTCGCCGCTGCCCACCGCGCTGCTGCTGCGGCTGGCCGGCGTCCCGTTCATCGCCGCCGACAGCGAGGACCACCCCGGCAGCCTCCTCGACGTACGCCACCACCGCGCCCCGCACGCCCACGAGGCCGAGGCCGCGCTGGACCTCGCGGAGGCGGCCGGTTTCCCCCGCGTCGACGACGGCCTGCTGCGGGTGCTCCCGCCGCCCGCCGGGGACCGGCCGGCCGGTGAGGGGCCGTACGTCGTCGTCCATCCCGGGGCCAGCGTGCCCGCCCGCGCCTGGAGCCCCGGACGGTGCGCCCAGGCGGTGCGCGAACTGACCGCCGCCGGACGGCGCGTCGTCGTCACCGGCGGCGCGGGCGAACGCGAGCTGACCGCGTACGTCGCCGGCGGCCGGGCCGTCGACCTCGGCGGCCGTACCGACGCCGCGCAGCTCGCCGCGGTGCTCGCCGGCGCCGACTGCGTCGTCGCCGGGAACACCGGCCCCGCCCATCTCGCCGCCGCCGTCGGCACCCCCGTGGTGTCGCTGTTCGCGCCGGTCGTCCCCGCCGAACGGTGGCGGCCCTACGGCGTGCCCCATCTGCTGCTCGGCGACCAGGACGCCCCGTGCGCCGGAAGCCGCGCCCGGCGCTGCCCCGTGCCGGGCCATCCCTGCCTGGACACCGTGACCGCGCTCGACGTCGTCGCCGCGGTCGACAAGCTCGTGGAGGTGGCATGAGGATCCTGCTGTGGCACGTGCACGGGTCGTGGACCACGGCCTTCGTGCAGGGACCGCACACCTACGTCGTCCCCGTCACCCCGGACCGCGGACCCGACGGCCTCGGCCGCGCCCGCACCTTCGACTGGCCCGACTCGGTCGTCGAGGTGCCGCCCGAGCGCCTGGCCGAGCAGGACGTCGACGTCGTCGTGCTGCAACGCCCGCACGAGATCGGCCTGGTGGACCGGTGGCTGGGCCGCCGCCCGCCGCTGGTCTACCTGGAGCACAACGCCCCGCACGGCGACGTCCCCGACACCCGGCATCCCGCCGCGGACCTCCCCGGCGTGACCCTCGTGCACGTCACCCACTTCAACCGGCTCATGTGGGACGCCGGCGCCACCCCCACCACGGTGATCGAGCACGGCATCGTCGACCCAGGCCCGCTGTGGACGGGCGAGCTGCCGCACGCCGCCGTCGTCGTCAACGAGCCGGTGCGGCGCGGCCGTACGACCGGCACCGACCTGCTGCCCGCGTTCGCCGCCGCCGCGCCGCTGGACGTGTTCGGCATGGGCACCGGCGGACTCGCCGGCCACCTCGGCCTGCCCGCCGACCGGTGCCGCACCCACGAGCTGACCCAGGCCCGGCTGCACGCCGAGATGGCCCGCCGCCGCGTCTACGTCCACCCGGTGCGCTGGACCTCCCTCGGCCTGTCCCTCCTCGAGGCCATGCACCTCGGCATGCCCGTCGTCGCCCTCGCCACCACCGAGGTCACCGAGGCGGTGCCGCCCGGCGCGGGCGTGGTCTCCAACCGGATCGACGTCCTCACCGACGCCGTACGGGAGTTCACCGCCGACCCGCTGAGCGCCCGCCGCACCGGCGAGCTCGCCCGGGCCGCCGCCCTCGCCCGATACGGCCTGCCCCGCTTCCTCGACGACTGGGAACGCCTCCTCAAGGAGGTCACCCGATGACGGCACCCCGGGTGCTCGTGCTGCGAGCGCTCGGGCTCGGCGACCTGCTCGCCGGGGTGCCCGCGTTGCGGGCGCTGCGGCGAGGCTTCCCGGACCACGAGGTGGTGCTGGCCGCGCCCGCCGAACTCGCCCCCGTCGCCCTGGAGTCGGGGGCCGTCGACCTGCTGCTGCCCGCCTCCGCCCCCGGCCGGGCCGTCCCGAGCACCCTCGACTGGACCGGGCCGCCCCCGGACCTCGCCGTCGACCTGCACGGCAACGGACCGCCCAGCCACCGCCTGCTGCAAACCCTGCGCCCCGCGCGGCTGTTCGCCTTCGCGCACCCGGACACCCCCGGGATCGAGGGCCCGCCCTGGCGCCGCGACGAACACGAACGCGACCGCTGGTGCCGGCTGCTGCGCTACTACGGCCTCGACGCCGACCCGGCCGA
>MUNG01000095.1 GCA_002154585.1 Streptomyces pseudogriseolus
CCCGGCCCCCAAGGGCGCGCCGGGTTCCCCCGCCGCCAAGGAGTGAGGCTCAGGCGCCGGCGGTGACGCTCTCGCCGAGCACGAAACCGGGGTCGACCTGCGCCGCCAGGTCGGCCCCGGTGCGCTCGTTCCCCCACGACTGGGCGTTCTTGAGGTGGAACTGCACCATCTGGCGCGTGTACCGCTCCCAGTCCCGCCGCTCGTACGTCGCGTCGGCGGCCTCGCGCAGCGTGCGCAGGGCGAGCCGGTTGGAGTCCTCCAGGGCGGCGAACCGGGGCGGGCGGCCCTTCTCCATGGCCCGCACCCAGTCCGAGTGGCCCACGGTCACCAGCAGGTCGTCCCCCGCCTCCGCGCGGAGGAAGTCGAGGTCGTCCGGGCCCTGCACCTTGTTGCCGACGACCTTCAGCGCCACGCCGAAGTCGCGGGCGTACTCCTTGTACTGGCGGTAGACGGAGACGCCCTTCCGGGTCGGTTCGGCGACGAGGAACGTCATGTCGAAGCGGGTGAACATGCCGGAGGCGAACGAGTCCGAACCGGCCGTCATGTCGACCACGACGTACTCGCCGGGCCCGTCCACCAGGTGATTCAGGCAGAGCTCCACCGCCCCGGTCTTGGAGTGGTAGCAGGCGACCCCCAGGTCGGCGTCGGTGAAGGGGCCGGTGACCATCAGGCGGACCGCGCCGCCGTCCAGCTCGACGGGACGCGCGCAGGCGTCGTAGACGGGGTTGTCCTCCTGGACCCGCAGCAGCCGGGAGCCCTCGCCGGGCGGGGTCGTCTTGATCATCGTGTCCGCGGACGCGATGCGCGGGTTGGCGCCGCGCAGGTGGTCCTTGATCAGCCGGAGGTGCTCGCCCATCGCGGGGAGGGCGGCGGCCTCGGTCTCGTCCAGGCCCAGCGCGGCCCCGAGGTGCTGGTTGATGTCGGCGTCCACGGCGACGACCGGCGCGCCCTCGGCCGCGAGGTGACGGATGAACAGGGAGGACAGGGTCGTCTTTCCGCTCCCGCCCTTCCCAACGAAAGCAATTTTCATGTTCACCAAGCGTAGTAGGTTAGTGGCTGTACGTCACAGGCGGGCGTGAAGAAGACCACTCCATCGTGGGGCGGGCCTCCGGGGTGCGTAGGGTCGTACTCATGAGTACGACGGGCGCGACCGCCGATCCCCTCGCGGCCCTGGGCAACCTGCCCGGAGTGGCCGACTCCGTGGAGTCCGTGCGCAAGGCCGTGGACCGGGTCTACGGGCACCGGGTCATGCGGCGGCGCAGCAACGAGATCACCTCCGAGGCGGCCCTGCGCGGCGCCCGGGGTTCGGCGGCGCTGTCCGGCGCGGACTGGGCCCTGGAGGAGGTGCGGCGGCGCAGCGACTTCAGCGGCGACGACGAGGCGCGCACCCTGGGCGCGGCGCTGCGGCTGACGGCCGAGGCGGGCCAGCTGCTGTCGATCTGGCGGCAGTCGCCGCTGCGGGTGCTGGCGCGGCTGCACCTGGTCGCCGCGGCCGACAAGGCCGAGCACGTGGGCCGGCCCCGGCAGGCGGACGAGCCGGTCGACGAGCCCCTGATCGACCTGCCCCTGCCGGGCGCCGCCGAGATGCACGGCCGGCTGGAAGGGCTGGCCGAGATCGTCATCGCGGGCGGTTCGGCGCCGGCGCTGGTGACGGCCGCCGTGGTGCACGGCGAGCTGCTCGCGCTGCGTCCCTTCACGTCCCACAACGGTCTGGTCGCGCGCACGGCCGAGCGGATCGTCCTGGTCGGCAGCGGCCTCGACCCGAAGTCGGTGTGCCCGGCCGAGGTCGGCCACGCCGAGCTGGGGCAGGACGCCTACCTCGAGGCGCTGAGGGGGTACCTGTCCGGCACGCCGGAGGGGATGGCGGCCTGGATCGCCCACTGCGGGCGCGCGGTCGGGCTGGGCGCGCGCGAGTCCATGGCGGTGTGCGAGGCGTTGCAGCGCGGAGCCGCCTGAGCGGCCGGACGGTCACGCGGGCCGGGGCGGAGGGGCCCCGCGCGAGAAATGCGGCGGTACGAATACTCGTACCGCCGCTGGCACGTCCACCGCGTTACCAAGCGTCCTCGATATGTGCCCATCAGGCCGGGGAACTTTGCCCGGCCTGGTGCGGCTGGCCCGTAATCGACGGGTCGACGTCGCGTGGGTGCGCGGTTTCCATGCGCGGTCCGTGGGGCCTCAAGCGTTCTGGAGGTCGTCCTCTCGGACGTCCTTGGTCTCGCGGGCCGACAACTCCTTTGTACTCCGGCTTGCCGGAGAGGGGAAGTCCCGGCCGCGTTCCTTTACTTTCCCGTTCAAACGAGTAGTAAACGGACGCCGAAATGGCGAACGCGTCCCGGGGCGGGACGCGCGGTGAGGAAAAAGTACGTTCAGGCAACCGTCGAGCGGCGCCGGCTCGCGTACCAGACAAGGCCCGCGGTGGCCGCCGCCGCGCCTATCGCGGCCGCCGCGACAAGGGCGGGACGCGGCGGAACGGAGAACGCCGGGAAACGCTGCTTCAGCCGTACCGGACGGTGGAAATCGAGGATCGGCCACTCGCGTGTCAGCGCTTCCCGGCGCAGCGCGCGGTCCGGGTTCACGGCGTGCGGACGGCCGACGGCCTCCAGCATCGGGATGTCGGTCACCGAGTCGCTGTAGGCGTAGCAGCGGGCCAGGTCGTAGCCCTCGGAGGCGGCCAGCTCCCGGACCGCCTCGGCCTTGGTCGGGCCGTACGCGTAGTACTCCACCTCGCCGGTGAAGCAGCCGTCGTCGCCCACCACCATGCGGGTGGCCACGACCCGGTCGGCGCCCAGCAGCTCGCCGATCGGCTCGACCACCTCGGCGCCCGAGGTGGACACGATCACCACGTCGCGGCCGGCGGCGTGGTGCTCCTCGATGAGCGTGGCCGCCTCGTCGTAGATGATCGGGTCGATCAGGTCGTGCAGGGTCTCCGCGACGATCTCCTTGACCTGCTGGACGTTCCACCCGCGGCACAGCGCGGACAGGTACTTCCGCATCCGTTCCATCTGGTCGTGATCCGCGCCGCCGGCGAGGAACACGAACTGGGAGTACGCGGTCCGCAGGACGGCCCTGCGGTTGATCAGGCCGCCTTGGTAGAAGGACTTGCTGAAGGTGAGTGTGCTCGACTTCGCAATGACCGTCTTGTCCAGGTCGAAGAAGGCGGCTGTGCGGGGCAACAAGTGGTTTTCCACGTTCCTGAGCATAGGCGCAGCCCATTCGGCGTAAGGTGTGGCGCGTGGGTTTGCCTGAGAGGGCCCTCGGGTACACCATGGAAGTCACGGATCGTTCGCGACCGTGCTAACCCGGTCCGACTCCTCCCCCCCCGAGTCGGCCGTGGGGACGACCCCCGCTCTCCCCCCCGGCGGGGGTCGTCGCATGTCCGGACGCGTTTTCCGCCGTCGGCTCCCCTTCTTTCCGCCCCGCTGGCTCGCGCCGGGAATTGATTGTCATGTGCGTGATTGGTGACGCAGAGTAGCGGTCGGACTGCTCTGCGGTTGTCGCACAGAAGCCGTGACGGTCTCACCGGTATGGGTGACCGCGATATTCACAGGCACCGCCCCGTCCACAGTTTTCCGTCAAGATCCCCACGATTTCCGGGACCGCTGCACTGTCATTCCCACGCATCCCGCTCGGAGCGAGTTCCCACCCGCTTCCGATGCGCCGGGAAGCGTACGGCCGGTTTTCGCCGGCCGGTCCGCGGGAGGCCGCAGCGCGGTCCTCCCCCACCTGGAATCGGCGGGGCCCTGAGGCCTCGCGAGGTAGGGAGCACTGGGGACGACATGACCGGAACCGTCACACACGACCCGCCGCCCGGAGGCCACCGGCCGGGCGCACCGCTGATCGTCACCGAGGACACGGCACTCCTCGACGACCTGCTGCGCCTGTGCGCGGCCGCCGGCGCCACCCCGGAGGTCCACCACGCACTGCCCGGGCCGCGCGGAAGCTGGGAGGCCGCGCCGCTGGTCCTGGTCGGCGACGACGCCGCCCGGCGGGCCCGCGGCGCGCCCCGCAGACAGGGGGTGGTGCTCGTCGGCCGCGACCAGGACGACCCCGGCGTCTGGCGGCGGGCCGTCGAGATCGGCGCCGACCACGTGCTGATGCTGCCCGACGGCGAGCAGTGGCTCGTCGACCGCATCGCCGACGTGGCCGAAGGCGTCGGACGGCCCGCCCTGACCGTCGGCGTCATCGGCGGACGCGGCGGCGCGGGGGCGTCCACCCTCGCCTGCGCGCTCGCCGTCACCTCCGCCCGCGAAGGGCGGCGCACGCTGCTGGTGGACGCCGACCCGCTGGGCGGCGGACTGGACGTGGCGCTCGGCGGCGAGACGGCCGAAGGGCTGCGCTGGCCCGCCTTCGCCTCCTCGCACGGCCGGGTCGGCGGCGGGGCGCTCGAGGAGTCCCTGCCCGAACTGCACGCGTTGCGGGTGCTGAGCTGGGACCGGGGCGACTGTCTCTCGGTGCCGCCCCGGGCCGTGCGCGCGGTCCTCGCCGCCGCCCGGCGCGGCGGCGGAGCCGTCGTGGTCGACCTGCCGCGACGCGTCGACGAAGGCGTCGCCGAGGTCCTCGCCCAGCTCGACCTGGCGCTGCTCGTGGTCCCCGCGGAGCTGCGCGCCGTCGCGGCGGCCGGCCGCGTCGCCTCCGCCGTGGGCATGGTCCTGCGCGACCTGCGCGTCGCCGTCCGCGGGCCGTACGCACCCGGCCTGGACGACCGCGAGGTGGCCCGGCTGCTCGGCTTCCCCCTCGTCGGGGACGTGCCCGTCGATCCCGCCCTCCAGCGCCCGTACGGCACGGGCCGGGCGCCCGGGGTGACCGGCCGGGGCCCGCTGGCCCGCTTCTGCCGGGAGTTCTGGGAGCGTGCGCTGACGGAGGCGAGGGCGGCATGAGCGGCATGGAGACGACCGGGGCGGGGATGCCGCCCGGCCTGCTCGACGGGGTGCGGCGACGGCTGGCCGAGAGCGGGGCCGAGCCGACGCCCGCGCGGGTGGCGCAGGCACTGCGCGAACAGGGGCGGGTGCTCGGTGACGCGGAGGTGCTCGGCGCGGCCGAGCAGTTGCGGTCGGAGCTGGTCGGCAGCGGGCCGCTGGAGCGGCTGCTGTCCGACCCGACCGTGACCGACGTGCTGGTGTCGGCGCCGGACCGGGTCTGGGTGGACCGCGGCGGTGGCCTGACGCTCACCTCGGTGTCCTTCCCGGACGAGCCGTCCGTGCGGCGCCTGGCGCAGCGGCTCGCCGCGGTGGCCGGGCGGCGCCTGGACGACGCGCGGCCCTGGGCCGACGCCCGGCTTCCCGACGGCACCCGGCTGCACGCGGTGCTGCCGCCGGTCGCGGTCGGCGGCACCTGCCTGTCCCTGCGGGTGGTGCGGCCGCGCGCCTTCACCCTCGACGAACTGGTGGCGGCCGGGACGGTTCCGCCGGGCGGCGACCGGGTGCTGCGCGCCCTGATGGACGCGCGGCTGTCCTTCCTGGTCAGCGGCGGCACCGGGACGGGCAAGACGACCCTGCTCAGCGCCCTGCTGGGGCTGGTCGGGCCGGACGAGCGGATCGTGCTGGCGGAGGACTCGGCCGAACTGCGGCCCGACCACCCCCATGTCGTGCGCCTGGAAACCCGGCCCGCCAACCAGGAGGGAGCGGGACTGGTGACCCTGGAGGACCTGGTCCGCCAGGCCCTGCGGATGAGGCCGGACCGGTTGGTCGTGGGCGAGGTGCGCGGCCCCGAGGTGGTGCATCTGCTCGCCGCCCTCAACACGGGCCACGAGGGCGGCTCGGGGACGGTGCACGCCAACGCGGCGAGTGACGTGCCCGCCCGTCTGGAGGCGCTCGGCACGGCGGCGGGGCTGGACCGGTTCGCCCTCCACAGTCAGCTCGCGGCTGCCTTGTCGGTGGTGCTGCACCTGGTGCGGGACCGGAGCGGCAGACGGCGGATCGCCGAGGTGCACGTGCTGGAGCGGGACGCCTCCGGGCTGGTGCGGACGGCACCGGCGCTGCGATGGGGACCGGAGACCTTCGTCGCCGAACCGGGCTGGCCGCGCCTGCGGCACCTGCTGCGCGCCGCGCACGCGGAGGAGACCCGGGCAGGCCGAGAGGCGGTCGGCGCATGAGCGGGACGACCGGGACGTCGATGGGCGCGGCGGCGGCGTGCCTGGGGACCGCGGCCTGGCTGCTGGGCGGTGGCGGACACACGGAGGCCAGGCGGGTGCGGGCGCTCACCGGTGACGACCCGGGTCCGGCGGGATGGTCAGGAGCCCTGGCACGGGCCGGCGAACGGCTGCGGCGGCGACCGCGCGTCGAGTGGGCGTCCTTGGCCGTCGGCGCGGTGCTGGCGGTGCTCGGGGCGTCGCTGCTGCCGGTCGTCGCGGGGGCGGCCGGGGTGCCGCTGCTGCGGAGGGTTCGGCGGGCCGCGGCCGCGCGCAAGGAGCGGGACGGCCGCGCGGACGCGGTGATCGCGCTGTGCGGGGCGCTCGCGGGGGAGCTGCGGGCAGGACGGCAGCCGGGCGAGGCGCTGTGGCCGGCCGCCCGGGACTCCGGAGGGCTCGGCGACACGCAGGCGGCCGTGCTGGCGGCGGCGCGGTTCGGCGGGGATGTGCCGGACGCGCTCACGGCGGCGGCCCGGCAGCCCGGCGCCGAGGGACTGCGCGGTCTGGCCGCGTGCTGGCGCGTGGCGGTGGACCAGGGCGCGGGTCTCGCGGACGGGCTCGACCGGCTGGAAGCGGCACTGCGCGCCGAGCGGGACCAGCGTGCCGACCTGCGCGCCCAGTTGTCCGGCGCGCGGACCACGGCCGTGATGCTCGCGGGGCTCCCGGTGGTGGGGCTGGCGCTGGGCGCGGCCCTGGGCGCCGACCCGCTGCACGTCCTGCTGCACACGCCGCAGGGGGCGGTCTGTCTGGCGGCCGGCGGGGTGCTGGAGGGGCTGGGCCTGTGGTGGGCGCTGCGGATCATGCGCGGTGCCGAGGAGGCGGCGGCATGAGCGGCGACGTCGTCCACAGGCTGGGGACGGTCGTGGGGATCGCGGCCGTGCTCGTCGGCGCGTGGGCCTGGTGGCAGCGCCTGCGGTGCGGGCGGAGGACACGGCGGCGGCTCGACGCGCTCTCCGCCCGGGAGCGGAGCGGGCCGGGCGCTCATGTCGCACTGCTCAGGGCCGCGCGCGGCCGGCTGCCGTACGTGGCGGTCGTGGGCGCCGGGTGGGTCACGGTGGGCGGGCTCGGCGGCGTGGGGCTCGGGCTGGTCCTGGCGGCGGGACTGTGGCGGTGGCACCGGCGCGGTACGCGGGTGGACGCCCAGACTCGGGCGCCGGACACCGCACAGGCGGCACGCCGGCTCCCACTCGCCGCCGACTTGCTGTCCGCGTGCATCGCGGCGGGCGCCGGACCGGTACCGGCCGCGCAGGCCGTCGGGGAGACCCTGGGCGGCCCGGTCGGGGACGCCTTGGCGCGGGGCGCCGCGGAGGTGCGACTCGGCGGTGAGCCGGGGGAGGCCTGGGGCCGGCTGGCCGCCCTGCCCGGAGCGGTTCCGCTGGCCCGGCTGCTGGAGCGGGCCGATGTGTCCGGCCTCCCACTGGCCGCCCCGGTGGGCCGGCTCGCCGCCGAGGCGCGGGCCGAGTGGTCCCGCGCGGCGACCGCTCGGGCCCGGCGGGCGGCGGTCCTGATCAGCGCACCGGTGGGGCTGTGCTTCCTGCCCGCCTTCATCGCCGTCGGCGTCCTGCCCGTGGTGATCGGCCTCGCGGGCGGGGTGCTGGGGGGAGGTGGGTGAGAAGGGACGGCGGACGGCGAAGGACGACAGCGGACGACGACAACAGGCATGTCACACGAGGAGGTTCGGATGTATCAGGTGGTGCGGGCGCGGCTGCGTGCCCTGACGGCGAGAGTGCGCGGGGCGCGGAGGGACGCCGGGATGGTGACCTCGGAGTACGCGATGGGCATCGTGGCGGCGGTGGCGTTCGCCGTGGTGCTCTACCGGGTGGTCAACAGCGGCCCGGTCAGCACGGCCCTGCGGAACATCGTGCAGCAGGCCCTCGATGGCCGGATGTGACAGGTGGCGCGGCAGATGGCGTGGCGGATGGCACGACCGGCGGGGCCGCGGACGGCGCGACGGGCGGCGCGACCGCGGGTTCGTGACGGCGGAGTCGGCGATGGTGCTGCCCGTGCTGGTGCTGGTCATGGCGGCGCTGGTGTGGGGGCTGATGGCGGTGGCCGCGCAGATCAAGTGTGTGGACGCCGCCCGGGCAGGGGCTCGGGCGGCGGCACGGCAGGATCCGCCGGACGCGGTGGTCGAGGTGACCCGGGAGGCCGCGCCGGCCGGTGCGCGGATCACGGTCCGCCGGGACGCCGGGCAGGTCCGGGTGACCGTCGTGGCGAGGGTGCCGATGCTGAGGGCGCTGCCCTTCGAGCTGAGGGAGGAGGCCGTCGCGGCGGCCGAGGAGGCGGTGGTCGCCGTGGGCGTGGGGAGGGGGACGTGAGGGACGCCTCCCGGAGGCCGGCGGACCGCGGCTCCGCCTCCGTCTGGTGTGTCGGTGCGGTCGCCGTGCTGTGCCTGGTGTTCGGGGTGGTGCTCGCCCTGGGGCACGCCGTGGTGGTCCGGCACCGGGCGGCGGGAGGCGCGGACCTCGCCGCGCTCGCCGCCGCCGACCACTGGGCGCGGGGTGCGGCTCAGGCGTGTGCGCGGGCGGACCGCGTGGCCCGCGCCCAGGAAGCGCGGCTGGTGCGGTGCGTGATGACCGGCGAGGTGTCGGACGTGTCGGTGGCGTCCGGCGCGGGGCCGTTCACCGCGGAGGTCAGGGCACGGGCGGGACCTGCGGGTCCGGTGCCGCCTGCTGAGGGCCGTCCGCCGGCTCGTCCGCCGGCCGTCCGGCCGGCGCGCTGATCCGGTCGCCGTCCCCCTCGGGAGCCCCGGCCCCGGCGGGCCCGGCCTCCTCCGCCCCGTCCGTCTTCTCCTCGGGCGCCCCCTCCAGCAGTACGTCCAGGAGCCGCACGGCGCCCCGCTTGTGCAAGGGGTCGTTGCCGTTGCCGCACTTGGGGGACTGGACGCAGGAAGGGCAGCCGGCCTCGCACTCGCAGGAGGCGACGGCCTGGCGGGTGGCGGTGAGCCAGGAGCGGGCGGTGTGGAAGGCGCGTTCCGCGAAGCCCGCGCCGCCCGGGTGGCCGTCGTAGACGAAGACCGTGGGCAGCAGGGTGTCGGGGTGCAGCGGGACCGAGACGCCTCCGATGTCCCAGCGGTCGCAGGTGGCGAACAGCGGCAGCATGCCGATCGACGCGTGTTCGGCCGCGTGGAGGGCGCCGCCGAGGATCTCCGGGTTGATCCGGGCCCGGTCCAGCTGGTCCTCGGTGACCGTCCACCACACGGCCCGGGTGCGCAGCGTACGAGGAGGGAGGTCGAGTTTCGTCTCGCCGAGCACTTCGCCGGTGATGACCCGCCGCCGCAGGAAGGAGACGACCTGGTTGGTGACCTCGACGGAGCCGAAGCACAGGCGTCCGTCGCCCCAGGGGATCTCGGTGTCCGTCTCCAGGACGGAGATGGACGTCGTGTCCCGGGCCACGGTCGTGTAGGACGGGGACGCCTGCTCGACCAGGGCGACGGAGTCGTCCAGGTCGAGGGAGCGGACGACGTAGGTGCGGCCCTGGTGCAGGTGGACCGCGCCCTCGTGGACGCTGGTGTGCGCCGCGCCCTCGTCGACCGTGCCCAGCAGCCGGCCCGTCCCCTCCTCGACGACCTGGACGGGGCGGCCGCCCTGCCCGCGGATGTCGGTGAGGTCGGCGGCGCGCTCGCGGCGGGTCCAGTGCCAGGCCCGCGTCCGGCGGCGCAGCAGCTTCGCGGCCTCCAGCTGCGGCAGCAGCTCCTCGGCGGTGGGGCCGAAGAGGGCGAGGTCGTCGTCGGTGAGGGGCAGTTCCTCGGCGGCGGCGCACAGGTGGGGGGCGAGGACGTACGGGTTGTCGGGGTCGAGGACGGTGGACTCCACGGGGCGGTCGAAGAGCGCCTCGGGATGGTGCACGAGGAAGGTGTCCAGCGGATCGTCGCGGGCCACCAGCACCGCGAGCGCGCCCTGCCCGGAGCGTCCCGCGCGCCCGGCCTGCTGCCACAGGGAGGCGCGGGTGCCCGGGTAGCCGGCGATGACCACGGCGTCCAGGCCGGAGACGTCCATGCCGAGTTCGAGGGCGTTGGTGGCGGCGAGGCCGAGGAGTTCGCCGGAGTGCAGGGCGCGTTCGAGGGCGCGGCGTTCCTCGGGGAGGTAGCCGCCCCGGTAGGCGGCGACCCGCCGGGCCAGGGACCGGTCGACCTCGGCGAGGCGCTCCTGGGCGATCACGGAGATCAGCTCGGCGCCGCGCCGGGAGCGGACGAAGGCGACCGAGCGGACGCCCTGCACGGCGAGGTCGGTGAGCAGGTCGGCGGCCTCGGCGGTGGCGGTGCGGCGGACCGGTGCGCCCTTCTCGCCGTGCAGCTCGGTCAGCGGCGGCTCCCAGAGCGCGAACACCAGTTCACCGCGGGGTGAGGCGTCGTCCGCCACCTCGACCACGGGCAGGCCGGTGAGACGGCGGGCGGCGACGGCCGGCTCGGCGGCGGTCGCCGAGGCGAGGAGGAACACGGGCGACGCGCCGTAGCGGGCGCACAGCCGCCGCAGCCGGCGCAGCACCTGGGCGACGTGCGAGCCGAACACGCCCCGGTAGGTGTGGCACTCGTCGATCACGACGTACTTGAGCGCCTTCAGGAAGGAGGACCAGCGGGGGTGGGAGGGCAGGATGCCGCGGTGCAGCATGTCGGGGTTGGTCAGGACGTAGTTGGCGTACTGGCGGATCCATTCGCGTTCTTCGAACGGAGTGTCGCCGTCGTGGACCGCCGCGCGCACCGAATGGCCCAGTGGCTGTGAAAGTTCCTTCACGGATCGGCACTGGTCCGCGGCGAGGGCCTTGGTGGGGGCGAGGTAGAGGGCGGTGGCGCCCCGGCCGTTCGGTGCCTCGGAGCCGTCCAGCAGCGTGGACAGCACGGGCACGAGGTACGACAGGGACTTGCCGGAGGCCGTGCCGGTGGCGACCACCACCGACTCGCCGTCCAGCGCGTGCTCGGCGGCCCGCGCCTGGTGGGCCCAGGGGTGTTCGATTCCCGCGGCCCGCACCGCGGCGATCACCTCCGCGCGGATCCGGTGCGGCCAGACGGCATGCCGACCCGCACGCGGGGGCAAGTGCTCCGTATGAGTAATGCGCGAAGCCCTGCTCGGTCCGGACGCGAGCCGGTCCAGGACGTCGCCCGGCGCAGCGGTCCCGGATCGCGTGTCCGTCGGGGGTCGATCGGATCGGTGATTCTTGGCCATCGGCACCGAGTGTGTCACCGACGTGACGGACAATGGAGCCAAGGCGTCGTGCACGCCTGCCGGTAAGTGATTGAATGCCATGGCGGCTGGCGAACCGTCCCGGGGGCTGAGCCGAGATGTCCCAAGGGCGACCGCTCGATAGCTAGGTGCTGGAGGATCCGTGGACCTGTCCCTGTCGACCGAGACCGTGGGCGATCGCACGATCGTCAGGGTCGGTGGCGAAATCGACGTATATACCGCGCCCAAGCTGCGCGAGCAGCTGGTCGAGCTGGTGAACGACGGCAGTTTCCACCTTGTCGTCGACATGGAAGGTGTGGACTTCCTCGACTCCACCGGACTCGGCGTGCTGGTCGGCGGCCTGAAGCGGGTTCGAGCCCACGAGGGCTCGCTGCGCCTGGTCTGCAACCAGGAGCGCATTCTGAAGATCTTCCGCATCACCGGCCTCACCAAGGTGTTCCCGATCCACACCTCGGTCGAGGAAGCGGTGGCGGCGACCGACTGACCACCCGCTCCCCGGGCGGTCGTGCCCGGGCAGCACGAGAGACACCGAAGGGGGCCGGGCGTTCGGCGGCCCGGCCCCTTCACCGCACGCCCGTAGTCGCGAGGGGGATGCATGGCCACCGTCGAACTCCGCTTCAGCGCGCTGCCCGAGCACGTCCGGACCGCCCGGCTCGTGGCGGCGGCGGTGGCGCGCAGGGCCGGAGTGGACGAGGCCGTCCTCGACGAGGTGAGGCTCGCCGTGGGCGAGGCCTGCACCCGGGCCGTCGGACTGCATCAGCACGGCGGCATCTCGGCGCCCGTGCGGGTGCTGCTGATCGAGGAGGAGAAGCAGTTCTCCATCGAGGTCGGCGACGAGGCCCCGCACGCTCCCGTCCGTGCCCGCCCGGCCGGTGAGGTGCTCGGCGACGCCGAGACGGAGACCGAGGAGGACGAGATGGGCCTCGCGGTCATCAGCGGCCTTGTCGACGACGTCGAGGTCAGTGCCGGGGAGAGCGGCGGATCGATCCGCATGAGGTGGCCCACCACACCGCCGGCCGCGCTGTTCACCTGACCGGTTCACCCGTACGCCGACCGTTTTCCGAAGGGCCCCCTGCGTGGGGGCCCTTCGGCATGTGCGAGTGGTGGAGACCGCGCTTACAGTGGTTGCCAGCGGTTGATCGCGTGAATTCGTTCACGATCCTCCGTGCCCCGGAAAATGCGATCACGAGAATGCCTCAAAGGCATTACCGATTTCCGTCCGGCGGATCGTCCGCCGGTCGCCGGAGATCAATCGTGAAGGACGACTGCACGCCATTTACATTTCTCGCGGTCTGTTTAGATCAGGTTCCGGTACCTACAATCCCGTCCACATCTTGAGCTCAGCCCAAGCGTCAAGGAGGACGAATGGCGGGGCTTTCCATCTCATACGAGTCGGGCCAACCCACATCCCTCGCAGCCGCCGTGCTGACCGACGAGAACCGCGTGCTCGTGGTGACCATCGGCATCGTGGCCCTGGCGGCGCTGGCCGTCGCGGCGGTCCTGGTGCGCCAGGTGCTCGCGGCCGGCGAGGGCACCGACGGCATGAAGAAGATCGCGGCCGCGGTCCAGGAAGGCGCCAACGCCTATCTGGCCCGCCAGCTGCGCACGCTCGGCGTATTCGCCGTGATCGTTTTCTTCCTGCTCATGCTGCTGCCCGCGGACGACTGGAATCAGCGTGCCGGGCGATCGGTGTTCTTCTTGATCGGAGCGGCGTTCTCGGCGGCCACCGGCTATATCGGCATGTGGCTCGCCGTCCGCAGCAATGTCCGGGTCGCCGCCGCGGCCCGGGAAGCCACTCCGGCGGAGGGCGAGCCGGAAAAGGATCTCACCACCGTTTCGCACAAGGCGATGAAGATCGCTTTCCGTACGGGCGGTGTGGTCGGCATGTTCACGGTGGGGCTGGGTCTGCTCGGCGCCGCCTGTGTCGTGCTGGTGTACGCGGCCGACGCGCCGAAGGTGCTCGAGGGCTTCGGCCTCGGGGCCGCGCTGATCGCCATGTTCATGCGTGTCGGCGGCGGCATCTTCACCAAGGCCGCCGACGTCGGCGCCGACCTGGTCGGCAAGGTCGAGCAGGGCATTCCGGAGGACGATCCGCGCAATGCCGCGACCATCGCCGACAACGTGGGCGACAACGTCGGCGACTGCGCGGGCATGGCGGCCGACCTCTTCGAGTCGTACGCGGTGACGCTGGTGGCCGCGCTGATCCTCGGGTCCGCGGCGTTCGGCGACGCGGGGCTGGCGTTCCCGCTGCTGGTCCCCGCGATCGGTGTGATCACCGCGATGATCGGCATCTTCGCGGTGGCGCCCCGGCGCGCCGACCGCAGCGGCATGAGCGCCATCAACCGCGGCTTCTTCATCTCCGCGGTGATCTCGCTCGTCCTGGTCGCGATCGCCACGTTCGTCTACCTGCCGTCGTCGTACGCCGACCTCGACGGGGTGACCGACACGGCGGTCCTGGGCAAGAGCGGCGACCCGCGGGTCCTCGCGCTGGTCGCGGTGGCCATCGGCATCGTGCTCGCCGCGCTGATCCAGCAGCTCACCGGCTACTTCACCGAGACCACCCGGCGCCCCGTGCGGGACATCGGGAAGACCTCGCTGACGGGGCCGGCCACGGTGGTCCTCGCCGGTATCTCCGTGGGGCTGGAATCGGCCGTCTACACCGCGCTGTTGATCGGCCTGGGGGTGTACGGGGCGTTCCTGCTCGGCGGCACGTCGATCATGCTGGCGCTGTTCGCGGTGGCGCTGGCCGGCACCGGTCTGCTCACCACGGTCGGGGTGATCGTCGCGATGGACACCTTCGGCCCGGTCTCCGACAACGCGCAGGGCATCGCCGAGATGTCCGGCGAGGTCGAGGGCGCGGGCGCGCAGGTGCTCACCAACCTGGACGCGGTCGGCAACACGACGAAGGCCATCACCAAGGGCATCGCCATCGCCACGGCCGTCCTCGCGGCGGCGGCGCTGTTCGGCTCGTACCGGGACGCCATCACCACCGGCGCGCGGGACGTGGGCGAGCGGCTCAGCGGCGAGGGCGCGCCGCTGACGCTGATGATGGACATCTCGCAGCCCAACAACCTCGTCGGGCTGATCGCGGGCGCGGCGGTCGTCTTCCTCTTCTCGGGGCTGGCGATCAACGCGGTGTCGCGGTCGGCGGGTTCGGTGGTCTACGAGGTGCGGCGGCAGTTCCGCGAGAAGCCCGGGATCATGGACTACAGCGAGAAACCGGAGTACGGCAAGGTCGTCGACATCTGCACCAAGGACGCCCTGCGGGAGCTCGCCACGCCCGGTCTGCTCGCCGTGATGGCGCCCATCTTCATCGGGTTCACGCTCGGTGTGGGCGCGCTGGGCGCCTTCCTGGCCGGCGCGATCGGCGCGGGCACGCTGATGGCGGTGTTCCTCGCCAACTCCGGCGGCGCGTGGGACAACGCCAAGAAGCTCGTCGAGGACGGCAACCACGGCGGCAAGGGCAGCGAGGCCCACGCGGCCACCGTCATCGGCGACACGGTCGGCGACCCGTTCAAGGACACGGCGGGCCCGGCGATCAACCCCCTGCTGAAGGTGATGAACCTGGTGGCGCTGCTCATCGCGCCCGCGGTCATCAACTTCTCCTACGGCGAGGACAGAAGCGTCGGGATGCGGGTGCTCATCGCGGTCGTCTCGGCGCTGGTCATCGTCGCCGCGGTGTACGTGTCCAAGCGGCGCGGGATCGCGGTGGACGACGACGAAGGCGACGCGAAGCCCGAGTCCAACTCCCCGGACCCGGCGGTGCTTTCCCGGTAGGGCCCGCCGGACGCCGGACCAAGGTGCGGGCGGGCGGCGCGGATTGACGCGCCGCCCGCCCGCACGGTTTTCGTCCCGTGACCCTTGTCTCGCCTGGTGCAAATGGTTACAAAAACGCTTGTACCGGACGCCCGACAAGTGGGTGTAGGCCATCCGGCGTGTATGTTCCGGGGCCGAAGGCCATGGAAGGGACCAATCCGGTGAACAAGAAGCTCGCGGCCGCACTGTCCGGCGGTGCGGTACTGGTACTGGCGCTGACGGGATGCGGCGGCGACGACAGCGACGAGAAGCTGGACGCCTGGGCGAAGGAGGTCTGCGACGCCGTGCAGCCGCAGGCCGCCAAGATCAAGGCGGCCAACACCGCCATCCAGAAGGAGACCTCGGACAACAGCACGCCCCAGGCCGTGCAGCAGGCCGACTCGAAGGCCTTCCAGGACATGTCCGACGCCTACAGGGCGATCGGCGCGGCCGTGAACAAGGCCGGCGCGCCCGACGTCGAGAACGGCGAGCAGAAGCAGCAGGACGCCGTGAAGGAGCTCAACAGCATCTCCGCGTCCTACGCCAGCCTGAAGAAGCAGGTCGACGGCCTCAACACCAAGGACCAGGCGGACTTCGCCGACGGTCTGAAGGACATCGCGGCCGAGCTGGACAAGCTGAGCAAGAGCGGCAGCGACGCCCTCAGCACGCTGGAGGAGGGCGAGGTCGGCGAGGCCATGTCCCGTCAGGCCAGCTGCCAGACGGCCACGGCGTCGGCGGGCGCGACCAAGAGCTGACGGCGGCGCACGGAGGCGCCCGGCGCGGCTGCTGACGGCGGCGCGTGAAGCCGCCCACGCGGCTGCTGACGGCGGCTCAGCGGGCGCGGGTGCGCGTCGGGTGGGGGTGGCGGCCACAATGGAGGGCGTGAGTGACGCCAGCCTGCCGCCCCTGCCCTCGTCCGACCGCACCGACGCCGCCGCCCGGCTGCGGGAGGCGCTGCTCGGCGCCTCCTTCACCGCCGACGGGCTGCTCGACCTGCTCGGCGCCCCCGCGTACGCGGCGCTGGCCCGCAGCGAGACCGTCCCCGCGCTCCGCGCCACCCGCGGGGACAGCCCGCTGGAGCTGCTCGTGCGGCTGTTCCTGCTCCAGCAGCCGGTCCCGCGCGCCGGCCTGGACGCCGTCCTGCCCGTCGACGTGTGCCTGGAGAGCGGGTGGCTGCGGAGTGCGGGCGGCGACGCGCTCGCGGCGACCGTGGACGTGCGGCCGTACGGCGGGTCCGACGGCGAGGACTGGTTCGTGGTGTCGGACCTCGGGTGCGCGGTCGGCGGCGCCGGGGGCATCGGCAGCCGCGACCCGGGCGTGGTGCTCGGCGTCGGCGGCGCGTCCACCACCCTGGCCGGCATCACCGTCCGTACGCCCGTGGGGTCGGCGCTCGACGTCGGCACCGGGTCCGGCATCCAGGCGCTGCACGCCGCCCGGCACGCCACGCGCGTGACCGCCACCGACGTCAACCCGCGCGCCCTGCACATCACGGCGCTCACCCTGGCGCTGTCCGGGGTCCCGGCCGCCGATGTGCGCGAGGGGTCGCTGTTCACCCCGCTGCGGGACGACGAGACGTACGACCTCATCGTGTCCAACCCGCCGTTCGTCATCTCGCCCGGGGCGCGGCTCACCTACCGCGACGGCGGGATGGGCGGGGACGACCTGTGCCGCACGCTCGTCCAGCAGGCGGGGGCGCGGCTCAACCCGGGCGGCTACGCGCAGTTCCTCGCCAACTGGCAGCACGTGGCGGGGGAGGACTGGCAGGACCGGCTCCGCTCCTGGGTGCCGCGCGGCTGCGACGCGTGGATCGTGCAGCGCGAGGTGCAGGACGTGACGCAGTACGCCGAGCTGTGGCTGCGGGACGCGGGCGACCACCGCGGGGACGAGGCGGAGTACCGGGCGCGGTACGACGCGTGGCTGGACGAGTTCGAGGCGCGGAAGGTCAGGGCGGTCGGCTTCGGGTGGATCAACCTGCGGCGGTCGGACGCGGCGGTGCCGTCGGTCACGGTGGAGGAGTGGCCGCACCCGGTGGAGCAGCCGCTCGGCGACACGGTGCGGGCGCACTTCGAGCGGCTGGACCATCTGCGGGCGCATGACGATGCGGCGCTGCTCGAGACGTGCTTCGCGCTGGCCGACGAGGTGGTGCAGGAGCAGGTCGGGCTGCCGGGGGCGGAGGATCCTGAGCATGTCGTGCTGCGGCAGAACCGGGGGATGCGGCGGGCGACCAAGGTGGACACCATCGGGGCGGGGTTCGCCGGGGTGTGCGACGGGAGCATGAGCGCGGGGCGGATTCTGGATGCCATTGCGCAGTTGCTGGGGGAGGATCCGGTGCTGTTGCGTGACCGTACGCCGGCTCAGATTCGGTTGTTGGTGGAGCAGGGGTTTCTGAATCCGGTGGACTGAGGCGTCCGCGCTGGGCCGGGGGTGGGTGCGTTGCTCGGCGCCTGCGAGTGCCTCCCCCGGAGGGGGTACCTCCCAGGCCCTTAAGGCACTGGGGGAGGCACGATTGCCCGCAGTCAGCGGGCCGCCCGCCCAAGTCGCGAAGATTTTTGTACGTGGCTCGGGCGGGCCCGTTTGTGTCCCCTCGCCGTCCTTCCGAGCCCCTTCGTTCACCTCTGGTTCGTTCTCTCGCCGCCCGGGCGTGGCAGCGTCCCCAGGAGTCGGCGCTGGGACGGACGAGAGGGGGCGCGGGCGTCATGGAGAGCGGGCCGGCGATCTACGCGGGGACGGTGTTCTGCCTGTTCGGTGCCGCTTTGCTGGCCTGGACGGTGACCCGCGCGCGGCAGCACCGCCCGGTCGCCCTCGGTGTGAACCGCGTCGCATCGACCACGGTCGCCGGGACCGTCGCGACCATGTCCCTGGCGCTCGGCGCCTGGTGCTTCACCCGCCTCTGAGACCCGTCGGGTTCCGGACGCCCCCGGTAAGCGAAGGATCGCGCTCCGCATAAGGCCGGGCGGAGTCTGGACACTCCGGGCGGCAGGAACGGCGGTAGTCGGGTTACCGTTCGAGTGGCCGTTGCGGGCTTTTCCCGTTTGACACGGGGGCGGGATGTACCGTCACACTCCGCAGCGTCACCATGACCCGACCCCGGGGAGAAGCGCCTGGGGAGGCCCGAGCGTCGACGGAGAGAAGAGCGAAGTTGTCCCCGACCAGCGAGACCGCGAACGGCGGCCGCCGACTCGTCATCGTCGAGTCGCCTGCCAAGGCGAAGACGATCAAGGGCTATCTCGGCCCCGGCTACATCGTCGAGGCGAGCGTCGGGCACATTCGCGACCTTCCCAGCGGCGCCGCCGAGGTTCCGGAGAAGTACACCGGCGAGGTGCGCCGCCTCGGTGTGGACGTCGACCATGACTTCCAGCCGATCTATGTGGTCAACGCGGACAAGAAGGCGCAGGTCAAGAAGCTCAAGGACCTGCTGAAGGAGTCCGACGAACTCTTCCTCGCCACCGATGAGGACCGCGAGGGCGAGGCCATCGCGTGGCACCTCCAGGAAGTGCTCAAGCCGAAGATCCCGGTCAAGCGCATGGTGTTCCACGAGATCACCAAGGACGCGATCCGGGAGGCCGTGGCCAACCCGCGCGAGCTCAACCAGAAGCTGGTGGACGCCCAGGAGACCCGCCGCATCCTCGACCGCCTCTACGGCTACGAGGTCTCGCCGGTCCTGTGGAAGAAGGTCATGCCGAAGCTGTCGGCCGGCCGCGTCCAGTCCGTGGCGACCCGGCTCGTGGTCGAGCGGGAGCGCGAGCGCATGGCGTTCCGCTCCGCCGAGTACTGGGACCTGACCGGCACCTTCTCCACCGGCCGCGCCGGTGACCCGAGCGACCCGTCGACACTGGTCGCGCGGTTGCAGACGGTCGACGGACGCCGGGTCGCGCAGGGCCGCGACTTCGACTCGCTGGGGCAGCTGAAGGGCGCCAACACCCTCCACCTCGACGAGGCGAACGCCCGCGCGCTCGCCGCCGCCCTCGAGGACGCGCGGTTCGCGGTCCGCTCGGTCGAGTCCAAGCCGTACCGCCGCTCGCCGTACGCGCCGTTCCGTACGACGACGCTGCAGCAGGAGGCGAGCCGCAAGCTCGGCTTCGGCGCGAAGGCCACGATGCAGGTCGCGCAGAAGCTGTACGAGAACGGCTACATCACTTACATGCGTACGGACTCGACGACCCTGAGCGAGACGGCGGTCGCCGCCGCCCGCGCCCAGGTCACGCAGCTGTACGGAGCGGACTACCTGCCGCCGCAGCCGCGCACCTACGCGGGCAAGGTGAAGAACGCGCAGGAGGCGCACGAGGCGATCCGTCCTTCGGGGGACCGTTTCCGCACGCCCGCCGAGACGGGTCTCACCGGCGACCAGTTCAAGCTCTACGAGCTGATCTGGAAGCGGACCGTCGCCTCGCAGATGAAGGACGCGACCGGCAACAGCGTGACGGTGAAGATCGGCGGGACGGCCGCCGACGGCCGGGACGTCGAGTTCAGCGCGTCCGGCAAGACGATCACCTTCCACGGCTTCCTCAAGGCCTACGTCGAGGGCGCCGACGACCCCAACGCCGAGCTGGACGACCGCGAGCGCCGGCTGCCGCAGGTCGCGGAGGGCGACGCGCTGAGCGCCGAGGAGATCTCGGTCGACGGGCACGCCACCAAGCCCCCGGCCCGCTACACCGAGGCGTCGCTGGTCAAGGAGCTGGAGGAGCGGGAGATCGGCCGCCCGTCGACGTACGCGTCGATCATCGGCACGATCCTCGACCGCGGCTACGTGTTCAAGAAGGGCACGGCCCTGGTGCCGTCGTTCCTCTCCTTCGCCGTGGTCAACCTGCTGGAGAAGCACTTCGGCCGGCTCGTCGACTACGACTTCACGGCGAAGATGGAGGACGACCTCGACCGCATCGCGCGCGGCGAGGCCCGCGCCGTGCCGTGGCTGAAGCGCTTCTACTTCGGTGAGGGCGAGGGCGCCGGAAACGGCGGCGCGGCCGACGCGGGCAACGGCGACGGGGACCACCTCGGCGGCCTCAAGGAGCTGGTGACCGACCTGGGCGCGATCGACGCGCGCGAGGTGTCGTCGTTCCCGGTGGGCAACGGCATCGTGCTGCGGGTCGGGCGCTACGGCCCGTACATCGAGCGCGGCGAGAAGGACACCGAGGAGCACCAGCGCGCCGACATCCCGGCCGACCTGGCGCCCGACGAGCTGACCGTCGAGCTGGCCGAGGAGCTGCTCGCCAAGCCGAGCGGCGACTTCGAGCTGGGCACCGACCCGGCGACCGGGCACACGATCGTCGCCAAGGACGGCCGCTACGGCCCCTACGTCACGGAGGTCCTGCCCGAGGGCACGCCGAAGACCGGCAAGAACGCGGTCAAGCCGCGCACCGCCTCGCTCTTCAAGTCGATGTCCCTGGACACGGTGACGCTCGACGACGCGCTGAAGCTGATGTCGCTGCCGCGCGTGGTCGGCGTGGACGCCGACGGCCAGGAGATCACCGCGCAGAACGGCCGCTACGGCCCGTACCTGAAGAAGGGCACGGACTCGCGGTCGCTGCAGTCCGAGGAGCAGCTCTTCACGATCACGCTGGAGGAGGCGCTGGCGATCTATGCCCAGCCCAAGCAGCGCGGCCGGGCCGCGGCCAAGCCGCCGCTGAAGGAGCTGGGCACCGACCCGGTGAGCGAGAAGCCGGTCGTGGTGAAGGACGGCCGCTTCGGCCCGTACGTCACCGACGGCGAGACCAACGCGACGCTGCGCTCGGGCGACAGCGTGGAGACGATCACGCCGGAGCGCGGATTCGAGCTGCTGGCGGAGAAGCGCGCCAAGGGTCCCGCCAAGAAGACGGCGAAGAAGACCGCCAAGAAGGCGACGGCCAAGAAGGCGCCGGCGAAGAAGACGGCGGCGGCCAAGACGGCCGCGGCGAAGAAGACCACGGCCGCCAAGAAGACGACGGCGAAGAAGACCGCCGCCAAGAAGACGGCCGCGGCGAACGGCGCGGAGGACTGACCGGTCCGGTGACCTTCGTCCCCCTGACCCTCGTCCCCTGACCCTCGTCCGCGAACGCCGGGCTGCACCGGCCGGCGTTCGGAATGCGAACGTCCCGGCACGGTTCTGTGCCGGGACGTGTGCATGTCAGGCGCGTCGGCCCCGGGGTGTCGCCGCGGGCCGATAGGCTGAACGCATGACGCGAGCCGAGCAGCCCACGGCCTCCCCACCGGCCCCCGACGACGCCCTTGTCGCGGACTCCCGCGAGCGTGCCGTCCGCGCCCTGCTGCGCCGACCGCAGGTGAAACGGTTGTGGAGCGCACAGCTCGTGGGCGGGGTCGGCGACGTCCTCGCCCTCCTCGTGCTGGTGCTCCTCGCCCTCCAGGCCTCGGTCGTCGAGCAGGCGTTCGGCGGCGGGTACCGCGGGGCGGCGTTCGCAGTGGCGACCGTTTTCGGCGTACGGATCCTCGCGACGCTGCTGTTCGGCGCCGTGCTCCTCGGCCCGCTCACGTCGCTCACCTCGCAGGACGGACCGCTGGACCGCCGCTGGACCATGGTCGGCGCGGACGGACTGCGCGCCGCCCTGCTGATCGTCGCGCCGCTGTGGATCGACTGGACGCCCGACAACGCCCTGGCGCTCCTCCTCGTCACCGCGTTCGTGGCCGGGGTCGCCGAGCGTTTCTGGACGGTGTCCCGCGAAGGTGCCGCGCCCGCACTGCTGCCCGCGCCGCCGCCCGAGGGCGCCAGCATCCGGCCGCTGCCCGACCACCTGGACGCCCTGCGCCGCCTGTCGCTGCGCACCGGCTTCGTGGCGATACCGCTCGCCGCCCTGACGCTCGTCGCCGCCGCCCTGTGCAACAACCTGCTGGGCACGGGCATCGAGTGGTTCGGCGAGCACCAGGCCGCCCTCGCCTCGTACGTCGCGGCCGGACTGTTCGCCGCGTCGCTGTCCGTCGTCACCTTCCTCGAACTGCCCGGCGCCCGCACGCCGCGTCCGCGCTCCCCGCTGGAGGGCCTGCGCCGCCCTCGGCACGCCGCCGGACCCGACAAGGGCCGCACCGGCGCGCTGCCGCTGCTGGTGCTCGCGGGCGCGTCCGTGGCCGGCGCGGTGGCGGCCGCCGTCGCCGTGTCCGTGCTGCACGCCAAGGACCTGGGCGGCGGGCCCGTCCTGTTCGGCCTGATGGTGGGCGCGCTCACCGGAGGCGTGGTCGTCGGCATCCGCACGGCGCCCGCCCTGCTGCCGTCGCTCTCCCGGCGGCGGATGCTCGCCCTCACCCTCGCCTTCACGGGCCTCGCGCTGCTCGCCGCCGGACTCGTCCCGGACGTCACCAGCGTGCTGCTGATCCTCGCGCTGGCCGGCGCCGGCGCGGGCATGGCCGCCAACATCGCGCACGCCCTGCTCGACCAGGAGACCGAGGAGCAGCGCCGGTCCCGGGTCACCGGCCACCTGCACGCCGTGGTGCGCGTGTACGTGGGGCTCGGCGCGGTCGTCGCCCCCGTCGTCGCGGCGGCGATCGGCCCGCACCGCCTGGAGAACGGCAAGTTCGTCTTCGCGCACGGTGGCGCCGCCTTCACGCTCATGCTGGTCGGCGCGCTGCTGCTGCCGGTCGCCGCGCTGGTGCTGGCCAAGGTCGACGACCGCTCCGGCGTGCCGCTGCGGCAGGACCTGCGGGACGCGCTGCTCGGCGGCGACGACCCCGCCCCCGCGCCCGCCGGCACCGGCTTCTTCATCGCGCTGGAGGGCGGCGACGGCGCGGGGAAGTCCACCCAGGCCGAGGCCCTCGCCGACTGGATCCGCGCCAAGGGCCACGAGGTCGTCCTCACCCGCGAGCCGGGGGCGACCCCGGTCGGCAAGCGGCTGCGCTCGATCCTGCTCGACGTCTCCAGCGCCGGCCTGTCGCACCGCGCCGAGGCCCTGCTGTACGCGGCGGACCGCGCCGAGCACGTGGACACCGTGGTGCGCCCGGCGCTGGAGCGCGGCGCGGTGGTCATCAGCGACCGGTACATCGACTCCTCCGTCGCCTACCAGGGCGCCGGACGGGACCTGTCGCCGACCGAGATCGCCCGGATCAACCGCTGGGCCACCGCCGGACTCGTGCCCAACCTGACGGTGCTGCTCGACGTGGCGCCGGAGACGGCGCGCGAGCGGTTCACCGAGGCGCCGGACCGGCTGGAGTCCGAGCCCGCGGAGTTCCACGCGCGCGTGCGCTCCGGTTTCCTCACCCTGGCCGCCGCCGACCCCGGCCGCTACCTGGTGGTCGACGCCGGCCAGGAGCCGGAGGCCGTCACCACGGTGATCCGGCACCGGCTCGACCGCGTCCTGCCGCTGTCCGAGGCCGAGATCGCCGCCCGCGAGGAGGCGCGCCGCAAGGCCGAGGAGGAGGCCCGCCGCAAGGCGGAGGAGGAGGCGGCCCGCAAGGCCGAGGAGGAGCGCCTGGAGCGGGAGCGCCAGGAGCAGCTCGCCAAGCTGCGCGCCGAGGAGGAGGAGCGCAAGCGGCGCGAACTGGAGGAGGCGCAGCGCCGCGAGGCCGAGCGCCAGGCGGAGGAGGCCCGGCTGCGCGCCGAGGAGGCCCGCCGCCGCGCCGAGGAGGAGCGTCAGCGGCTGCTCGCCGAGGAGAAGGCGCGCGCCGAGGAGGAGGCGCGCCGCAAGGCCGAGGAGGAGCGCCGCCGCAAGCAGGCGGAGGAGGAGGCGCGGCTGCGCGCCGAGGCCGAGGCGCAGCGCCTGGAGAAGCAGCGCCAGGCGGAGGAGGCCCTGCTGCGTGCGGAGCAGGCCCGGCAGCTCGCCGAGCGCGCGGCGGCCGCGGCGGAGGCGGGACCGCGCACCACGACGACCCCGTCCGACCCCCCGGCCCCGCCCGCCGCGCGCCAGGACGCCGACGAGGCGGTGACCGTGCCGACGCCGGTGGTGACGCCGACGAACGCGACGGGCGGCCCGGTGGACGAGACGGCCGTCCTGCCGCGCGTACGGGATGAGCGCGTGCGCGACGAGGACGGCGCGCGGGACTCCGGCCGGCCGGCGCCCGCCGACGCCGAGGTGACGACCGAGCTGCCCCGGCCGCAGGTGCCGGGCGCGGCGGACGAGACGGCGGTCCTGCCGCCCGTCGTGCCGGGCGCGGCCGACGAGACGGCGGTGCTGCCGCCGGTGCGCGGGGGCGAGCCCGGTCCCGCGGGCGGCCCGGAAGGGCCCGACGACCGTACGCGTGAGCTGCCGCAGGTCGACCCCGAGAGCGCCCCGCGCCGCCGGGAGCGCCCCGACTGGGCGGAGGAGACCCCGCTGGACGACCTGCCGTCGCTGGCCGACGAACTGCTCGGCCCGCACGGCGACCACGGCGACCACGGCGACCACGGCGACGACGAGGGCCGCGGCGGCGGACGGTGGCGCCGGCGCTGAGACGCGGCTGTACGGTGCCGGGCGTGCCCGCGGGTACGCCCGGCACCGCTGTGTTCGGGGTGCGGGGACAGGCGTGTCGGTGCGGACCCGCACAATGGATCCGGCGCGGCACGGATGCGACGGATACAACTGACGCGACGGACGCGACCGACGGATACGACGGAAGGGCGGGCTGACCCATGACCGTGTGGGACGACCTGGTCGGGCAGGAGCGGGTGAGCGAGCAGCTCGCCGCCGCCGCCCGGGACGCCGACGCGTTCGTCACCGCCGCGGCGAGCGACGCGCCCCCGCCCGAGGCGTCGCGCATGACGCACGCGTGGCTGTTCACGGGCCCGCCCGGCGCGGGCCGCAACCAGGCGGCGCGCGCCTTCGCCGCCGCGCTCCAGTGCGTCAGCCCCGACCGGGCCCTGGGCGGCGTCCCCGGCTGCGGCTTCTGCGACGGCTGCCACACCGCGCTCGTCGGCACCCACGCCGACGTCTCCACGGTGGCCGCGGTCGGCGCGGAGATCCTGGTCAAGGACATGCGCGACACGGTCCGCAAGTCGTTCACCGCCCCGGCGAACGGCCGCTGGCAGGTGATCCTCGTCGAGGACGCCGAGCGGCTCAACGAGAAGTCCGCCAACGCCGTCCTCAAGGCCGTCGAGGAGCCCGCCCCCCGCACGGTCTGGCTGCTGTGCGCCCCGTCCGTCGAGGACGTCCTGCCGACGATCCGCTCCCGCTGCCGTCACCTCGTCCTGAGCACGCCGTCGGTGGAGGCTGTCGCCGACATGCTCGTCCGCCGCGAGGGCATCGAACCGGACGTCGCCGCCGCCGTCGCCCGCGCCACCCAGGGCCACGTCGACCGGGCCCGCCGTCTGGCCACCGACCCGGCAGCGCGCGCCCGCCGCGCCGCCGTGCTCAAGCTGCCGCTGCGCGTCGAGGACGTCGGCGGGGCGCTGAGAGCCGCCCAGGAACTGGTCGACGCGGCCGCCGAGGACGCCAAGCAGCTCGCCGAGGAGATGGACGGCAAGGAGACCGAGGACCTGAAGGCGGCGCTGGGCGCGGCCCAGGGCGGCCGTCTCCCGCGCGGCACGGCGGGCGCGGTCAAAGACCTGGAGGACATGCAGAAGCGGCGCAGGACGCGCACCCAGCGCGACAGTCTCGACGTCGCCCTGGCCGACCTCACCAGCTTCTACCGCGACGTCCTCGCCCTCCAGCTCGGCTCCCGCATCGCCCTCGCCAACACCGACGCCGAGGACGCGCTGGAGCGCCTGGCCCGCGGCAGCACCCCCGAGTCCACGCTGCGCCGGATCGAGGCGATCGCGGCCTGCGGCGAGGCCCTGGACCGCAACGTGGCGCCGTTGCTGGCGGTGGAGGCGATGACGATGGCGCTCAGAGCGGGCTGAACGGGCCGCACCGGAGAAGTGCTCGTCACTCGTCCGGGGCACGGCGTGTGCGCAGAGCGTCCGCATGGTCGCTCAGCGTTACGCTCGCGGTATGCACACACGGCGCACCCCACGCAGGACCCGTACCGCAGCCGCCCTGATCGCCTCGGCCGCGCTGCTGCTGGCGGGCTGCTCCTCCGGGACCCCGACCACCAGCAGGGCCGGTTCGCCGGTGGCGGGAGCGGCCGCCGCGCTCGCCCCGCTGCCCGGCTCGACCCCCGCGGCCCTCGCCCCGTACTACGCACAGGAACCGGCGTGGCGCGACTGCGGCGTCCCCGGCTTCCAGTGCGCCACGGTCAAGGCCCCGCTCGACTACGCCGAACCGTCCGCCGGGGACGTCCGCCTCGCCGTCGCCCGCAAGAAGGCCACCGGTCCCGGCAAGCGGCTGGGTTCCCTGCTGGTCAACCCCGGCGGCCCGGGCGGCTCGGCGGTCGGCTACCTCCAGATGTACGCGGGCATCGGCTACCCGGCCGAGGTGCGCGCCCGCTACGACATGGTGGCCGTCGACCCGCGCGGCGTCGCCCGCAGCGAGCCCGTCGAGTGCCTGAACGGGCCCGCGATGGACGCGTACACCCGCACCGACATCACGCCGGACGACGAGAAGGAGACCGAGGCGCTGGTCTCGGCGTACCGGACGTTCGCCGAGGCGTGCGGGGCGAAGAAGCCGGAGCTGCTGCGCCATGTGTCGACCGTGGAGACGGCCCGGGACATGGACATCGTGCGCGCGGTGCTCGGCGACGAGAAGCTGACGTACGTCGGCGCCTCGTACGGCACGCTGCTGGGCGCGACGTACGCGGGGTTGTTCCCGGAGCGGACCGGGCGGCTGGTGCTGGACGGCGCGATGGATCCGTCGCTGAGCGCGCGGCGGCTCAACCTGGAGCAGACGGAGGGCTTCGCCACGGCGTTCACGGCGTTCGCGGAGGACTGCGTGCGGCGCGGCGACTGCCCCCTGGGCGGCAAGGGCACGAGCCCGGAGAAGGCCGGCGAGAACCTGACGGCGTTCTTCGAGAAGCTCGACGCGCGCCCGATGTCCGCGGGCGACGCCGACGGCCGTGAGCTGACCGAGTCGCTGGCGACGATGGGCGTGATCGCCGCGATGTACGACGAGGCGGCCTGGCAGCGGCTGCGCGAGGCGCTGACGTCGGCGATGAAGGAGAGCGACGGCGCGGGGCTGCTCGTCCTCTCCGACAGCTACTACGAGCGGGACGCGGGCGGCGCGTACAGCAACCTGATGTCGGCCAACGCGGCCGTCAACTGCCTCGACCTGCCGCCCGCCTTCGAGTCCCCGGACGATGTGCGCGCGGCGCTCCCCGACTTCGAGAAGGCCTCCCCGGTGTTCGGCGAGGGCCTCGCCTGGGCCGCGCTGAACTGCGCGTACTGGCCGGTGCGGGCCACGGGCGAGGCGCAGCGCATCGAGGCGAAGGGCGCGGCGCCGATCGTGGTCGTCGGCACCACCCGGGACCCGGCGACCCCGTACCGCTGGGCGAAGGGCCTGGCCGCCCAGCTCTCCTCGGCCCGCCTCCTCACCTACGACGGCGACGGCCACACCGCGTACGGCCGCGGCAGCGCCTGCGTCGACGCGGCGATCAACACGTACCTGCTGAAGGGCACCCCGCCGGCGGACGGAAAGCGCTGCTCGTAGCGGGTACGGCCGCCCCCGGAGGCGACGGCCCCGCCCCGCCTCCGGGGGCGGTACGAAGCACCCCCGGAAACTGTGTAGACTTACCGACGTCGCTGATCGCACCATGGTGCACACAGCGCGCCGCCTTAGCTCAGATGGCCAGAGCAACGCACTCGTAATGCGTAGGTCTCGGGTTCGAATCCCGAAGGCGGCTCCACTGGAACCCCAGGCCAGATCATTCTGCCCCTGGGGTTTTCTGCTGTTCGAGGCACGACGCGACACACCGTCCGAGCCCCCTGCGGCCGGCGGGCGCCTCTGCCTCGGCCCTCTCCCCGCTCCTCTCGGTCGGCGTCCTGGAGTCGTGTCGGCTCGGCTCCCTGCCGGCGAGTCCGGCGGCATTCCTGTTCGTGAATCTTTGGTGATGCTCGGGTGATTCCTGTGGTGTTCGCGTCGAACCTGTGTGGCTCCCCTCCGCGTGGGCGGACCGATGGTGGATCCGGGGAGGGCAACAGCAGCTCGGCGGGGGTGCCGACACAAACGGAATAGGGGGTTCCATGGGTTGCCCATGGGGCGGAATCGGCCACTCCGTTGCCTGGCCATTACTCGTGCCGCGTAGGTGTCGTAAAGCAAATCGCAGGTCGATCACCGTGCCCGCACCACACCAGCCGCCATCCGCCAGGGCTCGATTTTCGGCCAGGACGGCTACATACCTGTTGTCTATGACCGGTAGTCGCTACTGTGGCGTTGCCTTCGGGAAGTGCAGCGGCTTTCCTGCCGGAAGTCGCAGGTGGGCGCTTGATCGCCGCATCCCTGGGTGTTCGGTCTGTCGTACTGCTCAAGAGTCGACAAGGGCTGGTGGTTGACCATCACGGGCCCGTCGGTCGCCGATGCGGCCGGAAGTCGTGTGAGACACGTGACCACAATGGGGGAAATGACCGTGAGGTCGATTCGGAGTACGGGTATCTGTTTCCGTGATGCGTCCAGCGGTTCCCTTGACAAGGGAAACGCGTGCGGAATCGCGTCGTCCGGCCATCTGGCGTGTCTTCTCTTCTAGACCTGCCGGCCGAGAGGTCACCCATACACATGCCGGGCACCCCCGGGGTGCTTCATCGACGTCCGGTGTGACGCGCGTAGCGCTCGACCGGACAGGTCGAGACGCGCAAGCGCGCGCCCGTGCAATCCCACTCACAGACTTGTCTGACGTTTCGCGTCAGGCATGGTCGGTCCGTGTTTTCCGGGCCGGCAGTACCACCCGCAGAATCGGAATGCGTTGAAACGCACTGGAGAGACGGGAGACAAAGCGATGGAACAGAAGATCGCCGCGTTCATGAACGAGCAGGACCTCGGTTCGCTGGAGCAGGGCTACCGGGACGACGCCCCGATGCCGGTCCTGGCCACCCCCGCTGCCGCCGTCGCCACCTGCTGGTACGTCGGCGGTGCGGCCGCCGGTGCGGCCGCCGTCGTGGGCGCCTACGTCACCGGCCGCGTCGTCGGCTGACCTCCTCACCACGATCAATCACGAAGGAGAAAGCATGAGCAGGATCGTAGACAGTGTCGTCGCCGTCACCCCGACGGATCTGACGGACGACAGCCAGGGCGAGTTCGGCGCGATGGCGCCCGTCCAGGCCACCCCGACGCTGGTCGCGTTCGGCGTGGGCTTCGCCGGCGGCGCCGGTGCTGCCTGGGTCACGGTGCAGGCGTACGAGGCAGGCGCCAACGACTGATCGGGCCAACCCGACCGAGCATCACCTGCTGAGGAGCCCGGCGGGCTTCTGAGAGGGCCGGCCCGGACCCAGCTTCCGGGAAACGACAGGCTGTCGGGCCGCGGCGGAATCGCGGCCCGACAGTTTGTCAAGCCTACCCTCGACAGGTTCAACCCAGAGGAAAAATTCGGCATGATGCGAATCAAGAGACTTACATCTTCGCTTTTCTCGCCCATTCCGATCTCCCGCGACCGCGCGATAGGGATATCCGAACGCCTCGCGGCCCTCTCCAGTCTTTCTTCCTCCCTCGAGTACCTGCACCAGCATCGGAACCTGGCGCCGGGCGGTCTCAACGACTGGGAGATCATGAAGCAGACGCCGGAGAGCAAGATCCCGGCGATTCAGAAACTCACCAACGCGGTGAGCGGCAGGCGGACCACACTGGCTCTGCACGGCACACGCGTCGCCTGCAGCCTGGGAATGCTGCTGCCCGGCAACAGCAAATGGCGGGCGGCGGGCAATCTCTACCTCGCCGCCACGACCACCCTTCTGCAGGCACGCCACCGCTACGGCACCGACGGTTCGGACCAGGTCGCCACGCAGGTGCAGACGGTCACCGGGCTCGCTCGTCTCTCGAAGAGTCCGCAGGTCAGCGATGCCTTGATGTGGTACCTGGCGCTTCAGGCCAACATGTCCTACGCGGCCTCCGGGTGGGCGAAGCTGGCGGGAACGAAGTGGCGTGACGGTTCGGCGCTCCCCGGCGTGATGCGGACGCGCACCTACGGTTTCGAGCGCGCGTACAGGCTGACGCAGCGTTATCCGCGGGCCAGCAAGGTGACGCAGCATGCCGTGCTGGCGATGGAGTGCCTTTTCCCCGTCGTCTATCTGGCAGGCGGGAAGCTGACGCGACCGTTCATCGGATCCGCCGCCGGTTTCCATGTCGCCAACGCGTTCGTCATGGGGCTGGGCCGGTTCATGACCGCGTTTCCCGCCATGCATCCGATGATCGCCTACACGACAGCGCCTCGGACGTTTCCCGAGGTCGCCGGGCGGGACGACCGAATGGTCAAGACCGCTCTGGTGCTGCTGGCCGGCGGTGTCGCCGGCGCGGGTGTGCTGGCGACCCAGCGGCGCGCACGGGCTGTGGCGGGCTGGCCGAACTCGCGGACCGTCACCACCCGTCACGGCAACGTCCTCTTCTACGACACCGGAGGCCAGGGCGTCCATCACCGCCCGGTCCTCGTGTTCAACCACGGCCTCGCCTCGACTCCTGAACACTTCGCGTGGATGGTCGAGCGGCTGGCGTTCGACCTGGGACACCCCGTGGTGACGTACGCCCGCGCGGGCTACGGGCCGAGCCGCCGGATGAAGCAGGCTCCGTACACCATCCAGGAGTCCGTGGACGACCTGGAGGACCTGATCCGTCAGGCACTTCCCGAGGACCGCAAGGTGGTCCTGGTCGGGCACTCCCTGGGCGCGGACCTCAACCGGCGAGCGGTGGCGCAGCTCGGTGAGCGGGTGGCGGGCGTCGTCTACCTCGACCCCACTCACCCAGGGCAGCTCGTGCGGTCGGAGAAGCAGCGGAAGGGCAGTGAGATGTTCACTTACTCCCTGACGGAGATGGCGCGCTGGACCAAGCTGGGCAGCGGTGCGCTGATGTCGCGCCCCCGTTGGGTGGACGACCTGCCGTACGCCTATCGCCAGAAGGTCTTCGCCCTCTACACCGACGCACGGCTGTGGAGTGCGGCAGCGCGGGAGTGGGAGGTGGTCAGGGAGGAGTTCCACTCCTTCGACGAAAGCCTGACCCCGGTACCGGCACCGGGCCTGGTCGTCGCCGCGCAGGTGACCGTGGACATGGACCCCGAACAGCTGCTGATGTACAACGACCTCGTCCGCACCCACCAGGCCGCGGGCCGGCACGGTGACGTCACCGTCGTGGAGCGTGCCGGTCACGACACCATCCTGACCGACGCCCGTCACGCCCGGACCGCGGCGGACCTGATCGCGGCCTTCGTGGACCAGCACTGCGCGCGGAACGCGGCGGCCCCCGCCGAGGAGCTCACGGACAAGGCCGGGGAGGAGAAGTGAACATCACCGCACACCTCAGGGAAGCACTCACCGGCCCCGGCGCGGTGACGCGTCTCGCGGGCGCCGCCTTGCTGGTCACGACCCTGGCCGCGCAGCACCCGAATCCGGCTTTCGAGCGCGCACGGGAGAAGGACCTCTTCTCCCTCGTGCCGAACTGGAAGTTCTTCGCGCCGAACCCCGCGACGCACGACTACCACTATCTTTACCGCACCCTCGACGAAAATCGTACGACTTCGCCGTGGATCGAACTCGACCTGATCCAGAACCGCAAGATGTCCCAGGCGTTCTGGTTCTCTTCGCGCCGGACGGAAAAGGCGGTGTTCGACATCTGCACCGCCATCATCAAGAACATCGCCAAGGGAAGTGACCCGACCGGCACTCCGCCCTTCCGGGTTCTCTCCGAATTCATCAGGAGGCAGATCAGGGACGCCCCGAACGTGACTGATGTCCGAGGGTTCCAGTTCGCCGTGGTCCGTGCCGCGGGTCACGACGAGAATGAGGATCCCGAGGTTCTCTACGTTTCCACCTATCAGGCGATGAACCCGGCGCCACCGGTCTTTCTGCGGGCCGCCTGAGACCGACTGCTCCCGTTACGGGAGTGTCCTCACTTCAGAAGAAACGGAGAACCGATGACCGTCGCGGACATTGGCTACGGCAAACAGTTCGAGGGCTGGTACGACCGCATCTTCCAGGACGACGTGTCCACACGGATGACCGTGGAGGCTCTGGCCGAGCTCCATCCCGACCCTGCCCAGGGCACTTTGGAGTTCGGCGTCGGGACAGGCCGGGTCGCACTTCCCCTGTCGCATCGCGTCGGCCCGGTCCACGGCGTGGACTCCTCGCAGGAGATGCTCAGCGCCCTGGAGAAGCGGGCCGAGGACGGGCAGGTGATCGCCGAGCTCGGCGACATCCGCACCTATCGTGGTGACCGGCAGTACGGTCTCGTCTACTGCGTCTGCTCCACACTCGCCCTGATCATCGACCCCGCAGGACAGCGCGAAGCCATCGCCCGCGCGGCCGAACACCTCCGGCCCGGCGGCCGGCTGGTGGTGGAGACCCACAACCGCCCGGGAGTCGTGGCTCAGCACGAAGGGCTGACGCGCACCACGATGTTCGTGCCCTATCCGGAGCCGAACACCGGCATCCAGATGCACGCCACGCTTCTGATGGACAACCGGATCTGGCAGGTGTCCACCGTGTGGTTCGAGGCCGACGGCACACACCGCATCGGCACCGAGGTCGCCCGCCTCCTCACGCCCGAAGAGGTGGACGGCTACGCACAGGACGCAGGGTTGCGGACCGAGGGTCACTACAGTGACTGGCGGCGGACCGCGTACACCCCCGCGGCCGGACTGTTCGTCGCCACCTACACCAAGCCGGCATGAACCTCCGGGAGATAGTCCTCCGCCATCGGGCCCTGCTGATCGCCGGCATCGGCATGGGCCTGCTCGGCGCGGCGGCCACCCTCGCCCAACCCTGGATGCTGGGCCGGCTGATCGAGGCCGTGGCCCTGGACGAACCGATCGTCTGGCCCGTCACGTTCATCGCGCTGTTCTTCCTCGCCGACGCGGCGCTGAGCGCCGGCCACGCCTATGCCATCGGCAGGGCGGGCGAGAACATCGTGTTCGAGGCCCGGAGCATCCTCGGCGGCCGTCTGCTGCGCAGCCAGATACCGCATTTCTCGCGCTTGGAGCACGGTGACGTCTTCTCGCGCACGGTGTCCGACACCTCCATCGCCTGCCTGATCATCGCCCAGGCCCTGGCGCAGGTGGTGACGTCCGTGTTCATGGTGGTCGGCGGCATCGTGCTGATGGCCGGTCTCGACTGGAAGCTGCTGCTCACCACGCTCGGCTGCCTGGGGCTGGCCAGCGTCACGGCGCTGCTGCTGGCCCGCCAGGTCCGGCTCGCCGCGCTGCGGAACCGGCAGAACATCGGTGCGTTCGGCTCGGGTCTGCAACGGGTGCTCGGTGCGATCACCACGGTCAAGGCGTCCCGTGCCGAGGGGCGGGAAACCGAGGAGCTGACACGGCTGGCCGACCGTGCCCGGCGCAGTGGGATCCGGGTCACCGGATTCAGTTCGCTGCTCACCCCGATGATGAACGTCGGCACGCAGCTCTCGCTCGCCGTCGTCATCACCTGGGGCATGGCCCGGGTGGCCACCGGATCGCTCACACCCGCCGACCTCACGGCGTTCGTGATGTACCTCTTCTACCTGGTGGCGCCGCTGGTGATGCTCTTCATGTCGATCGCCCAGATCCAGCAGGGGCGCGCGGCCATCCAGCGCGTGACGGAGCTGGGGACGATCCCGCAGGAAGGGCAGGAGGAGGACGGGCGGCCGCCGGAACGGCGGAAGCACGTGTCGCCCGTGGAATCGGCGCCGGCGGTCAGCTTCGAGAACGTCGGCTTCGCCTACCACGAGAACGCTCCGGTCCTGAGGGACGTCTCGTTCACCGTGCCACGTCGCGGCCTCACCGCGATCGTCGGTGCCTCCGGGACGGGCAAGACGACGACGTTCCAGCTCATCGAGGGCTTCCACCGGCCGGACACGGGCACCATCCGGGTCACGGGCCACGACATCGACGCCCTCCCGCTCGCCCAGCTGCGCTCGCTGGTCGGCTATGTGGAGCAGGACGCACCGCTGCTGCGCGGCACGATTCGCGAGAACCTGACGTACGCGAATCCGGACGCCGACGAGACCGACGTCGCTCGCGCGTTGCGGCTCGCCAGCCTGGAGGACTTCGTCGCCGCGTTGCCCGACGGCCTCGACACCGAGCTGGGTGAGCGCGGCGCCGGTCTGTCGGGCGGCCAGCGGCAGCGGCTCGCCATCGCACGGACGTTGCTGCAGCGTCCGCAGCTGATCCTGCTCGACGAGGTCACCGCCCACCTCGACAGCGACACCGAGGCGGCGCTGCGTGACGCGATCACGGAGGCCAGTCGTGACTGCGCTGTGCTTGCCATCGCGCACCGGCTGTCCACCATCGTGCAGGCCGACCGCATCATCGTCATGGAGGGAGGACGGGTGCGGGCGACCGGCACCCACCGCGAGCTCATGGAATCGGACGAGGTCTACCGGCGGCTCGCCAGTGGGCAGTTCGCGACCGAGGACGTGTTGACATGACACGGGTCGACGTGGCGATCGTGGGCAGTGGCCCCAACGGTCTGGCCGCCGCCGTCACCATGGCACGCGCCGGGCTGACCGTGGAGATCCACGAGCAGGCCCCCGCCATGGGCGGCGGCCTGCGCGGCGAAGCCCTGTTCGACTCCGAGGTACGGCACGACCTCTGCGCCGCCGTCCACCCGATGGCGGCCGCCTCCGCGTTCTTCCGCGCGTTCGACCTGGAGGCCCGGGGCGTGCGGCTGCTGCAGCCGCCCATTCCGTACGCACACCCGCTGGACGGTGGTGTCGCCGCGTTCGCGTACCGCGACCTCGCTCAGACGCGTGACCGCCTGGGCCCGGACGGGCAGCGCTGGTACCGGTTGATGGCGCCGCTGGTGAGGCACAGCTCGGGCGTGACCGACTTCCTGCTCTCCGGCCAGCGGTCCCTGCCGGCCGACCCCGTTGCGCCGCTGCACCTGGGCCCGCGGGTGCTGGGCCAACTCCTGCGGGGCAACGGGCTGCGCACCGAGGCCGCCCGCGCGTTGCTGACGGGAGTCGCAGCGCACGCGGTGGGCCGGCTGCCCAGTCTGCCGGCCGGTGCCATCGCGATGTTGCTGGGTCATCTCGCTCATGCGTCCGGCTGGCCGCTGCCAGAGGGCGGCAGCCACCGCATCGCCGAGGCCCTGGCCGACGACCTGACGGCACACGGGGGCGTTGTGCACACCGGCCGACGGATCACCGACCTGGCGGAGCTGGACGCTCAGGTGATCATGCTGGACACCACGCCGCGCGGCCTGCTGGCCCTGGCCGGCGAACGGTTGCCGCCCCGGTACCGCCGGGCGTTGGAACGCTTCCGTTACGGTCCGGGCGCGGCGAAGGCTGACTTCCTGGTCAGTGAGCCCGTCCCGTGGGCCGATCCGGAGGTGGGCCGGGCCGGGACCGTGCACATCGGCGGTACCCGTGCCGACATCCTCGCGGCGGAGAACGCCGCCGCCCGGGGCCTGGCCACGGAGGAGCCCTTCGTCCTGCTGGTGGACCCGGCCGTGACCGATCCCGGCCGGGCCGTCGGAGGGCGCCGCCCGATATGGGCCTACGCGCATGTCCCGAACGGCGACACCCGGGATCCGGTGCCGCTGATCACGCGCCGGATCGAGCGGTACGCCCCCGGTTTCACCGACACGGTCGTCGCGGCGCGCGGCGTGCCGGCGTCCGCGTACGAGAGTCACAACCCGAACTATCCCGGCGGGGACATCGGCGCCGGAGCCATCACCCTCACGCAGTCCGTGTTCCGGCCCACGCCCGCCTGGAATCCGTACCGCACACCGCTGCCCGGCGTATACCTGTGCTCGGCGTCGACGCCTCCCGGCCCGAGCGTGCACGGCATGTGCGGTCACCTCGCCGCGCTGGCAGCCCTCCGCCGGGAGTTCCACATCACGGCCGCGCCGCGACTGGAGCCCGGCGGTGGACCGACCCCCACAGAGAACAGTTCGACCCCCACAGAGGAAGGCCGGAGAGCGTCATGAGTGTCAGTCATCGCCCCACCGCAGCCGCGGACTTCGCCGGGTATCTGCGTGCCTACCACGCCGATGCCATCGACGGCGGCGACCCGGTCGCGGAGGTCTGGGACCGCTATCACCTGCCCGACGGTACACACCGGGTCAACGGCCGGGTGTGGGACCGTGACAAGATCCTGGGCAGCCTTCGCTCCCGGCGTTCCCTCGGCGCCCCGTACGAGCTGTACATCCACGAAGTGACGGTGGAAGGACGCCGCGCCGCCGCCCGGTACACGATCAGCACGCCCATGCTGGGGAAGATCCAGTCGGCCACGGAGGCGGCGGTCTTCGCCGAACTGGCCGAGGACGGCCGGGTGGCCCGCACGACTGCCTTCTCCGTCACCCGGCCTGGCTGGTCGGGACGGGAGCGGGACGAGCCGTTCGACAGTGCGGCCCGCCCTGCGCCCGGTACCTCGCCCGCGTCGCCGCCCGCCGAGGGGGAGGAACCGACGCCCGCCCAGGACCCGGCGCACTATCTGCGGACCTACTATGCGGCCGGGTACGACGTGACGGTCCCGGTCGCGGAGGCTCATGACCGTTTCCACACCCCTGACGCGCTGCATCAGGTCGGGCGGAAGGTGATGCAGCGCTCGGGCGTCCTGAAGGCGCTGGAGGAGGGACGCAAGCTGGGCCACACCTATCCGGTGGAGGTGCACGAGACGCTTCGGGAGGGCAACCGCTTCGCGGCGCGTTACACCACCAGCAGGGACGGGAACCCGGAGCGTCCGCAGGAGGTCTTCGCCTTCGGCGAGTTCGCCCCGGACGGCCGTGTCCGGTCGGTCCGCTTCGCCCTCGATCCCGGCTATGACGCGGCGTAGGGGTCCGACGGGTCGGCGACGGTCCGGACGGGGGCGAAACAGGTGTTGTCGGCGGGCACACCTTCCCGCTCGTGACCGTCGTCGTCCTGGTACCGCCAGGTGAAACGCAGGCCGCGGGCAGAGGTGATGTCAGGGCTGTCCATGAGCTGGAAGTGCAGGTGGGGCTCGGAGGAGTTGCCCGAGTTCCCGCACTCGGCGAGTTGCTGACCGGCCGTCACCCGCTCACCGGCGGCGACCCTCAAAGAGTGGCGTCGCAGGTGTGCGAAGACGGCGTACGCTCCGTTGCCCAGGTCGAGGATCACGTGGTTGCCGAGCAGGTGACGCGGAAGGCCGAGGGAGCGTATGAAGCCCTCCGGCAGCACGTAGAGCAGGCCGGCCAGGGACGTACGTGTCAGGTGGTCACGCTGGCTGTCCGTGGCGGCGACCACCTGGCCGTCCGCCGGGGCGAGCAGTGGTTCACCGAAGGACGGGTAGGACTCGGGGCGCCGTGTCGGCGGCCACAGCCACACGGGCTCGGGCGCCGGGCGGCGGGCCAGGTCGATCGCGTACGTCTGCGCGAGGTTGTGCGTGTGGCTGGGCACCTTGGTGGCGGGCCCGTTCCGGGCCATCCAGCGGCCGTTCACGGGGATGTCCAGTGCCAGGGGCGGGGCTTCCTCACCCGTCGGGCGCTGGGCACGCGTCATCGCCGTCCGCATCAGCAGACCTGTCACCAGCAGGGCGAGCCCGACGAGCCAGAGCGGCCCGACGCCCTGGCCGTTGACGAGGATGCACGCGGCTCCGGCGGCCAGCACCAGGCCGTGGCGTTTCCACAGTTTCTGTGTCATGTGGGGGGTCTTTCAGTGGGGGATCGCAGATGGGCGCAGCATTCCAGATCTCTGGTCCGCCGTCCCACCCGAGATTTCAGCGCGAGGACGACTGCGTGTGGGAGGCAGCCCTCGACGGGCCGTTGATCGGCCAGGTCGTGAGGGAAATGGCCGGCCCGCAGTCCGTGGTGTCCTCGGCGCCTCGGCATACCTTCAGCTGGCCGGTGGTCGTCGGAAGATAAGGACTCAGTCGGAGGTTCACGGGAGCGATTTCATCCCCGCATTGGGTGGCATGTCTGGTGTAGGGCGAAGGGAAGAAGTCATGGATCCACCGGACCCACACCGAGAAACATCCGGTGCCGGTATTTCGCAGCTCGCCCTCTATGACGAGGGCCGACCGGATGCCGTCCTGTTCGGTCCACCGAATGCCGGACGCGGCAGCCGAACCGTGTGCCGCCGACCACTCGACCGGGGCAGCCGTCGAAGGGGCGGGACCGGCCGCCGCCGAGTGTGCTGCGGACGACAAGGCGGCGACGGTCAAGGCGATTGTCGCGAGAGTTCGTTTCGGTGATGCGATACGCATGAGGGTCACCCGGCTTCCTGGGAGACGATGCGGTGCATGATTGCGTGTGCCTTCTGCGTCGGTGGAAGAAGTCGGAGGGCCAATTTTATGCGGGGGTGGGGGTAATGAACAAGAGTGAGTCCAATGAGAGGTCCGGCGTGGGGCTATTTCAAGTCAACTCCAGCCGGATAATGTCTCTGATTCCGTCCATGAGTGGGGTTTTCCGGCATTGACTGCTTGACGTCCGGTCGACATACGGTGGAACAGGACCAGATCGGCCGGCGGGGAATCGCCACAGGCCGCACCTGCCTGCGTCTGAGAGGACTCGCCACCACGGAGCAGCCGGTGGGGGCCGGCTGAGCGGGTACGGCGGCCGAAAGAACGAGGCCCCGGTCGTTCACCTCTGGCGACCGGGAGCCCCGTGACGCGGATCGGCCGGCGGCGACACTCCCCCGAGCAGCGCGTCCTCGCGCGCACCCCCGGGCCGGATCCGGTGTAGTGATCACATCAAACCTTGCCAACGGATGGCTAACATAAGGCCAATGGATTCCGTTTCGGTCAGCCGGAAGGCAGTGGTGCGGCGTGACTCGGCGCGGACTGCGCTTCGGCCTGCTGGGAACGCCGGTCCTCTACGGCGGTGAGCCGGCCCGCGGTCAGGCGCCCCGCGCCCGAGGCGGCCTCCCCGTCCATCCCGTGACCAGCCCCAAGCTCCGCACCCTCCTCACCGTCCTGCTGCTCGACGCCGGGCGGGTCGTCTCCGTCGAGGTGCTGAAGGACGCGCTGTGGGGCGGGGCGCCGCCCGTCTCCGCGCTGCCCTCGCTGCACAACCACGTCGCCCGGCTGCGCCGCCTCCTCGACGAGCCCGGCCGCCTCCTCACCGTGCCCACGGGGTACGTCCTCCGCGCCGACGACGGCGAACTGGACGTCCAGGTCTTCGACAGTCACGTCGCCGCCGCCCGTGCCGCCCGCGCCGACGGGGACTGGGAGCGGGTGCGCGGGGAGTGCCGGGCCGCGCTCGGGCTGTGGCGGGGTACTCCGCTGGGCGGCCTCGCCCCCGAAGTGGGCGGGTACGCCCTCGTGCGCCGCCTCCAAGAAGCGCGGCTGCTGTTCCACGAGTGGCGGTACGACGCCGAACTCGCCCTCGGCGACGACCGCCTGGCCGACCTCGTGCCCGAGTTGGCCGCCCTCGCCGAGGAGCATCCGCTGCGGGAGGCCTACCACCGCCAGCTCATGCTCGCCCTCCACCGCACCGGCCGCCAGGCCGAGGCCCTCGTCGTCCACCGCGACCTGCGCGCCCGCCTCGCCGACGAACTCGGCGTGGAGCCGGGGCCCTCCGTGCGCGACGCCCATGTGGAGGTGCTGCGGGGGAGCGGGACGCCGGGGAGCGGGACGCCGGGGAGCGGGACATGGGACGGCGCGTCCCAGTGGGTCCGGCCCGCCCGGACGCCGATCGCCCGGACGCCGTTCGCCCAGGCACTGCCCGGTCATGTGCCACCCGGCCAACTCCCCCCTGTCCCCGCCCACTTCGTCGGCCGCGCCGACACCCGTCAGGCCATCGCACACGCACTCTCCACCACGGACGGCACGACGACCCCGCTCGTCGTCCTCAGCGGCACCGTCGGCGTCGGCAAGAGCGCCCTCGCACTGCATGTCGCGCACACTCTGGAGGAACGTTTCAGCAATGGCCGGCTGTACCTCAACCTGCGCGGCGCCGACCCCGGTTCGGCGGCGCCCCTGACCGCCGGGCAGGCCCTCGCCGCTCTCCTCCGCGACCTCGGCGTCCCCTCCGGGGCCGTCCCCGAACACCCCGACGCCGCCTCCGCGTTGCTGCGGTCCCTGCTCGCCCCCACCCGCACCCTGCTCGTGCTGGACGACGCCGTGAGCGCCGCCCAGGTGCGGCCGCTGCTGCCCGTCGGGCCCGGGTGCGGTGTCGTCGTCACCAGCCGGTCGCCCCTCACCGCCCTCGACGGCGCCGCCCGCTTCCCGCTCGCGCCGTTGAGCGACGAGGAGAGCGCCGCGCTGCTGCGGGCCGCGTCCGGGCGGGACGGGATCACCGCCGGGCATCCGCTGGTCGCCCTCACCGGGCGGCTCCCGCTGGCGCTGCGCGTGGTCGCGGCCCGGCTCGCCGCGCGCCGGGCCCTCACCACGGACGCCCTCGCCACGCAGCTCGCCGCCGCCGACAGCAGACTGGACCTTCTCGACTACGACGACCTCGGCGTCCGCCGCTCACTGGACGCCGCCTTCAACGCGCTCACCGCCTCCGAACGCCGCGGCGACCGCGACGCGGCCCTCGCCCTGCGCCACATCGGCGCCCTCGACCTGCCCTCCTACGACGTCCCGTCGCTGGCCCGGCTCACCGGCGTCGACGAGGCCCGGGCCGAGGCGGCGCTGGAGCGGCTGGCCGAGGTGGCGCTGCTGGAGGAGACCGCGTACGGGCGCTTCGTGCCGTACGACCTCGTGCGGGACTTCGCCCGGGAACGGGCGGCCGAGCCCTGTGCGGACGCCCCGTCGGGGTGTCACTTCGCGTCCGCGTAGCACTTCACCACCGCCGTGGTGAACGGGAACCGCACCGGTGTCTGGCCGAACGCGATCCGCCCCGCCTGCTCGGCGGCCTCACGGATCGCCGCCGTCACCGCCGCCGTCTCCTCCTCGGGGCAGTGCACGATCACCTCGTCGTGCTGGAAGAACACCAGCTCCGCCGCCATGCCGGTCAGCGCCTGCCGGAGCCCCGCGAGCAGCAGCAGCGCCCAGTCGGCCGCGCTGCCCTGCACCACGAAGTTGCGGGCGAAGCGGCCCCGGGCGCGGGCGTCGGTCGAGGCGTAGCCGGGGGTCCATGGGCGGGCCGTGTCGGGGTCCGGCTCGTCCTGCGCCACCGGGATGCCCGCCTCCTCCGCCGCGTCGTCCGTCGTCCGCGCGGCGGGCGGGCAGGTGCGGCCCAGCCAGGTGCGGACCAGCCGGCCCTCCTCGCCCGCGCGAGCCGCCTCGTCGACGTACGCCACGGCCCGCGGGAAGCGGCGGCGCAGCGCGGCGAGGTTCTTCAGGCCGTCGCCCGAGGTCTGCCCGTACACCGCGCCGAGGACGGCGATCTTGGCGCGGTCGCGGTCCCCGGAGAAGGCGCGCTCGGACACCGCCTGGTAGAGGTCGCTCTCCCGGCCCGCGACCTCCATCAGCGCGGGGTCGCGGGAGATGGCCGCCAGCACCCGCGGCTCCATCTGGTCGGCGTCGGCGACGACGAGCCGCCAGCCGGGGTCGGCGACGGCCGCGCGGCGGATCACCTTGGGGATCTGGAGGGCGCCCCCGCCGTGGGTGACCCAGCGCCCTGTCACCGTGCCGCCCGCGAGGAACTCGGGGCGGAAGCGGCCGTCGCGCACCCAGTCCTGGAGCCAGGACCAGCCGTGCGCCACCCAGATCCGGTACAGCTTCTTGTACTCCAGGAGCGGCTTCACCGCCGGGTGGTCCACCGACCGCAGCTCCCAGCGGCGGGTGGAGGTCACCTTGACCCCGGCCTGCGCGAACGCCTTGACCACGTCGGCCGGCAGGTCGGGCCGGACGCGGCGGCCGAAGGCGGCGGACACCTCGTCGGCCAGCTCGGCCAGCCGGCGCGGCTCGCCCCCGCCCGCGTACCGCTCGCCCAGCAGGTCGTGCAGCAGCGCGCGGTGCACGTCCGCGCGCCAGGGCAGCCCGGCGCGGTTCATCTCGGCGGCGATCAGCATGCCCGCCGACTCGGCGGTGACCAGCAGCCGCATCCGGTCCGGGTGCGCGGTGGCGTCGGTGCGCCGCTGCTGCTCGGCGTAGACCGCGAGCAGGTCGGTCAGCGGCAGCGGGGCCGCCTGCGGGTCGAACAGCGACGACTGGGCGCCCGGGTCCGCCTGCCGCTGGGGCGGGTCGGGCGGTACGGGGCCGCCGCGCAGCCGGGCCAGCGCCGCCGCGGCCGAACGTGGCTCCCCGTACCGCCCCTCGTGGCCGAGGAGCAGGGTCTCGGCGGCCTCCACGTCGTACGCCCGCTCCACTCGCACCCCCGTGGCGAGCAGGCGCGGGTAGACCTCGGCGGTGGACCGCCACACCCACCGGGCGACGCCCGGGCGGCTCCGCACGGCCTCGGCGGGGTCCGCCTCGCGCCGCACCGGGCCGGAGGGCAGCCCGTCGGGGCCGAGGGGGGCGACGTCCACGCCACCGTCCTCGGCCGGAGCGAGCGCCCACCGGCCGGCCATGTACGCGAGTGTCGCAGGAGGGTGTGACAACGGCCTGGTGGGAGGGGTGCCGGGCCGGGCCGTGGATCAGCCCTCCCGCGTCGGTTCCTCCTCGGAGGACGTCTCCACGTACTGCGCGAGCATCTTCGTCAGGTACTCCTCGGCGGCGGCCTTGGTGACGCCGAGGGAGCTGAGCACGCCGGTGCCGTTCTCGTGTTCGAGGAGGGCGAGCAGGATGTGCTCGGTGCCGATGTAGTTGTGGCCGAGGCGCAGCGCCTCGCGGAAGGTCAGTTCCAGCACCTTCTTGGCCGCCGGGCCGTACGGCACCAGCTCGGGGGCGTCCTCGACGGCGGCCGGCAGCGCCGCGCGCGCGGCCTCGCGGACCGCGTCGACGGTGACGCCCTGGTCGGTGATCGCCTTGACGGCGAGGCCCTGCGGCTCGGCGAGCAGGCCGAGGACCAGGTGCTCGGGGAGCCCTTCGGCGTTGCGGGCGGCCTTCGCCTCGTTGTGCGCGGCCATGACCGTGTTGCGGGCGCGGGGCGTGTAGCGGTTGAAGCCCTGGCTCGGGTCGAGGTCGTTGCCGCCCTGGGGGACGAAGCGCTTCTGGGCGGCCTGCCGGGTGACGCCCATGCTCCGGCCGATGTCGGTCCAGGAGGCGCCGGAGCGCCGGGCCTGGTCGACGAAGTGACCGATCAGGTGGTCGGCGACGTCGCCGAGGTGCTCACCGGCGAGCACCGCGTCCTGGAGCTGTTCGAGCGGTTCTTCGTGGACCTTCTTGATGGCCGCGATGAGGTCGTCGAGACGGACGGATGACTTGATGGCGGGGTTCGTGGTCATGTGTCAACCGTAAGTTGACAGTGCGAGGGTGTCAACCCGTGGTTGACACTTTCGGGTGGCGGGTCGCGGCGTGGCACGATCGGCCCTGTGAGTACGTCCTCCGTCGTCGACCGCGCCTTCCGTTCCGCCCTCTACGACACGGGCGACGACACCCTCGACACGGGCGCCTCCCTGCTCGCCGCGGACCCCACGGCGGACGCCGAACTCGCCCGGCGTGGCGAGGACTTCGTCGCGGCCGCCTGGCAGCGGGGGTGGCAGCCGGCCGACGTCGTGCGGGTGGTGCGGCGAGAGCTGGAGGAGACGCATGTCCGTCTGGCCGGCGCGCTGATCCTGGCCCAGGCGCGACGGGACGGGCGGACGCGCGGGGCGCGGTGGGAGGCGCAGCTCGCCGAGCTGCGGGCCGAGGAGCCCGCCCCGCGCGGTGACCGGTTCTCGTACGCCACCGCCGTCCTGGAGCTGTACCGGCTGCTGCTGCGGCTGCCCGCGCTGGAGCCCCTCGACGAGGCGGCGGGGGCCTCGCCGTCCGGCGGGCGGGAGCGGAAACCGGAGTCGCGGATGCTCGGGCGCATCCGGGCGCTGCTGGCCAAGGCGGAGGCGACCGGGTTCCCGGAGGAGGCGGAGGCGCTGAGCGCCAAGGCGCAGGAGCTGATGGCGCGGCACAGCGTCGACGAGGCGCTGCTCGCCGCGCGGACGCCCGCCGCGGAGGGTCCGGACGCCGTGCGGATCGGGGTGGAGCCGCCCTACGAGCAGGCCAAGGCGGTGCTGCTGGACGCGGTGGCCTCGGCGAACCACTGCCGGGCGGTGTGGAACGAGGCGTTCGGATTCTCGACGGTCGTGGGATTCGCGCCCGACCTGGAGGCGGTCGAGCTGCTGTTCACCTCGCTGCTGGTGCAGGCGACCACCGCGATGACCAAGGCGGAGGCGGCGCAGCGGGCGGGCGGGCGGAAGCGGACGAAGACGTTTCGGCAGGCTTTCCTCGCCGCGTACGCCCACAGGGTGGGGGAGCGGTTGGCGGCGGCTGCGGCCGAGGTGCCGGTGGAGGGCGATCTGTTGCCCGTGCTGGCGTCGCGGGAGGTCGCTGTGGGGGAGCGGGTGGAGCGGTTGTTCCCGTCCACGACGACTACGCGGTTGCGCGGGGTCGGTGATGTGGCGGGGTGGGAGGAAGGGAGCCGGGCGGCCGAGGAGGCGGTTGCCGCCACCCGGAGGCGGTTGGGGCGGCGCCGCTGACGTCGGGGTGCGGGCCCGTCGCCGACTGCGGGCGCCGTCCGCGCCCACCCGTGGCCGTCCCTACGAACCCAGGCCCTCCGTCGGCAGGCCCGGGGGCAGGCTGCCGCCCTCCGCCTTCGTGTACGTTTCCTCGCCCGCCGCGCCGTCCCAGGTGACCGTGAGGGACTTTCCGTCGACCGACGTCACCGTTCCCTTCGTGCGGTCGCCGTCGCCGGTCGGGCACTTCAGGGTGATCGTCGGCTCGGAGTCGCCCTTCGCCGTGCCGCTGCACACCGTGCCGCCGGTGGCGAAGAGGGCCGCCTCCTCGCCGTTGACCATCAACACCACCGCCTTGCCGTCCGCGGTGGTGAGCCAGCTGCCCTGGAGATCACCCGCCGGCGCGCCGTCGGAGCCGCCCGTGTCCCCCGTCCCCCCGGTGCCGCCGCCGGAGTCCGCGGTCCGCGTGACGGACGGGGTGGGTGTGCCCGCGGAGTCGTCCGAGCCGCCGTCGCCGCCGCACGCCGTCAGCGTCAGCGCGCCGGCCAGCCCCACGGCCGCGACCGCCCACCGGGCCCGCCGGGAACGTCCCCCACGCGCGCGTGCCGGACCGAAGTGCTCCACCGCAGCCTCCGTAGTCACCGCTGGTCCCCTCCCTGACGCCGGCCCGGGCGGCCGGACGACCGCTGCCAGCTAACAGGAACCGCCCCGCGTCCGGCCAGGGGCGGGTGACGGACCTCGCACCATCGCCGCCGGGCCGCCCGGAACACCTCACCGCCCGCCCACCGGAAGGGCACAGGAGGGAACACAAACGCGCGCGCGTGCGTCTCTAAGGCAGCGGGGCCCGGTAAAGCGTCCGTCAAAGCGGGCACCGTGCGGCCGGTGAGGCTGTAATCGCGCCGACACCCGTCGTGCACGTGCATGCGCCCATGCATGTGCACATGAACGAAGCTATGATCCGGGTCAGTTGACCACTACATCGATGGTCACACCAGCCAGTGCACCAGCGGGGAGCGACCTGTGGACCACGACGTGTACGACGGTGACGGGCACGACGGTGCCGGCGCGTCCGGCGTGTACAACGGCATGGCGGCCACCCGGCTGGACGGTGTGGCCTGGCAGAAGAGCAGGCACAGCAACTCGCAGGGGTCCTGCGTGGAGTTCGCCCGGCTGCCGGGCGGGGAGGTCGCGGTGCGCAACTCCCGCTTCCCCGACGGCCCCGCGCTCGTCTACACGCGCGCGGAGATCGAGGCCATGCTGCTGGGCGTGAAGGACGGCGAGTTCGACCACCTGGTCGCCGGCTGACCCGGCTGGACCCCGGGATCCGCAGGTGCCCTGGCCCTCCCTTGGTCCCCGCTCCCCGTCACCGCGTACGGGCGCGGCGCCCGAACTCAACGCGCGTAGACACCCCACACGGGCGCACACCGCGCCGCGATCAGGGTTGCGGGAGCCGGAAGAGCGCCCACACCACCTTGCCGCCGAGCGCGCCCGACAGCGGCTGCCATCCCCAGCCGTCGCTGAAGGAGTCCACCAGCAACAGCCCGCGCCCCGACTCGGCGGAGCAGTCGTCCGGCAGGTCCCGCGGGTCCCGGGTGACCGGGCTCTCGTCGCTGGGGTCGCGCACCGCGCACACCAGCCGCTCGGTCCACCGCAGGAGGTGCAGCCGCACCGGGGGCTGCTCGGCGGCCAGGCGCGGGGCGTTCGCCGGGAGTCCGTGGCGCAGGGCGTTGGTGACGAGTTCGGAGACGACCAGGCAGACGTCGTCGAACCGGTCGCCGAGATGCCACTGGTCGAGGGTGCGGCGGGTGAACTGCCGTGCCTCGCGCACCGCTTCGTAGCGGGCGTGCAGGGCGCAGAAGGCGGCGTCGGAGGCGGCCGCGAGGTTCAGCGGCGGAAGGCCCTGCCGTAACGGCTCGAGCATGGTCGATCCATTCGTCCCCATGCGAGGCACTCCCGGAATTCGCGGTGGTGGCGAGGCGGCGGTGGTGCGGGGACCATGGTTTCGGATGCGCACAGCGGATGCAAGGGCAGATGCACGTGCAGCTGACCGAAATCCGCCCTGCCGTTCTGGTTTGTTGGGCAATTTTTCCGTCATCCTCGTGTCTTCTCCCTGGCTGTTCTCTTGCCCCCTCGTTGCGTCACGGTGCCCCTTCCGTGCCGCTTCCTGACCGGATCGAGCGGCCTGATTCCGTTTGCGTAACCGGGCGAGTACTGCTCGGAGTGTTTTAGTGGCAGACTGCGGGCCCTGAAGACGTTGGGGAGGCTGTCGAACGTGAGCGCGGGAGAGCCGGGATCGGTGGTGCGGCGCATGCTGCTCGGATCACAACTCAGGCGACTGCGTGAGGCGCGGGGGATCACGCGCGAGGCCGCGGGGTACGCGATCCGCGCCTCCGAGTCGAAGATCAGCCGGATGGAGCTGGGCCGGGTGAGCTTCAAGACCAGGGACGTGGAGGACCTGCTGACGCTGTACGGCATCACGGACGAGCAGGAGCGGGCCTCGCTGGTCTCCCTCGCCAAGGAGGCCAACGTGGCGGGCTGGTGGCACAGTTACTCGGACGTCCTGCCCAGCTGGTTCCCCACCTATGTCGGCCTGGAGGGCGCGGCCTCCCTGCTGCGCGCCTACGAGGTGCAGTTCGTGCACGGTCTGCTCCAGACCGAGGAGTACGCCCGCGCGGTGGTCCGGCGCGGCATGAAGAGCGCGAGCGACGCCGACGTGGAGCGCCGGGTGGCGCTGCGCCTGGAGCGGCAGAAGTACCTGGTCGCGGAGAACGCCCCCGAGTTCCACGTGGTGCTCGACGAGGCGGCGCTGCGCCGGCCGTACGGGGACCGCGCGGTGATGCGCGGCCAGCTCCAGCATCTGATCGAGGTTTCCGAGCGGCCCAACGTCCGGCTCCAGGTGGTGCCGTTCAGCATGGGCGGCCACTCCGGGGAGTCCGGCGCCTTCACCATCCTCAGCTTCCCCGACGCCGACCTCTCGGACGTGGTGTACCTGGAGCAGCTCACCAGCGCGCTCTACCTGGACAAGCCCGAGGACGTGGCCCAGTACGAGAAGGCGCTCAAGGAGCTCCAGCACGACAGCCCGGGCCCCGCCGAGAGCCGGGACCTGCTCCGCGGACTCCTCCAGCTGTCCTGAGTACGCCCCGGACCGGCTCAGAGGCCCCCTTCAACTCCCTTTCGTCACACGTACGATGACGTGACATCACACCGCGGTGTGCCGACCGGTTTTCTGCTGACGCAGCAAGGGATCGAGGGATCGCATGTCGTCGTACTTCACCGACCTGGCTCAGCAGTACATCGACGGCGAGTGGCGTCCGGGCACCGGCGCCTGGGACGTCATCGACTTCAACCCGTACGACGACGAGAAGCTCGCGTCGGTCACCATCGCCACGGCCGGTGAGGTCGACCAGGCGTACCGGGCGGCCGCCCGCGCGCAGAAGGAATGGGCGGCGGTCAACCGGTACGCCCGCCGCGCGGTGCTCGACAAGGCGCTCCGGCTGCTCGAGGAGCGCGAGGAGCACATCGCCGAGGCGATCGTCGCCGAGCTGGGCGGCACCCGGCTGAAGGCCGGCTTCGAGCTGCACCTGGCGAAGGAGTTCCTGCGCGAGTCGGCGCACCTGGCACTGGCCCCCGAGGGGCACATCCTTCCCTCGCCCGTGGACGGCAAGGAGAACCGCGTCCACCGCGAGCCGGCCGGCGTGGTCGGCGTGATCGGCCCGTTCAACTTCCCCTTCTTCCTGGCGCTGAAGTCCGTCGCCCCCGCGCTCGCGCTGGGCAACGGCGTGGTCCTCAAGCCGCACCAGGACACGCCGGTGGTCGGCGGCACCCTGATCGCCAAGATCTTCGAGGACGCGGGGCTGCCCCCCGGGGTGCTCAACGTCGTGATCACCGACATCGCGGAGATAGGCGACGCCTTCATCGAGCACCCGGTGCCGAAGGTCGTCTCGTTCACCGGCTCCGACGAGGTCGGCCGGCACGTGGCGACCGTCTGCGCCTCCCTCTTCAAGCGCGCGGTGCTGGAGCTGGGCGGCAACAGCGCGCTGGTGGTGCTGGACGACGCCGACGTGGACTATGCCGTGGACGCGGCCGTGTTCAGCCGGTACGTGCACCAGGGCCAGGTCTGCATGGCCGCCAACCGCATCCTGGTCGACCGGGCGGTGGCCGACGAGTTCACCGCGAAGTTCGTCGCCAAGGTGCGCACGCTCAGGGCCGGCGACCCGCGCGACCCGGAGACCGTCATCGGCCCGGTGATCAACTCCCGGCAGGCGGACCACCTCGCGGGCGTCGTCGAGCAGGCCCTCGCCGAGGGCGCCACCGCCCTGGTGCACGGCGCGCGCACCGGCAACCTGGTCGAGCCGTCCGTCGTCACCGGGCTGCCGGCCGGCTCCGCCCTGCTGCGCCAGGAGGTCTTCGGCCCCGTCGCCTTCCTCGTCCCGTTCGACGGCGAGGAGGAGGCGGTGCGCCTGGTGAACGACACCCCCTACGGGCTCAGCGGCGCCGTGCACACCGGGGACGTCGAGCGGGGCGTGCGGTTCGCCCGGCGGATCGACACCGGGATGTTCCACGTCAACGACGGCACCGTGCACGACGAGCCGATCGTCCCCTTCGGCGGTGAGAAGCACTCGGGTGTGGGCCGGCTGAACGGCGACACCTGGCTGGACGCCTTCACCACCACCAAGTGGATCTCGGTGCAGCACGGCCGCAGCCGCTTCCCGTTCTGACCCGTACGGCGCCTTCCCGCAGGCCGCTCCCGGCGCCGTCCGGGCGCGGCCTACGCTGGGCGGCATGTCAGTGATCCGTCTCCTCGTGCTCGGCGCGGTGCGCCAGCACGGGCGGGCCCACGGCTACCAGGTGCGCAACGACCTGGAGTACTGGGGCGCGCACGAGTGGTCCAACGCCAAGCCCGGCTCGATCTACCACGCGCTGAAGCAGATGGCCAAGCAGGGGCTGCTGGTCGCGCACGGGACCGCCCCCTCCACGGCCGGCGGCCCGCCGCGCACCGAGTACGAGGTCACCGAGCAGGGCACCGAGGAGTACTTCCGGCTGCTGCGCGAGGCGCTGACCTCCTACGACCAAAAGCCGGACGTGCTCTCGGCCGGGCTCGGCCTGATGGTCGACCTGGAGCGCGCGGAGGCCCTGGTCCTGCTGGAGCGGCGACTCGCGTCGATCGAGGAGTGGCGCAGGGCGGTCACGGAGTACTACATCCCCGAGGACGGGCCCGGTCGGCTCGGGCACATCGGCGAGATCATGGACTTCTGGGTCCACTCGGCCGACAGCGGGGCCGCGTGGACGCGGGACCTCATCGCGCGGATCCGGGGCGGCGCGTACACGTTCGCCGGGGAGGGCGAGCCGTTCGTCGGCGTGCTGGCCGAGGGCGAGGAGAACCCGTTCGCGACGGGGGAGACGGACCGGCGCCGGGAAGACTCCGAGTAATCAAGTGTGACGAGTGAGGGGGGCGGGTAATACCGTGCGGTCTGGCCGTTCGGCTTCCTGCCCAACGCGTTCGCCGTTCCCGAGTCCATGCCCGGCTGGCTGGCCACGGTCGTGGAGTGGAACCCGATCTCCCACACGGCCTCGGCCGTACGGGACCTGTTCGGCGCCCCGGCGCCGAACCGGGCCACGCCTGGGCCGCGGTCCTCTGGCCCCCCGCCCTGCTCGCGGTGTTCTTCCCGCTGGCGGTACGCCGTTTCGCGCGGCTGAGCCGCTGAGACAGGGCGGTCCGGCTCCCGTCCGCGGTCCGGACGGGAGCCGGACCACGTGCTCAGTGATGGAACCCGGTCGCCGCGTTCCGGTCCCGGGTGAGCGGGTGCGACTGGCTCCTCAGCTCGGGCAGCAGCCGGGTCAGGTCCTCCGCGAAGAGGCCGGCGAGGTCCTCCGAGAAGCCGTTGCGGCACACCACCCTGAGGACCGCGAGGTCCTGACGGTTCGCCGGGAAGGTGTACGCCGGCACCAGCCAGCCGGTCTCCCGCAGCCGCCGCGCCACGTCGAACACGTCGAACGCCGTCACGTCCGGCGCGGTGGTGAAGGCGAACACGGGCAGCTCGTCGCCCCGGGTGAGCAGCCGGAAGTCGCCGAGCGCCTCGATCCGCGCGGACAGTCCCGTGGCCACGTCCCGCGCCGCCTGCTGCACCGCGCGGTAGCCGTCCCGGCCCAGCCGCAGGAAGGAGTAGTACTGCGCCACGACCTGGGCGCCGGGCCGGGAGAAGTTCAGGGCGAAGGTCGGCATGTCGCCGCCCAGGTAGTTCACCCGGAAGACCAGCTCCTCGGGCAGCGCCGCCGCGTCCCGCCACAGCACCCAGCCCACCCCCGGGTACACCAGCCCGTACTTGTGCCCCGAGGTGTTGACCGACGCCACGCGCGGCAGGCGGAAGTCCCACACCAGGTCCTCGTCGAGGAACGGCGCGATCATCGCCCCCGACGCCCCGTCGACGTGCACCGGGATGTCCAGGCCGGTGCGCTCCTGAAGGCCGTCCAGGGCCTCGCACAGCTCGGCGACCGGCTCGTAGGACCCGTCGAAGGTGGAGCCGAGGATGCCGACGACCCCGATGGTGTTCTCGTCGCACAGCTCGACCGCGGCCGCCGGGTCGAGGTGGAACCGGTCGCCCTCCATGGGCACCTGACGGGGCTCCACCTCCCAGAAGGTGCAGAACTTCTCCCAGCAGACCTGGACGTTGACGCCCATCACCAGGTTGGGGCGGGCCTCCCGCGAGGGGTAGCGGCCGGCGTTGCGCAGCGACCAGCGCCGCTTCAGGGCCAGGCCCGCCAGCATGCACGCCTCGCTGGACCCGGTGGTCGAACAGCCCACGGCCTTCGCCGGGTCGGGCGCGTTCCACAGGTCGGCGAGCATCGCCACGCAGCGGCGCTCCAGTTCGGCGGTGCGCGGGTACTCGTCCTTGTCGATCATGTTCTTGTCGCGGCACTCCGCCATCAGCAGCCCGGCCTGCGGCTCCATCCAGGTGGTGACGAAGGTGGCCAGGTTCAGCCGCGCGTTGCCGTCCAGCATCAGCTCGTCGTGCACCAGCTGGTACGCCGTCGACGGGGCCATGGGGCCGTCCGCCAGCCGGTGCTTGGGCGGCGCCGAGGTCATGTCCCCGACCGGGTTCGCGGGCCCCAGGAAGGGGTTGACGGACATCGGGCGCTCACCGGCCGGCCGGCCGGGGTGCAGCGGCATGGGTCCTCCGTAAGGGGTCGGGCGGCCCGGGCCGGGCCGCCGGGGGGAGCGGGGGTCAGCTGACGGCCGTCCCGTCCGGCCGCAGCTGCATGTGCGGGCGGCCGGTGACGAGCAGCCAGGCGGGGAGGGAGGCCAGGCACAGCAGGGCGAGCATGCCGGGGGAGGCGACCAGGACGGCCGCGACGAACAGGCTCACCCAGCCCTGCCGGGTGACAGCCAGCAGCAGGCCCAGGACGCCCGCCGACACCCCGACGGCCGGATGCACCTCGGGCACCAGCGCGTGCGCGCACAGGCCGAGCGCGGTCCCCACGAACACCGACGGGAAGATCCGCCCGCCGCGGAAGCCGCAGGACGCGGCGACCAGCAGCGCGGCCAGTTTCACCACCGTCATCACGGCGAACTCGCCGGCCGTCCAGCCGTCGGGGTCGGCGGCCAGCTCGGCGATCTCGTCGAGCCCCTTGAACAGGGTGAGGTGCCCGCCCAGCGCCGCGAGCGCGCCCAGGACCACGCCGCCGGCCGGGAGCATCAGCATCGGGTGGCGCAGCCGCGCGAACGCCCCGTGCGTGTACGGGAAGGCGTACACCGCGCACAGGCCGAGCAGCGCGCCCGCCGAGGCCACCACGAGCGACGCCAGCAGATCGCCCCAGCCGGGCTGCCCGAACGGCGGCAGGTGCAGGTCGAAGCTCGGCCTCGACACCAGCGTGGTGGTCAGGGCGCCCGCCCCGGCGGCGGCCAGCGGCGCGAACAGGCTGTCCCACAGCTGTCCCTTGACGCGCTGCCCGGCCAGCGCCTCGGAGATCACCAGCGCCGCGGCGACCGGCGTGCCGAACAGCGCGCCGATGGTCCCCGCCTCGGCGAGGGCCACCCACCCGCGTTCGGCCGTCGCCGGGAACGCGCGGGCGCCGAACCACACCGCCAGCGAGACGTTCACGGCGATGATCGGGTTCTCCGGTCCCAGGCTCGGCCCGCCGGCCAGCACCAGCGCGGTCACCAGCAGCAGCCCGGGCAGCACCGCGAGCGGCAGCACCGGCGCCTCGAGCCCCGTGGTCGCCGGGTCGGGGCCCGCGTGCCCGGGCACCTTCCACACCACCAGCCCCACCGCGACACCGGTGGCCACCAGCACCGCGAACATCCACGCCACGGAGTAACGGCCGACGCCGAGCGCGTCCGGCAGGTCCCGCCAGAGCGCGTGCTGGAGCTCCTCGGCGGCCGCGCTCACCCCCAGCAGGACCAGGCTCGTCACCACGCCGACCAGCAGCGCGGGCACGATGGTCGGCAGGAGGGCGCGGGCCGAGACCGCCGGGGCGGTACCGGTCGCCGACTGCGTGCTGTCCTGGGTCACGCGCACACGATAAGGGGGCGAAAGGGATTAATCGGGAACCCGCTTGCACCTCACGTGGCGTGAGGACCCAGCCTGGAGCGCGGAACGGAAGGGAGCGGAAGTGAGCTACTCCGTAGGACAGGTGGCCGGTTTCGCCGGGGTCACGGTGCGCACCCTGCACCACTACGACGCCATCGGCCTGCTCGTGCCGAGCGCGCGCAGCCACGCGGGGCACCGGCGCTACAGCGACGCCGACCTCGACCGGCTTCAGCAGATCCTGTTCTACCGCGAGCTCGGCTTTCCGCTCGAGGAGGTCGCCGCGCTGCTCGACGACCCGGCCGCGGACCCGCGCGCGCATCTGCGCCGCCAGCACGAGCTGCTGACCGCCCGGATCGAACGGCTCCAGAAGATGGCGGCGGCCGTGGAACAGGCCATGGAGGCACGCACGATGGGGATCAACCTGACACCCGAGGAGAAGTTCGAGGTCTTCGGCGACTTCGACCCCGACCAGTACCAGGAGGAGGTCCAGGAGCGCTGGGGCGACACCGACGCCTACCGTCAGTCGCAGCAGAGGACGGCCTCCTACACCAAGGAGGACTGGCAGCGGATCCAGCGCGAGTCCGACGAGCTCACCCGGCGCTTCGTCGCCCTGATGGACGCGGGCGAGCCGGCGGACTCGGAGGCGGCGATGGACGTCGCCGAGGACCACCGCCAGGGCATCACCCGCAACCACTACGACTGCGGCTACGAGATGCACACCTGCCTGGGGGAGATGTACGTCAACGACGAGCGCTTCACGCGCAACATCGACCAGGCGAAGGAGGGGCTGGCCGCGTACATGCGGGACGCGATCCTCGCCAACGCCGTACGGCACACCGCCTGAGCGGTCGCGGCCCGGGCGCTGTGGGCCACGACCAGCGGTGATTCCCCCACGGCGCCGGCTCGCGGCTTCCGCCGGGGCGGGGCACAGTGCATCCTGGGTACCCCCGCGGAACCTGGGCTTCTACGGCTGCGTTCATAATTTGGGCAGCCAGCCCCGCCCTTGACCCCCAGCTGCAGGAGCCACATCCCCGTGACCACCCTTGCGCTCGGCCCCGAGTGGCTGAGCCCGGACTACCTCATCGAGACCTTCAGCCTCCCCGGCATCCTGCTGATCGTCTTCGCGGAATCCGGACTCTTCGCGTTCCTGCCCGGCGACTCCCTGCTGTTCACGGCGGGCCTTTTCGTGGCCGAGGGCACCTACATCAGCCAGCCCCTGTGGCTGGTGTGCACGCTGATCGTGCTCGCCGCCGTGATCGGCGACCAGGTCGGCTACATGATCGGCAAGTTCTTCGGGCCCCGGCTGTTCAGCCGGCCCAACTCCAAGCTGTTCAAGCAGGAGAACCTGGAGAAGGCCCACGAGTTCATGGAGAAGTACGGGCCGAAGGCGATCGTCCTGGCCCGCTTCGTGCCCATCGTGCGGACCTTCGCGCCCATCGTGGCCGGCGCCGGCCGGATGAAGTACCGCACGTTCCTCACGTACAACGTCATCGGCGGTGTCGCCTGGGGCACGGGCGTCACCCTCGCCGGCTACTGGCTGGGCCAGATCTCGCTCATCAAGAACAACGTCGAGGCGATCCTCGTCCTGATCGTCTTCGTCTCCGTGGTGCCGATCCTGATCGAGTACCTGCGCGAGCGCGGGAAGAAGAAGCGCGCCGCCGCCGAGGCCCCGGCCGCCGCGCCGCACGCGCAGCCGCCGGTCATGGACGACGCCACCACCCAGCTGCGCCGCATCCCCCCGGCCGCCGCGCCCCAGCAGCCCCGCCCGCAGCACCACGGCGACCAGGGCGGCTACCCGCAGCAGCAGCAGCCGTACGGCGGCGGCAACGGCTACCCGCAGCAGCAGCCGGACCGGCAGCCGTACGGGAACGACCAGGGCTACGACCAGCGGCAGTACGACCAGCAGCGGTACGACCAGCAGTACGACCCGCGCCAGCCGTACAACGGCGGCGGTTACTGAGCACCCCGGCGGGCGGCGGGCGGACCGGCGGTGGGCTAGAAGCCTCGCGTCCGCTTCGCCGCCCGACGCTTCTCCGCGGAGCCGATCCGCAGGAACAGCCGGGAGATCTCCGAACCGAGGTTCACGCCGATCGCGATGGCCATCGCCAGCGCCACCGCCTTGGTCAGCGACGTCAGACCCGAGTCGACCTCGTTCTGTGCGATGCCCAGCAGACCGAAGTACGTGGCCGAACCGGGCAGCAGCGGCCCGATCGCGGCCGTGGTGTACGGCAGCGCGGACGCGAACCGGTAGCGGGCCAGCAGCTGCCCGAACAGGCCCACCACACCGGCGGCCACCGCCGTCGACGCCACCGGCGAGATGTCGCCCGTGTCGTGCATCGCCCCGTACACCACCCAGGCGACCCCGCCGTTCAGCGTCACCATCAGCACCGTGGCCCGCTCCTGCTGGAGCAGCACCGCGAACGCCAGCGACAGCCCCAGGGACGCGGCGATCTGCAGCACCGGCTGCGGGTCCGACCCGCCGAGCGCGGCGTCCGGAACCAGGTTGGCGCCCAGCTGCACGCCGAAGTACAGCACCGTCAGCACGCCGATCACGATGCCGACGAAGAAGTACAGCACCTCCAGCAGACGCGCGGACGCCGTGATGTAGAAGCCGGTGAGACCGTCCTGCACGCCCGCCACCAGCGCCCGTCCGGGCAGCAGCGCGAACAGCCCACCGGTGATCACCGCGGAGGCCTTCACGTCCGCGTGCGCCAGGGTCAGCGCCACCCCGATCGCGGCCGGCGGCGTCGCGGCCACCGTGAACTGGTAGAACTCCGGCAGCCCGCGCCCGGCGCACAGCCAGGCCAGCCGGTCGCCGAGCATGGCCCCGACCGCAGCCGCGACGAACACCAGCAGCTGGCCACCGACCAGCACCGAGGCGGAGCCGGCCAGCAGCCCGCTCGCCGCCGTCAGCGCCCAGCCCGGGTAGGGGTGCCGGTTACGGCGGATCTCCGCCAGCCGCCGGTACGCCTCCTCCAGGGTCACCTGGGTCTCGGCGTCGCTGAGGTCGTCCACCAGCTGGTAGACGGCCGCCAGCCGGGTGTAGTCGGGGGAGCGGCGGCGCACCGTGCGGGAGGCGGTCACCGGGTCGTCGACCAGGGACGGCTGGTAGGAGACGGCGAGCAGGGTGAAGGTGACGTTGGGCTCGCACCGGTCCAGGCCGTAGGAGCGGCACACGGCGAACATCGCCGCCTCCACGTCCTCGGCGCCCTCACCGCCCGCCAGCAGCAGCTCACCGATACGCAGGCTCAGGTCCAGCACGCGCGGCACGGCCGGGCCGGCCTCGTCGTGCCGCTGCACCGGCTCCGGGGCGGGCCGCTCGGTCACCGGCATGCGCAGCATCGTGCGCATCCGGTCCTGCCAGGGCACGTCCTTGGTCAGCCGGACCAGCGGGACGCCGGTCGGCGGGGTGAAGGCGGCGGCCTGCTTGGCGCTGTACGTCCTCGGCGTGCTGAACGCCGAGCCCTCCGGCTCGTGCGGCGGGGGCGGCGCGACGTCCAGACCGTCCGGAAGGGAGAACTCCGAGGTGGTCTCGGACTCCGACGCCCCCGGCTTCGGCACGGCCAGCCCGTCGGGCACCGCGAACTCGGAGGTCGTCGACGACTCGCTGTCGGTCTGCGCCGCGAGATGCGAAGGGGGTACGAAGGCGCTCCTCGCCTCGTCCGACTGCGGCTTGCGGTCCTCCGCGTCCGTCACGTGCCTTTCTCTCCCTGCTGACGACACCGTCCCTCAGTGTGCCCGTTGTCGCGCCGATATGCGCACACGGCGAACGGCGCACAGCACGACGACGGGCCGCACGCCTGGGCGTGCGGCCCGTCGTCACCTCTCGGGGCGAGGGGGCTCAGTGGCCGCCCTGCTCCTTGAACCGCTTGTAGGACCGCTCGATCTCGGCCTCGGCGTCGACCCGGCCGACCCAGTTGGCGCCCTCGACCGACTTGCCCGGCTCCAGGTCCTTGTAGACCTCGAAGAAGTGCTGGATCTCCAGCCGGTCGAACTCCGACACGTGGTGGATGTCGCGCAGGTGCTCCACGCGCGGGTCCGTCGACGGGACGCACAGCAGCTTGTCGTCGCCGCCGGCCTCGTCGGTCATGCGGAACATGCCGATGGCGCGGCAGCGGATCAGGCAGCCCGGGAACGTCGGCTCGTCCAGGATGACCAGCGCGTCCAGCGGGTCGCCGTCCTCGCCGAGGGTGTTCTCGACGAAGCCGTAGTCGGTCGGGTAGGCGGTCGAGGTGAAGAGCCGACGGTCCAGGCGGATCCGACCCGTCTCGTGGTCCACCTCGTACTTGTTCCGCGAACCCTTCGGGATCTCGATCGTGACGTCGAACTCCACCGGACGCTCCTCCATGATCAGCACATCGTTCTGGTGGTTAAGTGTCCCTCACGCAGGTGTGTGATCGCGAAAGGGGCTGGTGGTCGTGCCAGAGCTGAGGCCTTGGCGGGCCGCGGTACCGCACGTCGTGCGGATCGCGGACGCCGTACGACCGCGTCTGGCGCGGGTCGCCGCGGCCACCGGGCCGTGGTTCACCAGAGGGCGCCGGCCGGGATCGCCGCAGGCCCCACGGGTCGCGCGGCCCGGAACCGGGTGGTACACCGCGACCGCCGCCACCGCCGGTCTGGCGCTGGCCGCGGGAGTGGCGACCGCCGCCGGCCCCTGGGACTCCTCGGGTCAGCGTACGGCCGAGCGGCACCGGGCCGTGGCCCTGGAAGCCTCGCGTGGCACAGATCACGAAGGCTCCCGGGCGCGCGCCGGCACCCCGCCGCGCGGGCCGGGGGCCGCCCCGCCCGCCCCGTCCGTGCTCACCGGCCTCGGCGGCACCGCCACCGCCGCCCGTTCGGCGCCCGCCGGGAAGGCGCTCGCCGCCGTCCTCGACCCGCTGCTGAAGGACCCGGCGCTGGGCCGCCGCTCCGCGGCCGTGGTCGACGCCGCCACCGGCCGCCGCCTCTACGGCGCCGACTCCGGCACCGCGCTCACCCCCGCCTCCACCACGAAGATCGCCACCGCGGTCGCCGCGCTGTCCGCGCTGGGCCCCGACCACCGGCTCACCACCCGCACGGTCTACGAACCCGACACCGAGGAGGTCGTGCTGGTCGGCGGCGGCGACCCCACGCTCACCGCCCGTAAGAGCGCCAAGGGGTCCGCGAGCCTGCGCGACCTGGCGGCCCGGACCGCGGCGGCCCTCGCCAAGCGGGGCGTGCGCAAGGTGACGCTGTCGTACGACACGACCCTCTACAAGGGCGGCACGACCCACCCGATCGGGGTCAACCCGAACATCGCCGAGGTCACCCCGCTGATGGCCGACGAGGCCCGCGCCGACGACTCCTCCAGCGGGCCCGCCCCGCGCGTCGCCGACCCCGCGGCCGACGCCGCCCGGCGATTCGGCGACCTGCTGAAGGAGCACGGAATCACGGCCACGCCGCCCGGCCCGTCGAAGTCGACCACGCGCGCGACCACCCTCGCGACGGTGTCCTCGCCGCCGCTGTCCGCGCTCGTCGAGCGCATGCTGACCAACAGCGACAACGACCTCGCCGAGGCGCTCGCCCGGCACACCGCCGTGGCCACCGGCAAGCCGGCCGACTTCGCCGGCGCGGGCGCGGCGGTCACCGCCCGCCTGAAGCAGCTGAGGCTGCCCGTGAAGGGCGTCGTGATCAAGGACGGCAGCGGTCTGGACCGCGCCGGGCGGCTCACCGCCGACCTGCTCACCGCCCTCCTCGTCACGGCCGGCGACCCCGCCCACCCGGAGCTGCGCCCGGTCCTCACGGGCCTCCCCGTGGCCGGCTTCACCGGCACCCTCTCCGGCCGCTACGCCGACGGCGCGGCCGGCGTGGTGCGCGCCAAGACCGGCACGCTGACCGGCGTCAACACGCTGGCCGGCACGGTCGTGGACCGCGACGGCCGCCTGCTGGCGTTCGCGTTCCTCGCGAACGACACGACGGGGCCGGACGCGGCGCAGGCGGCCCTGGACAAGGCCGCCTCCGCCTTGGCGGCGTGCGGGTGCCGCGTTTAGGGGCGCGGGGAACTGCGCGGACGTTCCGCGTCCTGCCCTCCCGTCTTCGGGGGCTTCGCCCCCGGACCCCCTTCGCACAGTTCCCCGCGCCCCTGTAGTGCCGCAGGCCGTGAGGATCTGCCCGTTTCCCCACCCCTCACGTACCGTTGACACATGACGAGCATCGGTGGTGCTGCCTCATCCATGGTCGACTGGAACCTCGCGGTCGCGACCGCGACCAGGCTCATGCGGCCGGGCCCCGACGTGAGCCGGGACGAGGCCCGCGCCGTCGTCGCGGAGCTCCGCCGCCACGCGCGGTCCGCGGAGGAACACGTCCGCGGCTTCACCGGTCTCGGCACCCCCGAGACCCATGACACGCCCCTTCTCGTGGTCGACCGCCCCGGCTGGGTGCGGGCCAACGTCGCCGGCTTCCGCGAGCTGCTCAAACCCCTGCTCGACAAGATGCAGGAACGTCGCGGCACCAGCCCCGGCACCATGGTCATGGGCGCCGTCGGCGGCAAGGTCACCGGCGTGGAGCTGGGCATGCTGCTGTCGTTCCTCGCCTCCCGGGTCCTCGGCCAGTACGAGACCTTCGCCCCCGCCACCCGGGACCTCCCGGCCGGCGCCCACGGCGGCGGACGGCTGCTGCTGGTCGCCCCCAACATCGTCCACGTCGAACGCGAACTGGACGTGGAGCCGCACGACTTCCGCCTGTGGGTGACGCTCCACGAGGAGACCCACCGCACCCAGTTCACCGCCGTGCCCTGGCTGCGGGACCACCTCGAGGGCGAGATCCAGGCGTTCCTGAGCGAGACCGACGTCGATCCGATGACCGTGCTGGAACGGGTGCGCGAGGCCGCCCAGTCGCTGGTCGGCGGCCGCCCCGAGGGCGAGGAGGGCGACGAGGGGCGCTCCCTCGTGGAGATCGTGCAGACCCCGGCCCAGCGGGAGATCCTCGGCCGGCTCACCGCCGTCATGTCGCTGCTGGAGGGGCACGCCGACTACGTGATGGACGGCGTGGGCCCCGAGGTCGTGCCGAGCGTCGCCGAGATCCGGGAGAAGTTCCAGCAGCGCCGCGCGAAGGGCGCCTCCCGGCTGGACATGGCGCTGCGCAAGCTGCTCGGCCTGGACGCCAAGCTCCGGCAGTACCGCGACGGCGAGCGCTTCGTCCGCGCGGTCGTCGACGAGGTCGGCATGGAGGGCTTCAACCGGGTGTGGACGTCGCCGAACACCCTCCCCACCAAGGCGGAGATCGGCAAACCGGCGGACTGGATCACGCGGGTGCACCGCAAACCGGAGGCATAGGCACCGCGCCCCCGTCGCGCAGGGTGTCCGGGCGGCGGCAGACGGACGCCCCGCCAATCACCCGTCCGAGGGACCGTGAGCCCCGGGCAGGCGTGCAATGCTCGGGGAACGGCCCGGTTCTGTCACCATCTACACACTCTGCGTGACCGGCCCCGGGCTCAACCCCCCGGAACAACATCATGAAGGGAACCGGACATGGGTCCCCATCCTGCGGTCGCGGCGATACGCCTGGCGGTCCGCCGCGTCCTGAACGACATCCTCGCCGAACACGGCCGGACGCCCGGCCGCCTCTCGCCCGACGAGCGGTCCTCCTCCCCGCTCGTGCTCGTGGCCTGCTCCGGCGGCGCCGACTCCATGGCGCTCGCCTCCGCCCTCGCCTTCGAAGCCCCCCGCGCCGGTCTGCGCGCCGGCGGCGTCACCGTCGACCACGGCCTCCAGGCGGGCTCCGCCCTGCGCGCCGCCGAGGTCGCCTCGCGCCTGCGCGAACTCGGCCTTGACCCCGTCGAGTCCGTCGCCGTCACCGTGGGCCGCGACGGCGGACCCGAGGCCGCCGCCCGGGACGCCCGCTACGCCGCCCTCGACACCGCCGCCGAGCGCCATCGCGCCGCCGCCGTCCTGCTCGGCCACACCCGCGACGACCAGGCCGAGACGGTGCTGCTCGGCCTCGCCCGCGGCTCCGGCATCCGCTCCCTGTCCGGCATGGCCGCGGTCTCGGGGGCCGACGGCCGTTACCGGCGCCCCTTCCTCCAGCTCGACCGGCAGACCGCCCGCAAGGCCTGCATGGTCCAGTCCCTGCCCGTCTGGGACGACCCGCACAACACCGACCCCGCCTACACCCGCTCCCGGCTGCGCCACGAGGGCCTGCCCGCCCTGGAGAAGGCCCTCGGCAAGGGCGTCGTCGAGGCCCTCGCCCGTACGGCCCAGCTCTCCCGTGACGACGCCGACGCCCTCGACGCCTGGGCCGGGAAGGCCGCGGCCGGCGTCCGGGACGCCGACGGCCGCCTGGAGTGCGCCGCGCTGGGCGACCTGCCGCCCGCCGTGCGCCGCCGGGTGCTGCGCCGGGCCGCCATCGAGGCCGGCGCACCGGCGGGTTCGCTGTTCGCCCGGCACATCGAGGAGGTCGACCGGCTGATCACCGGCTGGCGCGGTCAGGGGGCCATCAATCTCCCCGGCCGGGTCGTCGCCCGCCGGCAGGGTGGCAGACTGGTGATTCGGCAGGGCTGAATCCGGACCCCACCGACCGCGCGGGTCGCGGGGCGGACCGGACCGGCCGGTGGGACGACCGAAAGTGATGCGGGTGGACGCGAACGACATGGGTGCCGACCTCGAGAAGGTGCTCATCACCAAGGAAGAGATCGACGCCAAGCTGGTGGAGCTGGCGGCGAAGATCGACGCGGAGTACGCGGGCAAGGACCTGCTGATCGTCGGCGTGCTCAAGGGCGCGGTGATGGTGATGGCCGACCTCGCGCGGGCGCTGTCCACCCCGGTCACGATGGACTGGATGGCCGTGTCCTCGTACGGGGCGGGCACGCAGTCCTCGGGCGTGGTGCGGATCCTCAAGGACCTCGACACGGACATCAAGGGCCGGCACGTCCTGATCGTCGAGGACATCATCGACTCCGGACTGACCCTGTCCTGGCTGATCTCCAACCTCGGCTCGCGCGAGCCCGCCTCCCTCAAGGTGTGCACGCTGCTGCGCAAGCCCGAGGCCGCCAAGGTCGCCATCGACGTCGAATGGGCCGGTTTCGACATCCCCAACGAGTTCGTCGTCGGCTACGGCCTGGACTACGCCGAGAAGTACCGCAACCTGCCGTTCGTCGGGACGCTCGCGCCCCACGTCTACGGCGGGTGAACCCGCGGCGGCCCCGGCCGCCGCACGTGATCGGGAACCCCGGCGGGCTCCGCGGCGTTGGAGCATGCGTGGACGCCACTGCCGGCCGTCCCTCGCAGCGTCGGGGGCCCATGCTGGGGTACCGTCCGAAGAACAGCCTTTATCAAACTCACTATGGCAGGAGGGACGGGGCGGCACCGCTCCGTATGGATGGACGTGAAGCGATACTTCCGTGGGCCGGTCATGTGGATCGTGCTGGCCGTCCTTGCCGTGGTCGTGTTGATGCAGGTCGTCGGCTCGTCCGGCGGCTACAAGACGGTGGACACGGGCCAGGTCGTCCAGGCGATCAATGAGAACAAGGTCGAGTCGGCCAAGCTGACCACCGGCGACGAGCAGACCGTCAAGGTCCAGCTCAAGGACGGCCAGAAGGTCGAGGGCAGCTCGAAGATCCAGGCGAGCTACATCGGCGACCAGGGCGTCACCATCGCCAGCACGCTGCAGGACAAGTTCCAGAACAAGCAGATCCCCGACGGCTACACGGTCTCGCCGTCGAAGCAGAACCCCTTCGTGAGCATTCTGCTGTCGCTGCTGCCCTTCGTCCTCATCGTGGTCGTCTTCCTGTTCCTGATGAACCAGATGCAGGGCGGCGGCTCCCGTGTCATGAACTTCGGGAAGTCCAAGGCGAAGCTCATCACCAAGGACACCCCGAAGACGACGTTCGCCGACGTCGCGGGCTCCGACGAGGCCGTCGAGGAGCTCCACGAGATCAAGGAGTTCCTCCAGGAGCCGGCGAAGTTCCAGGCCGTGGGCGCCAAGATTCCCAAGGGCGTGCTGCTCTACGGCCCGCCCGGCACCGGCAAGACCCTGCTCGCGCGCGCCGTCGCGGGCGAGGCGGGCGTCCCGTTCTACTCGATCTCGGGTTCCGACTTCGTCGAGATGTTCGTCGGTGTCGGCGCCTCCCGTGTCCGTGACCTGTTCGAGCAGGCCAAGGCGAACGCCCCGGCGATCGTCTTCGTCGACGAGATCGACGCGGTCGGCCGCCACCGCGGCGCCGGCCTCGGCGGCGGTCACGACGAGCGCGAGCAGACGCTGAACCAGCTGCTCGTCGAGATGGACGGCTTCGACGTCAAGGGCGGCGTGATCCTCATCGCCGCGACGAACCGCCCGGACATCCTCGACCCGGCGCTGCTGCGCCCCGGCCGCTTCGACCGCCAGATCGCGGTGGACCGCCCTGACATGCAGGGCCGCCTCGAGATCCTCAAGGTGCACCAGAAGGGCAAGCCGGTCGCCCCGGACGTCGACCTCGGCGCCGTCGCCCGCCGTACGCCCGGCATGACCGGTGCCGACCTGGCCAACGTGCTGAACGAGGCCGCGCTGCTCACCGCGCGCAGCGACCAGAAGCTGATCGACAACAAGATGCTCGACGAGGCGATCGACCGCGTCGTCGCGGGCCCGCAGAAGCGGACCCGGATCATGTCCGACAAGGAGAAGAAGATCACCGCGTACCACGAGGGCGGACACGCCCTGGTCGCGGCGGCCTCACCGAACTCCGACCCGGTCCACAAGATCACCATCCTGTCGAGAGGCCGCGCCCTCGGCTACACCATGGTCCTGCCGGACGAGGACAAGTACTCCACCACGCGCAACGAGATGCTGGACCAGCTGGCGTACATGCTGGGCGGCCGGGCGGCGGAGGAGCTCGTCTTCCACGACCCGACCACCGGTGCCGCCAACGACATCGAGAAGGCCACCGGTCTGGCCCGCGCGATGGTCACGCAGTACGGCATGACCGAGCGGCTCGGCGCCATCAAGTTCGGCGGCGACAACACGGAGCCCTTCCTCGGCCGTGAGATGGCTCACCAGCGCGACTACTCGGAAGAGGTCGCCGCGCTGGTCGACGAAGAGGTCAAGAAGCTCATCGAGACCGCGCACAACGAGGCGTGGGAGATCCTCGTCGAGAACCGCGACGTCCTCGACAACCTGGTCCTGGCCCTCCTGGAGAAGGAGACGCTGGGCAAGGAGGAGATCGCCGAGATCTTCGCGCCGATCGTCAAGCGCCCGCCCAGGCCCGCCTGGACCGGATCCTCGCGCCGTACGCCGTCCACCCGCCCGCCGGTCCTCTCCCCCAAGGAGCTGGCCCTGACGAACGGGGCGAACGGCGCCACGCCGGCCATCTCCACCACGAAGACCGCCACGACGGACACCGCCCCGCAGCCGGAGCGGACCCCGGAGGAGCGCCCCGAGAGCTGACCACAGGCTCTCGGCGCCCCACCGGGCCCGGAATGGATGCCGCGTCCCCCTGGTTCTAGCCTGGGGGGCGCGGCATTTTTGCATCACCGCGGTTCGAGACGCGTGCCCGGCACGCGTGCAGGCACAGGAACGAGGCACCCATGACCGACCCCGTGACGCTGGACGGCATAGCCCCCGTCGGTGAGTTCGACGAGAAGCGGGCCCGGAACGCCGTGCGCGAGCTGCTGATCGCGGTGGGCGAGGACCCGGACCGTGAGGGCCTGCAGGAGACCCCGGCGCGCGTGGCCCGTGCCTACCGGGAGATCTTCGCGGGGCTGTGGCAGAAGCCCGAGGACGTGCTGACGACGACGTTCGACATCGGCCACGACGAGATGGTGCTGGTCAAGGACATCGAGGTGTACTCGACCTGTGAGCACCACCTGGTGCCGTTCCGGGGCGTGGCGCACGTCGGGTACATCCCGTCGACCAGCGGGAAGATCACCGGCCTGTCCAAGCTGGCCCGGCTGGTGGACGTCTACGCCCGCCGCCCGCAGGTGCAGGAACGACTCACCACGCAGATCGCGGACTCCCTGATGGAGATCCTGGAGCCGCGCGGGGTCATCGTGGTCGTGGAGTGCGAGCACATGTGCATGTCGATGCGGGGCATCCGCAAGCCCGGCGCCAAGACGATCACCTCGGCGGTGCGGGGTCAGCTGCGGGACGCGGCGACCCGCAACGAGGCCATGAGCCTGATCATGGCGCGCTGACGCCGCTCGGGCAGAAGGAAGGGGCACGGTGCGAACCGTGCCCCTTCCTCGTGTCCGCGGCCGTCAGCTCGCCGTGGCCGTGCCCGGGTGGTCGTCGTCCTCGTCGTCCGGGAGCTTGCAGACGTGCTCCAGGAACTTGGCCGCCGCTATCACGCCGATGCCGGCCACCACGGAGAAGCCGGCGTAGATGGCCTGGTCGCGGCGGGCGGGGATGTCCAGGGAGCCCAGCAGCACCACGAACGTGCCGCCGTAGAGGCCGGCGACGAGGGCCGCCACCAGCGCGCTGGCCTGTCCGAAGACCACCGCGCGGGCGGCCATCAGCGGGTCGACGCCCTTGGCGTCGGGCCGGCGCTCGCGCTGGGCCTTCAGCCGGGCGCGCAGGGAGAGCGCGGTGGCCGCGAGGACCACGGCGATCAGGGCGAGGACGATCGGCGCGGCCACGGGCACGCTCGGGAGGGTCCCCAGCGAGTTCCACAGGCGGGCGCCGGCCCAGGACAGGACCCCGGCGACGACGAAGACGCCGGCCAGCACCCTGATGCGCAGCTCTTTCACGGTGTCCCTTCGCGTTCCCCGGGCCGGTGACCCCGGGCTGTGGCCGTCCTCGACCTTAACGGCTACTCGGGCAGCCGGAGTTCCAGGTCGGCGCGCGGCGTGACACCGTCCCGGGTGACCGCGTCCAGCAGGTGCGCCACCTGTCCGCGTCCGGGGAGCTCGGCGGCGGGGTCGATGTCGAGCCAGGGGGCGAGCACGAAGGCGCGCTCGTGGGCGCGCGGATGCGGCAGGGTGAGTCGCGGGTCGTCGGAGTGCAGGTCGGCGTAGGCGACGATGTCGACGTCCAGGGTGCGCGGGCCCCAGCGCTCGTCCCGTACGCGGTGGAAGGCCTCCTCGACGGCCTGGGCGCGCTCCAGCAGGGAGGACGGCGGCAGGGTGGTCTTCAGCACCGCGACCGCGTTGAAGTAGGACGGCTGGCTGCCGGGCTCGACGCCCCACGGCTCCGTCTCGTACACGGGGGAGACCGCCTTGACCCGGATGCCCGGGGTGTCCTCCAGGGCGTCCACGGCCCCCTGGAGGGTCTCCAGGCGGTTGCCCAGGTTGGCGCCGAGGGACACCACGGCCCGCTTCGGGTTCTGGAGGGTGGCGTCGGCGGCGTCCACCTGCTCGACCACGGAGGCGGGGACGGGCTGGACGGTCGGGTCGGTGTGGCCCGAGGTGGTGGGCCTGGTCATGCGCGGCTCCGGGTGATGGTGACGGTGACGTCGTCGAAGGGCACGGTGATCGGCGCGTCCGGCTTGTGGACGCGCACCTCGACCTCCTGCACGACGTCGTGCTTCAGGCAGACCTGGGCGATGCGCTCGGCGAGGGTCTCGACGAGGTTGACGGGCTCGCCCTCGACGACGGCCACCACCTCCTCGGCCACGATGCCGTAGTGCACGGTCTTCGTCAGGTCGTCGTCGGCGGCGGCCGGGCGGGTGTCCAGGCCGAGGACGAGGTCCACGAGGAAGGTCTGGCCCTCCTCGCGCTCCTTCGGGAACACACCGTGGTGCCCGCGGGCCCTCAGGCCGCTCAGCGCGACACGATCCACGCGAATCACTCCTGCTGTCGTCGGTCCGGCCGGCCGGTGCCCTGTGCGGACGGCACCCCGGCCTTCTCTCGAATCTACCCGCGGCGGGCGCGTGCCCCGGCGGCCGTGCCCGGCGGGGTGAGAACCGCCACGTACGCGGGTCAGGGCGGGGTCGGGGTGTCGTCGTCCTCGTCGTCGTCGTCCTCGGCGAGGACCGGGGAGGCGTGGTGGGACCAGAGCTTCCAGCCGGACGGGGTGCGCCGGTACACGTTGGTGGCGACGACGAGCTGCCCGACCAGCGGCCCCAGCTCCTCGCCGGCCTCGGGGGCGGGCCCGCCGCTGAGGATGTTCTCCGTGCAGGTCACGAGGGCGGTGTCCCCGGTGACGGAGACGTGCACGTCGGTGAGGAAGAACTGGATGTAGTCGGTGTTCGCCATGATCAGCGCGTACGAGCGGAGCACCTCGCCGCGTCCGGTCAGCACCGGCCAGCCGGGGTGCACGCAGGAGACCACGCCCGTGTCGGCGGGGTCGTGGTACGACTCGTCGACGCCCAGGTCGGAAGGGGTGAGCCAGGCCGACGCGACCTCTTCGAAGTCGCCTCTCTCCAGTGCCTCGTAGAAGGCGGTGTTGGCGGCCTCGACCTGCTCGACGTCGGTGTGGGGTGCGGTCACCGGGCTCCTTCCGCACCGTGCTCGGGGGATGTGGGGCGGTCGTCGGGGC
>MUNG01000096.1 GCA_002154585.1 Streptomyces pseudogriseolus
AGAGGGGGGTCTCAGGGGCGCGCGGGGACGGCGTCGTCCGGGGAGCCCGTCGCGCCGCAGACGCGCGCGAGGTCGATGTGCAGCCGGGATGTCAGCAGGGGCAGCTGCCCGAGGGCGACACGCACGGTGTCCCCGCCGAGGTCAGGAGCTGCACGGCCCATCTCTTTCCCTACCGATTCACTAGGATTCCCGTACAGGAGTCTCGGGGCGTACTCCGCCCGCGTCAAGGGGGCCGCCCGCCCCGCACCCGGCGTCTCACCCCGTGAGAGCGGGAGCCGGGCCCCGGAAGAAGGACCGCCCGGGTCAGACCACCGTCACCTCGTGGCGCACCACGGCGTCGAACAGGTAGCCCTGGCTGTTGAACGCGGAGACGTCCGGCTGGGTGCGGCCCGCCGTGTCGGTGGCGCGGGCCAGCAGCTGGGTCGCGCCCCGGGTGCGGGGCTTCCAGGTGACGGACCACCGGGTCCAGGTGTCGGGACGCGGCCGGTCCAGCAGCCGGGCCGGCTGCCAGCTCGACCCGCCGTCGGTGCTGACGTCGACCCGGGCGACCGGTCCGGCGCCCGACCACGAACGGCCCGTCAGCACCTGACGCCGGTCCGCCGGGAACGTGGCGCCGCTCGCCAGCTCGAAGGCGCTCTTGAGGGTCTGCCGGGTCAGCGGCGCGCTGCCGCCCTCGGGGTGGGCCGGCCCGAACAGCCGGTAGAACGTGGTGTTCCACGGTGAGAACAGCGACTGCGCGGACACCTCGATGTCGCCGACCCACTTGATCGACGCGATGCCCACCCAGGACGGCACCAGCACCCGCACCGGGTATCCGTGGTCGGGCGGCAGCGGCTCGCCGTTCATCTCGTAGGCGAGCACGACGTCGTCGAGCGCCTTGGCCAGCGGCAGCGGCCGTCGTACCCGGCCGAGGTTCTCCCCGCCGCTGACGTACTCGGCGTCCAGGCCGCGCGGCTGCACGTCGACGGCGTACGGGGACAGGCCAGCCCGGCGCAGGACCGCGGCCAGGGGGACGCCGCGCCAGCGGGCCACGCCGATCGCGCCCAGCGTCCAGGGGGTGCCGGAGACCGTCTCGCCCTGCTGGGTGGCGTAGCCGCTGCGTCCGTTGCCGGCGCACTCGACGAAGGCGGTGCGGGTGACGGAGGGCAGCCTGCGCAGGTCGTCGTACCCGCACTCGACCGCCCTGTCCTCGCCGGGCCCGCCGCGCAGGCCGCTCCCCCACAGCCGCAGCCGCCAGTCGTCCGCGTCGATGCGCGGGGTGGCGGTGTGGTTGCGGACGAAGAACAGGTCGTTGGGGGTGTGGTGGCCGGTGCCGCGCAGGGCCTCCCAACGGGTCTCGGCGTTGGTGCCGTGACGGACGAACGCCTCGGGCGGCAGTGGCTTGACGATGGTGTCGCCGTCGGCGGCGCGGGCGGGCGCCGGTGCGGACAGGGGCAGCGCGCCGGCGGCTCCGGCGGCGGCGAGCAGGGTGAGCATGCGGCGGCGGTTCACGCCGTCCGCGCGGGCCTCGCCGGCCAGCCACTGGCGCAGCCGGCGCCGGTCGTAGGCGGTCTCGTCGGGACGGGAAGAGGGCACGGCGGAGGAGGGCATGACGGGGGTCCTCGTCGTCGGAGGGCTTGAGGAGGAAGGACGGAGGAGGGGCGGAGGAGGGATGCAAGCACGCGCCGTTCGGGGGTGTCAACGCACCGTCAGATCCGCGCGCCCGCGCCCCCGGCGGCGCTCCAGGTCCCGCAGAGCGGCCCCGCCCGCTCAGCATGTGAGACGTTCCCCTCTTTTCCTAGGGACTTACTAGGAAAAGCTTGACGGTGTTCGCGGGGGGTGCGCAGCATGAGGGACATGTCCCCTGTGCAGCAGCGACTCGTACGTCGTCGGCATGTCGACTTCGGTCACGTCGTCAGCGCCGCCTGCTGTCGCGCCTGACGCACGGCCCGCACGCCGGCCGTGCCGCTCCGGCCCCCCTTCCCGGCTCCGACGCACCACCCCCGCGTCCGCCGGGACCCGACACCGTTCCCGAGGGACTACCGCCATGACCACGGCACTTCCGCACCCGACCGCCTCGCTCCGTCCGCTGCCCGACGCGCGCCACCTCCACCTGGTGGCCGACGGGGTGCGGCACGACGCCGAGGACCCCGCGTCCCCGCCGCTCGTCGGCTACCTCCTGCTGGTCCCCCAGGGCACCGACCCGCTGGACCTGTTCGCCAAGGACCGGCCGCGGGCCGAGTTCCGGCTGCTGGCCGCCGACGGCACGACGCCCGCGCGCCAGTCGGCGGGCGACGCCGCCACCGTCGATGCCGTCACTGTCGACGCCGCCACCGTCGACGCCGTCACCATCGACGCCGCGCGCCGCACCGCCGAGGTCGACGGGCGCGAACTCGACCTGACGTACCTGGAGTTCGAGCTGCTGGCGCACCTCGTGCGGCGCCCCCACCTCGTGCAGTCGCGCGAGGCGCTGGTGGCGGCCGTCTGGGGCTACCACCACGTCGGCGACGGCCGCACGGTCGACGTCCACGTCGCACGGCTGCGCCGCAAGCTGGGCGCCGCCCACCGGCACCGGATCGTCACCGTCCGGTCCATCGGCTACAAGTACGTCCCCGACCAGCAGGACAGCCCCCACGCCGCAGCCCGCGGCCGATCCTGAGGAGAGCACCCCATGTGCCCTGCCGCCGCCGCGCCGACCCGCCCCGCGTCCCCGGCCGAACCCGTCGCGCACGGCCGGGCGCACTGGCTGCGCGTGGCCCGCGAGGCGGCGGAGGACCTGGCCACGGACACCGTCATCCGGGAACAGGCGGGAAAGGCCCCGGTCGACGAGGTGTCCCGGCTGCGCGAGGCGGGTCTGCTGACCCTGCTCACGCCGGCCGGGCGGGGCGGCGGTGCTGACTGGGACACGGCGTACGCGGTGGTGCGGGAGATCTCCACGGCCGACGGCGCCATAGGGCAGCTCCTCGGCTCCCACTACTTCCTGTCGTGGAGCGCCCGGTTCTTCGGTGACCCGGAGACGGTCCTGCGGACGGCGGAGCGCTCCGCGGCCGGACAGTGGTGCTGGGGCGGCGGGTTCGCCCCGCAGGACCCGCCGCTGACCCTGTCCCGCACGTCCCGTGGTCTGCTCCTCGGCGGCCGCCAGAGCTACCCGACCGGGGTGCTGGTGGCCGACCGGCTCGCCGTGCGGGCGGTGCGGGAGGACTCCGGCGAGCCCGTGGCCGTGGTCGTGGACCCGGCCCGCCGGGGCGTAATGGTCGACGCGGCCGGGGACACCTTCGGACAGCGGCTCGCGGGCGGCGGCAGCGTGGAGTTCGACGACGTCCCGGTGGGCGCCGGCGAGGTGCTGGGCTCGCTGTCGGCGGACGAGGACCACCTGGTCCCCCGGGCCGCGCTGGCGGCGCCCGTGGGCCGGCTGTTCTCCGTGCAGCTGCTGCTCGGCATGGCCGAGGGGGTGCTGGCGGAGGTGCGCGAGTACAGCAGGGCGGGGCACCGCCCCTGGCACCGCGTCCCGTCCTCCGGCGCGCCCGACGACCCGCAGGTGCTCACCGCGTACGGCGAGCTGACGGTGCTCGCCCGCTCCGCGTCCGCGCTGTGCGACCAGGCCCTGGACGCCGTGCGGCGCGGCCTCGAGCGGGGCGAGGACCTGACGTACGACGAGTACGCGGACGTCTCCGCGCTGGTGTCCATGGCCGAGACCGCGGCCTCCCGGGCGGCGCAGGAGTCCGCCACCCGCGCGCTGGACATCGTCGGCCCGCGCTCGGCGTCCGCGCGGCTGGGCTTCGACCGCTTCTGGCGCAACGCCCGCACGCACACCCTGTACGAGCCCGTCGCGCACCGGCTGCGGGACGTCGGGGACTACTTCCTCAACGGCGCCCACCCCCCGTTCGTCCTCCCCGCCTGACCTTCCGTGGACTGGTCTACCGGACTCGCCGGATTCGCCGCGGGGCTGGTCGTCTCCGTGGTGACCACGCCCGCGGGGGTCTCCGGCGCGGTGTTCCTGCTGCCGGTGCAGCTCGGCGTCCTCGGGGTGCCGAGCCCCGCGGTCACGCCGACGAACCTGCTGTACAACGTGGTGGCCGGGCCCGGGGCGCTGCTGCGCCACCGCGCCGGCCTGCTGCACGACCCGCTGACCCGCCGGCTGGTGCGCGGCACCCTGCCCGGGGTCGTGGCGGGCGCCGCCCTGCGGGTGTTCGCCGTCCCGGGGGCCACCGTGTTCCGGCTGCTGATCGCCGTACTGCTGGTGCCGCTCGGGCTGTGGCTGGTGCGGCGCACCCTGCGACCCGCACGGCCGGTACGGGACGACGCCGAGCCGTCGCCACGTGCCGTGACGGGGCTCGCCCTGGCGGTCGGCGTCGTCGGCGGGGTCTACGGCATCGGCGGCGGTTCGCTGCTGGGGCCGCTGCTGGTGGGGCGGGGCATGTCCGTGGCGCGGGTGGCCCCGGCGGCGCTGGCCTCGACCTTCGTCACGTCCGTGGCGGGCGCGGGCGTCTTCGCGCTGCTGTNNGGGACGTGGCGCCGGACTGGTACCTGGGGCTGGCCTGCGGTCTCGGCGGACTGACCGGCGGGTATCTGGGCGCGCGTCTCCGGCCACGCCTGCCGGAGAACGGGCTACGCCTGCTCCTGGGCCTCCTCGCCACCGGTGTGGGCGCCCTGCACGCCGTGCAGGCACTGGGCTGACGGGCATCTTCGACGCCCTCGACCGCCGGCTCCCGCGCCCCTCGACCACCGAGTTCCGCGCCAGCGGCCGCCGCTTCCGCGCCCTCGGCCGCCGGCTTCCGGGCCTCCGACCGCCGGTTCCA
>MUNG01000097.1 GCA_002154585.1 Streptomyces pseudogriseolus
GCCGCCGCGGCGGCAGTACCCCAGACCCAGAAGACGCGCAACAGCGACAGCGCCGCTCCGAAGACGGAGGCGCCCGCACCGACGACTTCCCTGTGGTCCTGGTCCCTGATCAGGGCACTGCCCCCCACGATGAAGCAGCGCATCCACGCCGAGGCGCACGGCAAATCCCCCAGCTGCCGGCACCGGCCCCTCTCGGACACGGCCGCGGAATCCGACACCGAGGCGGCACAGGACGGTTCCTCCGAACGCCCCGAGTCGGAACTGGTCCCCGCGCACTGCTCCCCGGACACGGCGACCACCCTGCCCGCTCCCGCCTCCGCCCGGATCCCGCTCCAGCGCTGAGGCCGCCGCGCCCCCGCTGCTTCTTCCGACCCGACCCTCCTCGTGCCGTCGCTGCTTCACCGGAGTCCTGGCGAACTTGCGTACAGCACAACGGCACGACACGAGCAGAGAGAACGAAGACCCCGGTCGCCCGCCGACCGGGGTCCGGGTCATGTCCGCACCGCGCGCCCGCACACGGCGGTGTGAGGCGCTGTGCGGCTCCCGTAGCACTTGGCGCACCGCAGGACCCTCGACAGGGCCTCAGAGCGGGTCGAGACGCCTTCTCAGCAGGCAGAACACGTTGCCCTCAGGATCGGCGAGGATATGCCACGACTCCTCACCGGTCTGCCCGACGTCGGCCGGCCGCGCCCCGAGCCCCAGCAGACGCTCCAGCTCGGCGTCCTGGTCGCGGTCGGTGGCGTTCACGTCGATGTGCAGCCGGGTCCTGTCCGGCTGCGGCCGCTCCTGCTTGCTGAGGACGATCGTCGGCTGCGCCCCGCCGAACCCCTCCCGCGGACCGATCTCGATGTCCTCCCCGTCACGGTCCAGCTCCACGAAGTCGAGCACCTCGCACCAGAACCGCGCGAGCAGCTCCGGGTCCCGGCACTCCAGCACCAGTTCACTGATCCGACTCGCCATGAAGCCCCACCTTCCCATCGGAAGCACGAGCCCGCGACCGTACCGCCCGTCGCCCACGCGACGCGACGGATTTCGGCGGACCACGGCTCAGCCGGCGCCGCGCAGGTCGGTGACGACACGGAAGCGCTCCAGGACGACCGGCGTCGTGTCGTCCACGGCGAAGTCCGGGTCGCCCAGCGCCGCCCGCATCTCCGCGCTGCCCCAGAACCGCTCATGGCCCGCGCGCCACTCGGCCACGCCGGCGTATCCCTCCCCCTCGTCCACCGCGTGAACGGCATCCACCCGCGCCAGCGGGACGACACGCACGCCGGTCACCTCGAGGACCGCGACCGGCCGGCCGTCCGAGTCGACGAGCACCGAACGGTCCCCGGCCTTTGGCAGGGGCTCCCCCTCACGCTCGTACTCGGCGACGAGTCCTGTCGTGGCGGTCTTGGAGCCGTCGAGGACCGCCGCGACCAGCCGGTCGCGCAACGGGCCGGGAAAGGCGAACTCCGCCGTGGGCAGCGCCGCGACGTCCGCGGGGGGCGACGTGGGATCGGATGTCATCCGGCGACCGTAACCGGCCCGTGCCGGGCACGCATCGCAAAAACCCCCGGTCCGAGTGGACCGGGGGTTTCCGTGCTGTGGGGCTAACAGGATTTGAACCTGTGGCCTCATCCTTATCAGGGATGCGCTCTAACCAACTGAGCTATAGCCCCGCCGCGCTTTGCGGGGGTGTGTCCCGCGCGCTGACTCCTGAAGATTAGCGCACGACCGGGGCAGTCCCAAAATCGGTTTCCCCCGGGCCGTCAGCGCGGCCCGGGAGCGCCTGCCAGGCTGGTCACTCGTCCTCGGCCAGCGTCAGCTCGACGCCGCCCACGAAACCGGCCGACAGGTTGTAGATGAACGCGCCCAGGGTCGCCAGCGCCGTCGCCAGGACGACGTCGATGACGGCGATGACCGTCGTGAACAGCAGGACGTTCGGCAGCGACAGGAACGACTGGAGGTCGAAGCCGTTCGACCCCTCCGAGCCGGTCGCCTCGGAGATCGTGCCGCCGACGGTCGAGAAGACGCCCATGGCGTCCATGACCATCCACAGCACCGCGGCCGCCACGATCGTGCAGATGCCGAGCGCGATGGAGATCAGGAAGCTCACCTTCATGACCGACCACGGGTCGGCCTTCGCCACGCGCAGGCGCGCCTTACGCACGCGCGGGGTGGTGCTCGCGCCCGTGCGGGGACGGCGCACCGCACCGGTGCGGCCGGCGGCGGCGCCCGCCTGGGCCGGATAGGCCTGCGGCGGGTGGTACGGGCCCGCCTGCTGCTGCGGCTGCCGTTCCCCCGGCAGCGGTGAGGCCGCCTGGGCGGCCGCACCCTGCGCGGGTGCGGCCTGCGGGCCTCGGGTGTCCGTCACGGTTCCCCCCTGGGATCCCTGCCTGGTCGACGAGGAGGCGTCGGAGACCGGCGCCTTGATCGCTTTGAGATTGGTCGTGTGCGGATCTGACGCCCGCGCGGCGGAGCCACGGCCGCCGCCGTCCGTTCCCGTACTGGTACCGGCCGGTCCGGCGCCCGTGGCTCCGCTCACGCTGACTCACTCCTCGTGCTACTCGGACGAGGGCGCCTCGCCCTGGTCCGTACCGGTGGTCGCGTCCCCGTCGGCGGTGTCGTCCACGGCCACGTCGCCGTCGACTTCCTCCGCCTCGCGTCCTGCTTCGGCGTTACGGGCGATGCCGACCACGGCATCGCGCTTGCTCAGGTTGATCAGTTGGACGCCCATGGTGTCACGGCCGGTTTCCCTGATCTCGTTGACTCGCGTACGAATCACACCACCCGACAGCGTGATGGCGAGGATCTCGTCGGTCTCCTCGACCACCAGCGCGCCGACGAGCGACCCGCGGTCCTCCACGATCTTGGCGGCCTTGATGCCGAGGCCGCCGCGGCCCTGGACGCGGTACTCGTCGACGGCGGTCCGCTTCGCGTACCCGCCGTCCGTGGCAGTGAACACGAACGTACCGGGTCGAACAACATTCATCGAGAGCAGCTCGTCCCCTTCGCGGAAACTCATGCCCTTGACGCCCGAGGTGGCGCGGCCCATGGGCCGCAGCGCGTCGTCCGTCGCCGTGAACCTGATCGACTGTGCCTTCTTGCTGATCAGCAGCAGATCGTCCTCGGACGAGACGAGTTCGGCGCCGATCAGTTCGTCGTCGGTTCCGTCCTCGCGCTCACGCAGGTTGATCGCGATGACACCGCCGGACCGCGGGGAGTCGTAGTCCTTCAGCGGGGTCTTCTTCACCAGGCCGGCCTTGGTGGCCAGGACCAGGTAGGGCGTCGCGTCGTAGTCGCGGATGGCGCGGATCTGGGCGATGGTCTCGTCCGGCTGGAAGGCCAGCAGGTTCGCCACGTGCTGCCCGCGCGCGTCGCGTCCCGCGTCGGGCAGCTCGTACGCCTTCACGCGGTACACACGGCCCTTGTTGGTGAAGAACAGCAGCCAGTGGTGCGTGGTGGAGACGAAGAAGTGGTTGACGATGTCGTCTTCCTTGAGCTTCGCCCCGCGCACACCCTTGCCGCCGCGCTTCTGCGCCCGGTAGTCGTCGGTCTTGGTGCGCTTGATGTAGCCGCCGCGCGTGACCGTGACGACGATGTCCTCCTCGGCGATCAGGTCCTCGATGGACATGTCGCCCTCGTAGGGGATCAGCTTCGTCTTGCGGTCGTCGCCGTACTTCTCGACGATCGCGGCCAGCTCGGCGCTCACGATCCCGCGCTGGCGGACCGGGGAGGCCAGGATCTCGTTGTACTCGTTGATCTTCGCCTGGAGCTCGTCGTGCTCCTGGACGATCTTCTGGCGCTCCAGGGCGGCCAGCCGGCGCAGCTGCATCTCGAGGATGGCGTTGGCCTGGATGTCGTCGATGTCGAGGAGGTCCATCAGGCCGCCGCGCGCGATCTCGACGGTGTCGCTGCGCCGGATCAGCGCGATGACCTCGTCGATGGCGTCCAGGGCCTTCAGCAGACCGCGCAGGATGTGCGCCCGCTCCTCGGCCTTGCGCAGCCGGAAGCGCGTACGGCGGACGATGACCTCGATCTGGTGCGTCACCCAGTGGCGGATGAACGCGTCCAGCGACAGCGTGCGCGGCACGCCGTCGACCAGGGCCAGCATGTTGGCGCCGAAGTTGGTCTGGAGGTCGGTGTGCTTGTACAGGTTGTTCAGCACGACCTTGGCGACCGCGTCCCGCTTCAGCACGATGACCAGACGCTGGCCGGTCCGCGAGGACGTCTCGTCGCGCACGTCGGCGATGCCGCCGATCTTGCCGTCCTTCACCAGGTCGGCGATCTTCTGCGCGAGGTTGTCGGGGTTGGTCTGGTACGGCAGCTCCGTGACCACCAGGCACTGGCGGTTCTGGATCTCCTCGACCTCGACCACCGCGCGCATGGTGATCGAGCCGCGGCCCGTGCGGTACGCCTCCTCGATGCCCTTGCGGCCGACCACCAGGGCGCCGGTCGGGAAGTCGGGGCCCTTGATGCGCTCGATGAGCGCGTCCAGCAGCTCCTCGTGCGACGCCTCCGGGTTCTCCAGGTACCACTGGGCGCCGGCGGCGACCTCGCGCAGGTTGTGCGGCGGGATGTTGGTCGCCATGCCGACCGCGATACCGGCCGAGCCGTTGATCAGCAGGTTCGGGAACCGGGCCGGCAGGACGGTCGGCTCCTGGGAGCGGCCGTCGTAGTTGTCCGTGAAGTCGACGGTCTCCTCGTCGATGTCACGGACCATCTCCATCGACAGCGGCGCCATCTTGCACTCGGTGTAGCGCATGGCCGCCGCCGGGTCGTTGCCCGGGGAGCCGAAGTTGCCGTTGGAGTCGACGAGCGGCATCCGCATCGACCAGGGCTGGGCGAGCCGGACCAGGGCGTCGTAGATGGAGCTGTCGCCGTGCGGGTGGTAGTTGCCCATGACGTCGCCGACGACGCGGGCGCACTTGTAGAAGCCGCGCTCGGGGCGGTAGCCGCCGTCGTACATCGCGTACAGCACGCGGCGGTGGACGGGCTTGAGGCCGTCACGGACGTCGGGCAGCGCACGCGAGACGATGACGGACATCGCGTAGTCGAGGTACGAACGCTGCATCTCCGTCTCGAGCCCGACGGGCTCGACGCGCATACCGGCCGCGTCCGCGTCCTCGAGAGGCGTGACGGGAGTGTTCTCGTCGGTCATTGCTGGTGAAGGTCCTTCCTGGTGCGGTCAGCTGAGACCGACTCAGATGTCGAGGAAGCGGACGTCCTTGGCGTTGCGCTGGATGAACGCGCGGCGGGCCTCGACGTCCTCGCCCATCAGGACGGAGAAGAGGTCGTCGGCCTGGGCGGCGTCGTCCAGGGTGACCTGGCCGAGGACCCGGTGCTCCTGGTCCATCGTGGTGATGCGCAGCTCCTCGGCGTTCATCTCGCCGAGGCCCTTGAAGCGCTGGACGGAGTCCTCACGGATGCGCTTGCCCGCGTTGCGGCCCATCTCGATCAGCGCGTCGCGCTCGCGGTCGGAGTACGCGTACTCGAAGTCGTCCTTGCCCCACTTGATCTTGTAGAGCGGGGGACGGGAGAGGAACACGTGCCCGGCCTCGACCAGCGGCCGCATGAAGCGGAACAGGAACGTCAGCAGCAGGGTGTTGATGTGCTGGCCGTCGACGTCGGCGTCCGCCATCAGGATGATCTTGTGATAGCGGAGCTTCTCGATGTCGAAGTCCTCGTGCACGCCGGTGCCGAACGCGGAGATCATCGCCTGGATCTCCTGGTTCTGCAGGATCCGGTCGATGCGCGCCTTCTCGACGTTGAGGATCTTTCCTCGGATCGGGAGGATCGCCTGGTACTCGGGGTTGCGGCCGGACTTGGCCGAGCCGCCGGCGGAGTCACCCTCGACGATGAAGATCTCGCACTTGGTCGGGTCGTTCGACTGGCAGTCGGACAGCTTGCCCGGCAGCGACGCCGTCTCCAGCAGGCCCTTGCGGCGCGTCAGGTCGCGCGCCTTGCGGGCCGCCACGCGCGCGGTGGCTGCCGCGATGCCCTTGCGGACGATGTCCGCGGCCTCGTTCGGGTTGCGGTCCAGCCAGTCGGCGAGGTGCTCGTAGACGACCTTCTGCACGAAGGTCTTCACCTCGGTGTTGCCCAGCTTGGTCTTGGTCTGGCCCTCGAACTGCGGCTCGCTCAGCTTGACCGAGATGATCGCGGTCAGACCCTCGCGGATGTCGTCGCCGGTGAGGTTGTCGTCCTTCTCGCGGAGCAGCTTCTTGTCGCGCGCGTACTTGTTGATCAGCGAGGTGAGCGCCGCACGGAAGCCCTCCTCGTGCGTGCCGCCCTCGTGCGTGTGGATGATGTTGGCGAACGAGTACACGCCCTCCGTGTAGCCGCCGTTCCACTGCATGGCGACCTCGAGCGACAGGTGCCGCTCCTTGTCCTCCGCCTCGAGGTCGATGACGGTGGGGTGAATCACCTCGCCCTTGCGGGAGTTGAGGTACTTCACGAAGTCGACGATGCCGCCCTCGTAGTGGTACGAGACGCTCTTGACCTCGTGCTTCTCGTCCTCGCCCGCCTCGTCCGCGCCGGCGGTCGCCTTCGCCGACTCACGCTCGTCGGTGAGGTTGATCCGCAGGCCCTTGTTGAGGAACGCCATCTCCTGGAAGCGCCGGGAGAGCGTCTCGAACGAGTAGTCCGTGGTCTCGAAGATGTCGCCGTCGGCCCAGAAGGTGACCGACGTGCCGGTCTCCTCGGTCGCCTCGTGCTTCTGCAGGGGCGCCGTGGGGACGCCCAGCTTGTAGTCCTGCGTCCAGCGGTGGCCGTCGGTCTTCACCTCGACGGCGACGCGCGTCGACAGCGCGTTGACCACGGACACGCCCACGCCGTGCAGACCGCCGGAGACCGCGTAGCCGCCGCCGCCGAACTTGCCGCCCGCGTGCAGCACGGTGAGGACGACCTCGACGGCGGGCTTGCCCTCGGAGGGGACGATGCCCACGGGGATGCCACGGCCGTTGTCGACGACGCGGACGCCGCCGTCGGCCAGGATCGTCACGTCGATGGTGTCCGCGTAGCCGGCCAGCGCCTCGTCGACCGAGTTGTCGACGACCTCCTGCACCAGGTGGTGCAAGCCCCGCTCGCCCGTCGACCCGATGTACATGCCGGGTCGCTTGCGGACCGCGTCCAGGCCCTCGAGGACGGTGATGGCACTCGCGTCGTACGACGTGGCGGCGTCTCCGGTCGAGGAGCTCGCCGCGTCGCCGGCGGCGGTGTCGGTGGACGGGATGTTCTCGTTGGGGTTGCCGGAATCGGCCACGAAGCGCCCTTTCTGGCACAGCACGAGCCGGGCTCGTCGGCAGGTTGCCGGAGCGGCTGCGGCATGTTGCGTTGGTAAGCCTTGATCAGCGTTGCTCAGCGTCTTCCCGGGCGGTCCCCACGATCGGGGCGGGATTGTCTTCCAGTCTACCGGTAGCACTGACATCGATGGGGGTTTGCGGGTACCTGAGTCCGCATGTGCCGCCCCGAAACGGCCTCGCCCGACTCCCGATATGCGGATGGGGGCTCCAGAGGCCCCACGAGGGCACTCAGCGCTTCCGGCCGTCAACCCTTGGCTACTTAGGAGTCAGGTGGCGGCGCGCGGCCCCGTCCGGGGGCACGACGAAGCGGGCATCCGCCCCGCGAAAGCGGTGCCCGGACGCCCGAATGTGATGTCCCTCACGTGTGCACGGCGAGGCGGAAAAAGCCCCCGGATCACCCGTACGTGTCCCCGGGACCGGTGCTCCCCGGGGCGCGCAGCGGCCCGTAGCGGCGGGCCGGCCCGGCGGGTCCGGCCACCTTGATCAGCCGCACGGTGCCGTGCCCGAGGTCATCGTTGAGCCGGGCCACGAGCGTCGGCGCCAGCAGCCGCAGATTGGTCGCCCACGCCGTGGAGTCGCAGCGCACCACCAGCACACGCTCGTCCTCGTCGTACCGCTCCGGCTCGCAGTGCTTGGCGACGTCCTCGCCGACGATCTCCGGCCAGCGCCCCATCACCCCGCCGACCGCCGCCGGGGCCTCCCAGCCGCGCTCGGTGAGCAGCCGGTTGATCGCCGCGCCCAGCGCCATCGGGTCACGCCGGTCGGTACGGGCTCCGGAGCGCAGGCCCCCGCGCCGCGCCTGCTTCTTCTGCTGCGCCGCGTCCCCACGCGCGCGTGCCGCCTCGCGGGCCGCGCGCAGCGCCACCCGGGCCAGGTCGACGCCTGAGGGCTCGGGGTCCTTCCCGGCGCCGCCGGCGGACGGCTTCTCCCCGCTCACGCGCGCTCCACCATGCCCTCGGACACGGCGAACCGCGCGCCCGCCAGCACGTGCGGCACGTCGTCGTCGACGGCGGCCGTCACCAGCACCTGCTCACCGGGGGCCACCAGCTCGGCCAGCCGCTCCCGGCGGCGCGCGTCCAGCTCCGCGAACACGTCGTCGAGCACCAGCACCGGCTCGTTGCCCTCGGCGCGCAGCAGGTCGTACGAGGCGAGACGCAGCGCCAGCGCGTAGGACCACGACTCGCCGTGCGAGGCGTAGCCCTTGGCGGGCATCTGGCCCAGCTTGAGCAGCAGGTCGTCACGGTGCGGGCCGACCAGGGTCACCCCGCGCTCGATCTCCTGCTTGCGGGACTCGGCGAGCGCGGCGATCAGCTGCTCGTACAGGTCCTCACGGGTGTGCGCCTCGCCCGGCGCGGACGGCCGGTACTCCAGCGTCACCGGGCCGCCGCCCGGCGCCAGCTGCTCGTACGCCTTGTCGGCCAGCGGCTGGAGCGAGGCCACCAGGTCCAGGCGCTGCGCCAGGAGCTCGGCGCCCACGCGCGCGAGGTGCTGGTCCCACACGTCGAGCGTGGACAGGTCCAGCGTGCGGCCCCCGTGCCGGCGGGCCAGCGCCGCCGACTTCAGCAGCGTGTTGCGCTGCTTGAGCACCCGGTCGTAGTCGGAGCGCACGCCCGCCATGCGCGGGGAGCGCGCCGTGATCAGCTCGTCCAGGAAACGCCGGCGCTCGCCCGGGTCGCCCTTGACCAGCGCCAGGTCCTCGGGCGCGAACAGCACGGTCCGCACGATGCCCAGCACGTCACGCGGCCTGACCTGCGAGGACCGGTTGATGCGGGCGCGGTTGGCGCGGCCCGGGTTGAGCTCCAGCTCGACCAGCTGCTGCCGGTCGCCCTGCCGGACCTGGGCCCGGACGATCGCGCGGTCGGCTCCCATGCGCACCAGCGGGGCGTCGGAGGACACCCGGTGGCTGCCGAGGGTGGCGAGGTAGCCGACCGCCTCGATGAGGTTCGTCTTGCCCTGCCCGTTGGGACCGACGAAGGCCGTCACCCCGGGGTCGAGCGAGACCTCGACCCGGGGGTAGGAGCGGAAGTCGGCCAGCGACAGATGCGTGACGTGCATGATCGTTCCGCCGACCTCCTCCGGCGTCGCGGACCGCGGGCGCGGTCCTGTGGACAGGTGACGTCCCTGTGGATTACTTCTTCTCGACCGCGTGGCCGCCGAACTGGTTCCGCAGCGCCGCGATCATCTTCATCTGCGGCGAGTCCTCCTGGCGCGAGGCGAACCGGGCGAACAGCGAGGCCGTGATCGCCGGCAGCGGGACCGCGTTGTCGATGGCGGCCTCCACAGTCCAGCGTCCCTCACCGGAGTCCTGTGCATAACCCCGGAGCCCCTCCAGGTGCTCGTCCTCGTCGAGCGCGTTGACCGCGAGGTCGAGCAGCCAGGAGCGGATGACGGTGCCCTCCTGCCAGGAGCGGAAGACCTCGCGGACGTCGGTCACCGAGTCGACCTTCTCCAGCAGCTCCCAGCCCTCGGCGTAGGCCTGCATCATGGCGTACTCGATGCCGTTGTGGACCATCTTGGCGAAGTGGCCCGCGCCGGCCTTGCCGGCGTGCACCGACCCGAAGTCGCCCTCCGGCTTGAGGGCGTCGAATATCGGCTGCACCTTGGCGACGTCCTCCGCGGAGCCGCCGTACATCAGCGCGTAGCCGTTCTCCAGGCCCCAGACGCCGCCGGAGACGCCGCAGTCGACGAAGCCGATGCCCTTGGCCGCCAGCTCCGCGGCGTGCTTCTCGTCGTCGGTCCAGCGGGAGTTGCCGCCGTCCACCACGACGTCGCCGGGCGCCAGCAGCTCGGCCAGCTCGTCGACGGTGGACTGGGTCGGCTCACCGGCCGGGACCATCACCCACACCACGCGGGGGCCGCTGAGCTTGCCCACGAGCTCCCGCAGGCTGTGGACGTCGGCGAGGTCCGGGTTGCGGTCGTACCCGAAGACGGTGTGGCCCGCGCGGCGCAGCCGCTCGCGCATGTTGCCGCCCATCTTGCCGAGACCGACGAGACCGAGCTCCATCAGATGTGTTCCTTACGGTGGTTGCGACGGGACGTGACGGCACTCGCGTGCCGGCGTCCGAGCCTAAACCCGGACTCTCGCGCACATCTGTGGGCATACGCGCTCACACGCCCGTCCCCACCTGCGGCTTCCCCCGCGGCCGCGGATCAGCCGCTGAGCCGCACCGGCATGATCAGGTACTTGTAGGCATCGTCCGCCTCCGCGTCCATCGCCGGGCGGCCGCTGAGCAGCGCCGGCTTGGTGGACGTGGTGAACGACAGCTGGGCCACCGGGGAGTCGATGGCGCTCAGGCCGTCCAGCAGGAACGTCGGGTTGAAGGCGATGGAGATGTCGTCGCCCTCGAGCTGGGCGTCGACCCTTTCCACAGCCTGTGCGTCGTCACTGGAGCCGGCCTCCAGGATGAGCACGCCCTGCTCGAAGCTCAGCCGCACCGGGGTGTTGCGCTCGGCGACCAGGGCCACGCGCTTCACGGCCTCCACGAAGGGGGCGGTTTCGATCACGGCGACGCTGTTGAACTCCGTCGGGAACAGCGTGCGGTACTTCGGGAGGTCGCCCTCCAGCAGACGCGTGGTGGTGCGGCGTCCGGCGCCCTCGAAGCCGATCAGGCCCTCGCCCGCACCCGAGCCGGACAGCGCCAGGATCACCTGGTCGCCGCTGGTCAGCGCCTTGGCAGTGTCCTGGAGGGTCTTGGCGGGCACCAGGGCGACCGCGGAGACCTCCGGGTTCTCCGGCTTCCACAGGAACTCGCGGACCGCGAAGCGGTAGCGGTCGGTGGAGGCCAGCGTCACCGTGTCGCCCTCGATCTCGATGCGCACACCGGTGAGGACGGGCAGCGTGTCGTCACGGCCGGCCGCGATGGCGACCTGCTGCACGGCGGAGGCGAAGACCTCGCCGGGGACCGTGCCCGTCGCGTTCGGCATCTGCGGCAGGGCCGGGTACTCCTCCACAGGCAGTGTGTGGAGCGTGAACCGCGAGGAGCCGCAGACCACCGTCGCCCGTACACCGTCTGTGGAAATCTCCACCGGGCGGTTGGGCAGGGCGCGGGAGATGTCGGCCAGCAGGCGGCCGGAGACCAGGACCGTGCCCTCCTCCTCGACCTCGGCCTCCACCGACACGCGCGCGGAGACCTCGTAGTCGAAGCTGGACAGGCTCAGCTGGCCGTCGTCGGCCTTGAGCAGCAGGCCGGCGAGGACAGGCGCCGGCGGACGGGCCGGGAGGCTGCGAGCCGCCCAGGCCACTGCCTCCGCGAGTACGTCGCGTTCCACCCGGATCTTCACTGTTGCCGCCTCCTGCTGTTGCCGGCGCTTCTCGCCCTGCCTGGCTTCGTCGTCTGACTCGGTGTCGTCGGCCCCTCGGAGGGGAAGGACACCGGGGTCCAGTCTGACGCACCGCACTGACAGTAGGTGCCCGTCGGGGTCAAGTCGTGACGAGTGGCAGGCGGGGCCGAGACAGCGAGTTGTGCACAGGACCCTCTTCGAAACGAATTCCTCGCTCTCTATGGTCGGGAGTAGTAGTAGGGCCTGTGGATACCGTGGATAACCTCGTTTGCGCAGCTCAGCGCCGGTTTTTTGTCCACGGGCCCTGTGGGCGGCGGCGGTGGACAACCGGGCCTCGCTGTGGAGAACGGAAAGTTCTGCACATCCCGTGCACAGGGAGGGCCGAGTTCTCCCCAGACGCGTCCCCAGGTTTGCGCTCCTTTCCCACAGCCCCCTTCGGCAGCTCGATGTGACGGCTTTCACTCGGGCCGGTGAGGAGGCGCGCCGCGTTGCCGAACAGTGGACAGCCATGTGGAGAAGCGGCCGATCACTGGGGACAACCGGCCGCAGCCTGTGGGAAGCCCGTGGACAACTCGATGCACAGGCTGTGGATCACCGCGTCGTCCACAGTCTGTGGAGATCGTTTGTCCACGGATCCACAGGCAGGTGACCTGCGCGGACAGCTTCTCACCAGGGGTGCCTGTGGACGGCGTTGGGACAACTTCGCGGTCCCCAGCGTGTGGACGGGAAAAAGTCGCCGAATCTGTGGAGGAAGGCCGTAACCCGCGGCTGGAATCGAACACCGGGGACGTCGCGGGCTCGGCGGTCGGGGAGGCGGAAGACGCGTCAGGGGCGGCGGGGGACGCCTCGGAGAGCCGGGACGCGGAGTCGCACGCGGCTGGGAGAGCCGTGGGACGGCGTACCGGGAAGCCGGGAGCACGAAAAAAGGGCGCCCCCGGATGGCTCCGGGGGCGCCCTCGCGCGCAGGAATGCGGGCCGTCAGCCGGCCTTGATGCGGTTGGTCAGCTCGGTGACCTGGTTGTAGATGGACCGCCGCTCGGCCATCAGATTGCGGATCTTCCGGTCGGCGTGCATCACCGTCGTGTGGTCCCGCCCGCCGAACAGCGCGCCGATCTTCGGCAGCGACAGGTCCGTCAGCTCACGGCACAGATACATGGCGATCTGCCGTGCGGTCACCAGCGCGCGCCCGCGCGAGGTGCCGCACAGGTCCTCGACGGTGAGCCCGAAGTAGTCGGCGGTCGCGCCCATGATGGCCGTCGAGGTGATCTCCGGGGCCGAGTCGTCGCCCCCGGGCATCAGGTCCTTGAGGACGATCTCCGTGAGCCCCAGGTCCACCGGCTGCCGGTTGAGCGACGCGAAGGCCGTCACCCGGATCAGCGCGCCCTCCAGCTCGCGGATGTTGCGCGAGATGCGGGAGGCGATGAACTCCAGCACCTCCGGCGGGGCGTTGAGCTGCTCCTGGACCGCCTTCTTGCGGAGGATCGCGATGCGCGTCTCCAGCTCCGGCGGCTGCACGTCGGTGATCAGGCCCCACTCGAAACGGTTCCGCAGCCGGTCCTCCAGCGTCACCAGCTGCTTGGGCGGCCGGTCGCTGGACAGCACGATCTGCTTGTTGGCGTTGTGGAGCGTGTTGAACGTGTGGAAGAACTCCTCCTGCGTCGACTCCTTGTCCGCCAGGAACTGGATGTCGTCGACGAGCAGGATGTCCATCTCGCGGTAGCGCTTGCGGAAGCTGTCGCCCTTGCCGTCGCGGATGGAGTTGATGAACTCGTTGGTGAACTCCTCCGAGCTCACGTACCGCACGCGCGTGCCCGGGTAGAGGCTCCGCGCGTAGTGCCCGATGGCGTGCAGCAGATGCGTCTTGCCGAGGCCCGACTCGCCGTAGATGAACAGGGGGTTGTACGCCTTCGCCGGCGCCTCGGCGACGGCCACCGCCGCCGCGTGCGCGAAGCGGTTGGACGCGCCGATGACGAACGTGTCGAAGAGGTACTTCGGGTTCAGCCGCGCGGTCGGCTCGCCGGGACCCGTCGCCGGGGCCGGCTGCGCCGCCAGCGGACCGGGCGCGCCCGTCGTCGGCAGGTTCGGGCCGACCGGGCCGCCGCGGTGGACGTGTCCCGAGCCGGGCGGCGGCTCCGGCAGGTCGCGGCGCCGGTCGTCGCGCTGGTCGTAGTCGCCGCGGGACGGCTCGTAGTCGGAGCGCTGGTCGTAGGACGGGCGGTCCACAGGCTGGGGACGGTAGTCCTGGGAGGACGGACCGCCGTACGAGTCCGAGCCGTACGAGTCCTGCGTGCCGTACGGATCCTGCGCGCCGTACGGGTCCTGCTGCGGGGAGCCGTAGGAGTCCTGGGACGGCGAGGCGTACGGGTCCCGGTCGGGGAAACCGAGCCGCTGCTGCTGCCAGCCGTAGTCGTCCTGCGAGGGCCGCGGCCAGGAGCCGGGCTCGGGGCGCTGGTACTCCGAAGGGTAGGCGGGGCGCGCCGAGGGCAGCTGGTCGTCCGGCCGGCCCTGCTGCTCGCCGCGCCGGCGGTCGTACCCGCCGTACCCCTCGTACGGCTCACGCTCCTGGTACGGCTCGCGCTCCTGCCGGTCGCGGTGGTCCGGGCGCTCCGGACGCTCCGGGTGGACCGGGGGCAGCTCCGGCTCCTCGTAGCGCGGCTGCGGACGGGGAGCGGGCGCCGGCGTGGCGGGCGGCTCGCCGGCGGTCTCGTCGACCGTGATCGCGATACGGATCGGGCGGCCGCACTCACGGCTCAGGCTCTCGCTGACGACCGGGGCCAGACGTCCCTCGAGGACACCCTTGGCGAACTCGTTGGGCACGGCGAGCAGCGCGGTGTCGGCGACCAGGGCCAGCGGCTGGCAGCGCCGGATCCAGTGTTCGTCCTTGCTCTCGACACCTTGTCCACGGCCCTCGCCGAGCAGTTGCTCCAGTACGCGTGGCCACACTGCGGCAAGATCGGCAGGTACGTCAGCCACAGGGCACGCTCTCTCACAGGTCCCCCGATCGTGTGATGCGGGGGACGGGTCGGGATGTAAATCGGGTGGTGAAGGGTCAAGGGAACGAATCGGAGTCCAGTCACGGTAGTCAGCGCGACCGGTACGGTTCAAGTTGTTGTCCCCAGGCTGTGGACAAGTGTCTCCCGGCGACCGTCGGTTTGACCGAATGGCGCAGCCGCGCGTACCGTAACCAGGTCGAGTTGTCGATGGCTGCTGCCGCCTGCCTCCGATGGGCACAGATCGCGCAAGGTGATCGGTCAGCGGTGCACTCGGGCGTAACGCGAGCTACTCGTGGGCGCACGGTGACAGCCAGGACGGCACCCCGCAAACACCGATTCTTTCTGGAGCCCCCGAGTGAGCAAGCGCACCTTCCAGCCGAACAACCGTCGTCGCGCCAAGACCCACGGCTTCCGGCTGCGTATGCGCACCCGTGCCGGCCGCGCGATTCTCGCGTCCCGCCGCAGCAAGGGTCGCGCCCGTCTGTCCGCCTGATCCCGGTCAGGTCATGCCGTCGTGCTGCCCACCGAGAACCGGCTGAGGCGGCGCGAGGACTTCGCGACCGCGGTACGACGAGGACGCCGGGCCGGGCGCCAGCACCTCGTCGTCCATCTTCGTAGCGGTGCAACGGACCCGCATGCGCCTGGGGAGAGCGCTCCCCCGACGCGTGCGGGTTTCGTCGTGAGCAAGGCCGTGGGCGGAGCTGTGGTGCGCAACAAGGTGAAGCGGAGGCTTCGCCATCTGATGCGCGAGCGAGTCGACCAGCTGCCCCCCGGTAGCCTGGTAGTGGTACGAGCGCTGCCCCCCGCGGGCGACGCCGACCACGCACAGCTGGCCCGAGACCTGGACGCCGCTCTTCAGCGGCTGCTGGGAGGGGGCGCGCGATGAAGTACCCGCTGCTGGCACTGATCAAGCTCTACCAGTGGACGATCAGTCCGCTGCTGGGCCCGGTGTGCAAGTACTACCCGTCGTGCTCCCACTACGGCTACACGGCCATCGACCGGCACGGTGCCGTCAAGGGAACAGCACTCACGGCCTGGCGCATCCTGCGGTGCAATCCGTGGTCGCTGGGCGGCGTGGACCATGTCCCGCCGCGCAAGCGCCCTCGATGGCACGAGATGCTGCGTAACGCCTGGCGTGCACGCAAGGGCGGGACCTCCGCCGTTGAACCGGCCACCGAGGGACAGGCTTCTCCCACAAGTCCTACGAGTCCGTCGGACCCGGCCGCAGAGACCCCGTCCCATGCCCAAGGAGCATGATTAGTGGACACGATTGCCAGCCTCTTCAGCTTCATCACGACACCTGTCTCCTGGGTCATCGTCCAGTTCCACAGCGTGTACGGCTCCATCTTCGGGCCCGACACAGGGTGGGCCTGGGGCCTGTCCATCGTGTCCCTGGTGATTCTCATCCGCATCTGCCTGATCCCGCTCTTCGTGAAGCAGATCAAGGCGACGCGCGCCATGCAGACGCTCCAGCCGGAGATGAAGAAGATCCAGGAGCGCTACAAGAACGACAAGCAGCGCCAGTCCGAAGAGATGATGAAGCTCTACAAGGAGACGGGCACCAACCCGCTCTCCTCGTGTCTTCCCATCCTGGCGCAGTCGCCGTTCTTCTTCGCCCTGTACCACGTGCTCAACAGCATCGCGTCGAACGACACCATCGGCGTGATCAACGAGCGACTGCTGGAGAGCGCCCAGAAGGCCCACATCTTCGGCGCCCCGCTCGCCGCGAAGTTCACGGACAGTCCCGACAAGGTCGAGGCGCTCAACTCGTCGCTGACCGACGTGCGGGTCGTCACGGCGATCATGATCGTCCTGATGTCGCTGTCGCAGTTCTACACGCAGCGCCAGCTGATGACGAAGAACGTCGACACCACGGTGAAGACGCCGTTCATGCAGCAGCAGAAGATGCTGATGTACGTCTTCCCCGTCATCTTCGCCGTCTTCGGCATCAACTTCCCCGTCGGTGTCCTCGTCTACTGGCTGACCACCAACGTGTGGACCATGGGCCAGCAGATGTACGTCATCCACAACAACCCGACCCCGGGTTCCAAGGCCCAGGCCGCCTACCTGGAGCGCCTCTCCAAGCACGTCGCCCGGCACGGCAAGACCCGCAACCGCCGGGAGCGCGCCATCGTCAAGGCGATCGTCACCAAGGGCCGCGACCGCAACGAGTACGAGCGCAAGTTCATCAACGGCCTGAACAAGGCCGGTCTCGCCGCGCAGGCCGACGGCACGGTGATCAAGAGCGAGAGCAGCGCCGCCGCCCAGGCCGAGGGCGGTACGACGACCGCCACCGCCGCCCCCAAGCGGCAGCAGCCCAAGCGGCAGCCCAAGTCCAAGCGCCACTCCGGCGCGGTCAAGCCGGCGGGTGAACCCACCTCGCTGACCAAGGCCGACGCACCGCAGGACCAGGACGCCAAGCCCGCGGCCACGAAGGGCAACGCCAAGCCCGCCGGCAACGGCTCCACCCGCAGCAGGGCCCAGTCCGGACAGCGCAAGGGCCCGCAGCGGCCCAAGTCCCCGTCGAAGAAGTAAGAAGGAGTCCATCCCGTGACGGAAGGCACCACCGCGGCCGCTGCCGAGGGCGCAGACACCCTGACCCGCCTCGAGCAGGAAGGCGAGATCGCGGCGGACTACCTGGAGGGTCTGCTCGACATCGCCGATCTCGACGGCGACATCGACATGGACGTCGAGGCCGACCGCGCCTCTGTCTCGATCATCAGTGACACGGGCAGCCGCGACCTGCAGAAGCTCGTGGGCCGCGACGGCGAGGTGCTGGAGGCTCTCCAGGAGCTCACGCGCCTCGCGGTCCACCGGGAGACCGGCGACCGCAGCCGCCTGATGCTCGACATCGCCGGCTACCGCGCCCGCAAGCGCACTGAGCTCGCCGACCTGGGCGCCAAGGCCGCGGCCGAGGCCAGGAGCAGCGGCCAGCCCGTGCGGCTCGACCCGATGACCCCGTTCGAGCGCAAGGTCGTGCACGACGCCGTCAAGGCGGCCGGCCTGCGCAGCGAGTCCGAGGGCGAGGAGCCGCAGCGCTTCGTCGTCGTGCTTCCCGCCTGACCGGCTCCACCGGTCCATCGGCCCCGTCTGTTGCGCAGGCGGGGCCGCTCTTTGTCAGCCTGATAGTTCTGGTTCTGGTGTCGGCGTCCGTGTCGGCACGGTACGGAAGGACGGTCCACCGTGACGGAGGCAGCGGAGCTTCCCCCCGCACCCGAGCAGGCCCGTGAGGTGTTCGGTGAACGCTTCGCGGACGCGGTCCGGTACGCCGAGCTGCTCGCCGAGGCGGGCGTCCAGCGCGGCCTGATCGGTCCCCGTGAGGTGCCCCGCCTGTGGGAGCGGCACCTGCTGAACTGCGCGGTGCTCTCCGAGGTCGTGCCCGAAGGCGTCACCGTGTGCGACGTCGGCTCGGGGGCAGGACTGCCGGGCATTCCGCTGGCCCTGGTCCGCGAGGACCTGAAGATCACCCTGCTGGAGCCGCTGCTCCGCCGTACCAACTTCCTGACCGAGGTCGTGGAGCTGCTCGGCCTGGACCATGTGACGGTGGTGCGGGGACGCGCCGAGGAGGTCATGGGCAAGCTGCCTCCGGTACACGTCGTGACCGCGCGCGCCGTCGCGCCGCTCGACCGTCTGGCCACCTGGGGCATCCCCCTGCTGCGGCCCTACGGGGAGATGCTCGCGCTCAAGGGTGACACCGCGGAGGAGGAGCTGAAGAGCGCCGCCACCGCCCTCACGAAGCTGGGCGCCGTGACCACGTCGGTCGTGCACGTGGGTGAGGGCGTGGTGGATCCCGCGTCCACCGTGGTGCGGGTCGAGGTCGGGGAGAGTCCCGGCGGTGTGCGCTTCGCCGCCAAGCGCGCCAAGGCAGCCCGCACCGGACGGGCCCGTCGCCGCCGCGGGTAGTCGTATCCCCCTCATCGTGAAGCTGTGAGGAGGAGTGTCACGGCGACGCACGTCGCGATCACGCGCCCGGCCTTTGTGGTCGGGCGTACTCCACACAAGCTGCCAAACCCACGCATGCCGGAGTGTCGCGGCAGCACCGCCTCCACCGCTGTGCATCGTGTTTCACGTGAAACGTCGCTCACTGCTGCACGGCATCATCAGTCGGGGCCGCGCTGCGGCCGAACCTCGTGACCGGAAGCCTCTCGGTTCCCTGGACGAGAGCTCCCCTCCACGCGAGACACCTGCCCCCTCACGGGGCACGGAGTTGTCCACAGAGGTGGATTTCTCCACAGAACGTCAGGCCTCACTGGTTCGCGACCCCGAAGGCATGGGAGGCTCTGTTCATTGCGAGCCTGAAGTCGAGGAGAGTGAATCCTTGCGGTCCGACGCCAACATCGCGGGACCGATGACCGATCCGGTCCCCGGTCCCCGTACCGAATCGATGGGGGCGGATGTTTCACGTGAAACACCGCCTCCGATGGACGACACTCCCATCGGTCGCGCTGCCCAGCTGGCGGTGGAGGCTCTGGGCCGTGCCGGTGAGGGGCTGCCGCGCCCTGAGCAGACCCGGGTCATCGTGGTCGCCAACCAGAAGGGCGGCGTGGGGAAGACGACCACCACCGTCAACCTGGCCGCCTCGCTCGCTCTGCATGGCGCACGCGTCCTGGTGATCGACCTCGACCCGCAGGGCAACGCGTCCACCGCCCTGGGGATCGACCACCACGCCGAGGTGCCCTCCATCTACGACGTCCTGGTGGAGAGCAAGCCGCTGGCGGAGGTCGTCCAGCCCGTCCCAGATGTCGAGGGCCTCTTCTGCGCCCCCGCCACCATCGATCTCGCCGGTGCGGAGATCGAGCTGGTGTCGCTGGTGGCGCGGGAGAGCCGGCTGCAGCGGGCCATCCAGGCCTACGAGCAGCCGCTCGACTACATCCTCATCGACTGCCCGCCGTCGCTCGGCCTTCTCACGGTCAATGCCCTGGTGGCCGGCCAGGAGGTGCTCATCCCGATCCAGTGCGAGTACTACGCACTGGAGGGACTCGGACAGCTGCTGCGCAACGTCGACCTGGTGCGAGGCCACCTCAACCCCACCCTGCACGTCTCGACGATCCTGCTCACCATGTACGACGGTCGGACGCGGCTTGCCTCCCAGGTCGCCGAGGAGGTGCGCACCCACTTCGGCGATGAGGTTCTGCGTACCAGCATCCCCCGCTCCGTCCGTATCTCGGAGGCGCCGAGCTACGGGCAGACGGTGCTGACTTACGATCCTGGATCGAGCGGTGCTCTCTCGTACTTCGAGGCGGCCCGTGAGATCGCGCTGAGGGGCGTCGGTGTCCACTACGACGCGTCACAGGCGCACATCGGCGCACAGCAGACTGAACCGAACATGGTGGAGGGCGTGCAGTGAGTGAGCGACGGAGGGGGCTGGGTCGTGGGCTCGGAGCACTGATCCCCGCTGCCCCGACAGAGAAGACGGTGCCGCCGGCCGCACTGGGCGGGACGGCCTCCCCGTCGCCCGCAGCGGTTCCGGTCCTGCCGAACGAGCGCGGAGTGGCCGCCGCGAAGGTGGCCACGCTGTCCTCTGTTTCACGTGAAACAGAGGACGCCACAGCGGCGGGCCCGTCGGTGCCGGCCGCGCCGATGGGTGCTCACTTCGCCGAGATTCCCCTCGACGCCATCACGCCGAACCCGCGGCAGCCCCGTGAGGTCTTCGACGAGGACGCCCTGGCCGAGCTGATCACCTCCATCAAGGAGGTCGGTCTGCTCCAGCCCGTGGTCGTCCGCCAGGTGGGTGGCGGCCGGTACGAGCTCATCATGGGTGAGCGCCGGTGGCGTGCCTGCCGCGAGGCCGGCCTCGCGGCCATCCCGGCCATCGTGCGGGCCACGGACGACGAGAAGCTCCTCCTGGACGCGCTGCTGGAGAACCTGCACCGTGCACAGCTGAACCCGCTGGAAGAGGCCGCCGCCTACGACCAGCTGCTCAAGGACTTCAACTGCACGCACGACCAGCTGGCCGACCGCATCGGCCGCTCCCGGCCCCAGGTGTCCAACACCCTGCGTCTGCTGAAGCTGTCCCCGACCGTGCAGCGTCGTGTGGCCGCCGGAGTGCTCTCCGCCGGGCACGCCCGCGCCCTGCTGTCCGTCGAGGACTCCGAGGAGCAGGACCGGCTGGCCCACCGCATCGTGGCCGAGGGCCTCTCGGTGCGCGCCGTCGAAGAGATCGTGACCCTGATGGGCTCGCGGCCGCAGAAGGCTCAGCGCTCCAAGGGGCCGCGTGCGGGAGCCCGGGTGTCCCCGGCCCTGTCCGAACTGGCGACGCGACTGTCGGACCGCTTCGAGACCCGGGTGAAGGTCGACCTCGGCCAGAAGAAGGGCAAGATCACCGTCGAGTTCGCCTCGATGGAGGACCTGGAGCGCATCCTCGGCACCCTCGCCCCCGGAGAGGGCCCGGTGCTCCAGTCCAGCCTCGTGGATGAGGACGACGTCGAGGAGACCGATTCCTGAAGGGTCGCCTCGCTCGGTCCGAGAGTCGGCCAGGGCGGGCCGTGTTCCGGTGGTTACCGGAACACGGCCCGCCCTTTGCCTTGTGGCGGTATCGGCGGAATCGCTTCATGGATACGATGTGTTCGTATATGGCGCATCCACCCGGCAACACCTCTGAGAGTAGGCAGGGGCCATGCGAATGACGAGCCGCACCGGACTGATGAGCGCGGGGCTGGGGGTCGGTGTCGTCAGCGGCTTCATCGGGGGCCTGCTCAGAGAACGGAGTGCTCTGACCGCCGCCCGTGTGGCAGCGGGCGCAGGAAGCGAGGAACAGCCTTCATGGGCCGTCGGCTCGTACCGCTCACGCTGGACAACCTTCCGGACCTCCCCCAGCGCTGCCGTGCGTGCGTCTTCTGGGAGCTCGACCCCGTCAGCGGCGAAGCAGCGGTAAAGGCGGGCACCGCAGCGCTCGAGAAGGAGTCCTGGATCTCGGCCGTCCTGCTCGACTGGGGATCGTGCGGCCGCGTCGTCTATGTGGACGAGGTCCCGGTGGGCTACGTCCTCTACGCGCCCCCCGCCTATGTGCCGCGCTCCACAGCATTCCCCACCAGCCCGGTGTCCCCCGACGCGGTGCAGCTGATGACCGCGTTCATCCTGCCCGACTACCAGGGGCAGGGACTTGGCCGCGTCATGGTGCAGACGGTGGCGAAGGATCTGCTGCGCCGGGGGTTCAAGGCGATCGAGGCCTTCGGTGACGCCCGGTGGAAGGAGCCGGCCTGTGTGCTCCCGGCCGACCATCTGCTCGCTGTGGGCTTCAAGACGGTTCGGCAGCACCCTGCCTCCCCCCGGCTGCGTCTGGAGCTGAGGTCGACGCTCTCCTGGAAGGAAGACGTGGAGATGGCACTCGACCGGCTGCTGGGTGCGGTACAGAAAGAGCCGGCCCTGCGTCCGCTTTAGTCCCGTTCACACGAATGGGCCGACCCCGAAGGGTCGGCCCATTCGTGTTTCACGTGAAACATGCACCGCAGTGGAGGCGGCCCGTCACTACTCGGCGATGAAGTCCTCGAGGTCGCGCACGATCGCGGCCTTCGGCTTGGCGCCGACGATGGTCTTGGCGACCTCGCCGCCCTGGTAGACGTTCAGGGTGGGGATGGACATGACGCCGTACTTCATCGCCGTGTCCGGGTTCTCGTCGATGTTGAGCTTGACGACCTCGATCTTGTCTCCGTACTCGGCGGCGATGGCCTCGAGGGACGGAGCGATCTGACGGCACGGACCGCACCAGGCGGCCCAGAAGTCCACCAGGACAGGCTTGTCGCTCTTGAGGACGTCCTGCTCGAAGGAGTCGTCGGTCACGTTCTTCAGGGTGCCGGCCACAGCGGGCTCCTTAATCGTTGGTGCGTGGGGAGAGAGTGGGTCAGACAGTGGTCTTCTCGGGTTCGGCCTTCTCCTCGTCGGCGAGAGCGGCGAGGAAGCGCTCCGCGTCGAGGGCTGCCGAACAGCCGGTACCGGCCGCGGTGATCGCCTGGCGGTAGGTGTGGTCCACCACGTCACCGGCCGCGAAGACGCCCGTGACGTTGGTGCGCGTCGAGGGTGCGACGACCTTCAGGTAGCCCTCCTCGTCCAGCTCCAGCTGGCCCTTGAAGAGCTCGGTGCGCGGGTCGTGACCGATCGCGATGAACAGGCCGGTCACCGCCAGGTCGGAGAGTTCACCCGTCTTGACGTTGCGCAGCTTGAGACCCGAGAGCTTCTGGTCACCCTGGATCTCGGCGACCTCACTGTCCCAGACGAACGAGATCTTCGGGTCGGCGAAGGCACGCTCCTGCATCGCCTTGGAGGCGCGCAGCGTGTCACGGCGGTGGACGATCGTCACGGACTTGGCGAAGCGCGACAGGAAGGTCGCCTCCTCCATAGCGGTGTCACCGCCGCCGATGACGGCGATGTCCTGGTCCTTGAAGAAGAAGCCGTCACAGGTGGCGCACCACGAGACACCGCGGCCGGAGAGGGCGTCCTCGTTCGGCAGCCCGAGCTTCCGGTGCTGGGAACCGGTCGTCACGATCACGGCCTTCGCCTTGTGGACCGTGCCGGCGGTGTCCGTGACGGTCTTGATCTCACCGGTCAGGTCGACGGCCACGACGTCGTCCGGGATGAGCTCGGCGCCGAAGCGCTCCGCCTGGGCCCGCATGTTGTCCATGAGCTCCGGGCCCATGATGCCGTCCTGGAAACCGGGGAAGTTCTCCACCTCGGTGGTGTTCATCAGCGCACCGCCGGCGGTGACAGCGCCCTCGAACACGAGGGGCTTCAGCGACGCACGGGCGGTGTAGAGCGCCGCCGTGTAGCCGGCGGGCCCCGAGCCGATGATGATCACGTTACGGACGTCGCTCACGGCTGGATTCCTCGTCTCTGGTCTGCGTCATTCGACCGGTGGGAGCTTCTTTCGGAACTCTCACCCCACCCAACGGATCCTAAGGGGCGCGCATTCCCGCTGTGCCCGGGCACACGCAGACCGTGCCCCGACGGGCACGCCGGAGCAACACACCGTACGGGATACCGCGCAGAGCCAAGACCACGCGTGGGTGGTCAGCGGGCGTAGGAGTGCTCCAGCAGGACCTTCGCGGTGGAGGACGGAGAGGCGTTGCCCACGCAGGTCGCGTCGACGATGTAGGCCGTCACGCGCGTGGCGTCCGAGGCATCGGGCAGCACGACGAGCAGAGCGGTCCTGCCCTGATAGACACCCTGCTCGGTGGCCAGCGCCGCGTCGTTACGGCCGATGCCCTCCTGGACGCACTCCGGAACCGCGGGCTTCGTCAGCACCCTGGGGTTCGGCCTGGGAGTGTCCGCCATACCGAAGGTGTGAGGGGAGCGGGCTCCCTTGTCCTGTTCGGGGCTGCGTGCCAGCAGGTCGTTGACCTTCTTCTCCAGCTTCCCCTCGGAGAAGGTGTCCGCGGCGGTCGTCGTCCGCTGCTCCTCGTCCGGGCCGTCGCCGTTCAGCGACGACAGCACCACGGAGCCGAGGCCGAGAGCGGCCACGGCGAACGCCGCCCCCAGGGCGACGGCCCGGCGGCTCCTGCCCCGCAGGCGCGGTTTGCGGCCCGGCCCCGTGGTGGAGGAGCGAGAGCGGCCGGTGGGACGGTCGGAGGGAGCCGATGTTTCACGTGAAACATGAAGCGGTGCGCCGTCGGCTGTGGCTGCCTGTGTGGCGTCGTTCTCGTCCTCGCCGTCGGTGACGGGCGCGGTGGCGTGCAGCAGCGCCTCGGCGGCCAGCGCCGCGTCGATGCGTCCCGCGACGTCCGCCGGCATCCGCGGCGGACCCGGAACCGTGCCGAGCAGTCCCCGGATCTCCTCCAGGGAGGCGTGGACGTCGGCACAGAGCTCGCACCCGTCCAGATGCCTGCGGACGTCGTCCCTGCGGTCCGCCGGGAGGAGACCCTCGGTGAGGTCGGAGATCTCCGCGACGTCCGGGTGCTCCGCCTTGTCGGTCGTCGACGTCACGCTCGCCCACCTCCGCCCTTCACTGCAGCCGGGTCGTTCGATCCTGTATCGGGTGGGTCCGGTCGCTGCGGACCCGCTGCGGGTGGGACGGATGTCCCCCCTTTCCGGTTCCGTCCTCTGCCTCTGTGCTCCTCGTCACCGGAGGCCCCCGGGCGCAGATGGGTGAGGAGAGGCAGGAGTCTCGCGCGGCCCCGGGCACACCGGCTCTTGACCGTTCCCGTGGGGACGTCGAGGATGCGCGCCGCTTCGGCGACCGGGTAGCCCTGCATGTCCACCAGGACGAGCGCGGCCCGCTGGTCGGGCGGGAGGGTGCCCATCGCCTCGATGAGCTGCCGGTGCAGATCGTTGCGCTCCGCGGGCGCCGAGGCGGACTCGTGCGGCTCGAGCAGCTGCTCCAGACGCTCGGTGTCGTCGACCGGCGCGGTCTTCCGTGAGGCGGCCTTGCGGGCACGGTCCAGGCAGGCGTTCACGGTGATGCGGTGCAGCCATGTCGTGACGGCCGACTGACCGCGGAAGGTGTGGGCGGCCCGGTAGGCGGAGACGAGGGCGTCCTGGACGGCGTCAGCGGCCTCCTCGCGGTCCCCCAGCGTACGGAGGGCCACGGCCCAGAGCCGGTCGCGGTGCCGCCGCACGATCTCGCCGAAGGCGTCGGGATCGCCCTCGACGTGCCGGGTGAGCAGATCCTGATCGCTCACTCCGTCGTACGCGGCGCCGTCCGCCATCGGATCCCCTCCCTCGACCTGGCCGGCCTCAGCTGGTCACCTTGATGTCCGCGACCCGGCCACGCCACTGGCCGTCGTCGGTCTGCATGGGGAGGTCGGTCAGCCAGACCAGGAGATAGCGGGTCTTCACCGTGTCCTTGGGCGCGAGGGAGACGGTGGTGCCCGTCCCTTCGGCGACCTTGCTGTACGAGTCGAAGGAGGTCGGCCGGCTCTGCGCGTCCTCGGGCGCGGCTCGGAGCTCGACGGACGTGCTGCCGATGAAGGTGACGGCGACCTTCCCGACGTCCTGGCTCCTGCCCAGGTCGACGACGACTCCCACGCCCGGCTTCAGCCGGCCGAAGTCGGAACTCGCGTAGTAGCTCGTCTGCCAGTAGCTCTCGGGATCGCCGTCCAGAATCTTGGGCAGGTTCTCCGGGTACTCGGACCCGTCCGAGCCGAACGGGTCGAAGTCGTGCAGCTCCGAGATGGCGATCGGCTTGCCGCGCACGGGCTTCTGGGCGCTCTTGTCGTCGCCGTCCGTCGTCTGGGTGTTGGTGGTGTCGTCGTCCTTGCCGCCCTGGTCCATGAGGGCGTCCGCGAGCTGCCAACTGCCCAGGCCCAGCGCGGCGATCAGCAGCGCCGAGACGGCCCACTTCAAGGCCTTGCCGGTGCGGCTCTGCAACGGCGGGGGCGGCACCGGTGTGGGCTGGGTGACACGGGGAGGTGCGGCGGGGCGTCCGTAGGAGCCCTGCTGGTAGGTGGTGCGCTGGTAGTCCGGCGGGGCGGTGAAGGCGGGCTCCGGCGGGCGGATGCGGGGCATCTCGCCGATCGCCTTCACCAGCTCCTCGGGCGTGGTGCACGGTGACTCGTGGCGGGAGGCGGTGGCGCCGTCGTTGGCGAGGGCGCGCATGGCCAGTTCCGACAGACCGCGGTGGACGCCGGCCCGGACCTGGTCGGGCGGGATCAGACCGATGTCCTTGGGCAGACCTGACATGCCGTAGGCGTCGTTCTCGTACGGCCAGCGCTGGGTCAGCGCCGCGTACAGCAGGGCGCCGATCGACTCGGTGTCGGTGCGCTGCGGGGTGTCCGAGCTGGCGCCGCGCAGGGCCGCGTTGACCGCGAGACCGCGGATGCGCCACTGGCCGGTCGAGGTGCGCAGGACGGCGTTGGGGTTGAGGCGCAGATGGGCGAGGCCCTCACGGTGGGCCGCCGCCATGGCGCTCGAGACCTGACTGACCATCTGGTAGGCGTCATAGACCTCCAGCGGACCGGAGGCGAGAAGGGCGGTCAGCTCGGTGGCGTCGGGCAGCCATTCGTGGACGACGTAGACGAGGTCGTTCTCCTCGACGGCGTCGAGGACCTGGACGAAGCGCGGATCGCCCAGCAGCGCCGAGGAGCGGGCCGCGGCCAGCACGGAGCGGGCGCGAGAGTGGTCTGCGGGCAGGACGTGCACGCCGACGGCACGGCGCAGCTTCTCGTCCACGGCACGCCAACTGCTGAACCCGTCCAGACGGGTGACGCACTCCTCGAGGCGGTAGCGTCTGGCCAGCTTGTGGCCGCTGTGCAGCTCCGGCGGCGAGGTCGTCGCGGGACCCTCGGTCCCGGTGCTCTCCTGTGCCTCGTCGTTGTCCGTGTCCCGCTCCCGGTTCTTGGCCACCCCGTCGGCCGTGGACTGGTCCGCCTCCGCGGTCAGCGACTGCTCGCCGCTGTCGTCTGCCACGTCGACGGCAGCTGTGCTCCGTTCCGCCACCGTCGTTCCCTGCCTCCCCATCCGTTGCGCGTCGGCCCGGCGTCCGTCGCGCGCAGTCCGACGCCGAACCCAATTGTGCCCACAGTCCGCCGCTATGCACGACACGCGGGGGCCGATGATGGTTGTGCGCCTACCCCCTGCCTCAGCGTCCCAGGCGTCCCCGGACCATACCGACCAGAGAGTTGACCTCCTCGATACGCATCCGGCGCGCGGCCACGTAGAAGACGCCCAGCAGGACGGCCCCGCCGCCGATCAGCGCGGCGAACGAACCGAGGACCTCCTGGCCCAGGACCTTGCTGATGCCGTAGCAGGCCGCGCCGCTGAGCAGGGCGGCCGGCACGGAGGCGATGCACAGGCGGGCGTAGGTCCGCAGCACACGCGCGCCGTCCAGGTCGCCGCCCAGCCGCTTGCGCAGCCGGCGCCAGGCGACACCCACACCGAGGGCGTAGGCGACGCCGTACGAGGCGGCCATGCCGACCACGGCCCAGCGGGCCGGCAGCACGACGAAGCAGATCGCCGAGGCGATCGCGTTGCCCGCGGCCACGATGACCGTGTTGTAGAAGGGGGTCCGCGTGTCCTCGTAGGCGTAGAAGGCACGCAGCACGACGTACTGCACCGAGTAGGGGATCAGGCCGAGGCCGAACGCCATCAGCATGTAGCCCATGTTGGTGGCCTCGCTGGTGCCCGAGGACCCGAAGATCAGGGTGCACATCGGGATGCCGAGCGCGAGGAAGCCGAAGGCGATGGGCACGATCGCGACGGCGGTGGTGCGCAGGCCCTGGGAGATGTCGTCGCGGACGGCGCCTCCGTCGTCCTCGGCCGCCGAGCGGGAGATGCGGGGCAGCAGGGCCGCCATCAGGGACACCGTGATGATGGCCTGCGGCAGACCCCAGATCAGCTGGGCGTTGGCGTAGGCGGCGAAACCGGTGCCCGCGACGTCCGAGTCCAGGCCCGCTGCGGTGGACAACTGGGTGACGACCAGCGCGCCCGCCTGGTTGGCGAGCACGAACAGGATGGTCCACTTGGCGAGCATCGCCGCCTTGCCGAGGCCGTGGCCCTTCCAGTCGAAGCGCAGCCTCATGCGGAAGCCGGTCTCCCGCAGGTACGGGATCATCGCGAGGGCCTGCACGACCAGACCCAGCAGCACGCCGACGCCGAGGAGCCGCAGACCTTCCGGCGGAATGTTCGACACCTGCATCTTCGAGTCCGCGGCGGTGCCGTAGACCCAGATGAACGTACCGAGCGTGACGATGATGACGATGTTGTTCAGGACCGGGGTCCACATCATCGCGCCGAACCGGCCGCGTGCGTTGAGGATCTGACCCATCACCACATGGACGCCCATGAAGAAGATCGAGGGCAGGAAGTACCGCGTGAAGGTGACGGCGACGTCGTTGGCCGCGGGGTCGGAGGCGACGGGGTTCGACAGCGCACGCACCAGCAGCGGGGCGGCCAGCCAGGCGGCGGCGGTGAGCAGCGCCAGTGCCACCATCACCAGCGTCAGCAGCCGGTTGGCGTAGGCCTCGCCGCCGTCCTCGTCGTCCTTCATGGCGCGCACGAGCTGCGGCACGAAGACGGAGTTGAGGCCGCCGCCGACGGTGAGGATGTAGATCATCGTCGGCAGCTGGTAGGCCACCTGGAAGGAGTCGCCGAGCAGGCCGAGGCCGAGGGCCGACACGATCAGCGCGGACCGGACGAAGCCGGTGAGGCGGGACACCATCGTGCCCGCCGCCATCACGGCGCTGGACTTCAGCAGGCCGCCGGCACGGCCGCCCTTCTTCGGCGCGGGCGCGGGCGCGGGTTCCGGGGCCGCCGGTTCCGCCGCGGGGGGCGGAGTGGCGCCCGCGTAGTGGCCGGGC
>MUNG01000098.1 GCA_002154585.1 Streptomyces pseudogriseolus
ACAGGACCGAGGGCGCCGTACCTGTACGGCGCCCTCGGTCCTGTCCGCGTGCCCGGACATACCCGCGTACCCCGGCACACCCGCGTACCCGGACACGCCCGGGCACGCGGGTCCGCGCGCTACTTCGTCAGCGGAGGCCGCGGACCCTGCGGGGTGTCGCCCGGCGCGCTGCCGGGTTCGTCCCTGACGACCTCACCCTGGACCACCTTGCCGTCCGGGCGGCGCATACGGGCCCGGGCGAAGGCGTCCCCCAGCGGACTCTGCGCGGCGGCCTCGCGGAGCTTGCGCTCGAAGGTGCGCTCCGCGTAGCGGCTCACGGCCTTCTGGACCGGGGGCACCAGCAGGAGCAGCCCCAGCACGTCGGAGATCAGTCCGGGCAGGACGATCAGCAGACCGCCCAGCATCGTCAGCCCGTTGCCCTCGCTGTCGGTCCGGGCGCCGGGGGTCACCGGACCCCCGGCCTGCTGCTGTTGCACGGTCTCGGTGAGGTTCCGGAAGGCGCGGCGGCCCGCCCGCTTGATCACGTACGAGCCCAGGACGATCCCGGCCAGCAGGATCAGGAAGACCAGCAGGCCGCTCGACGCGCCGGCGACCAGGGTCAGCAGCCAGATCTCCAGTACGAGCCATGCGGCGACGCCGAGCGGCAGCAGCGTGCGCAGCCGGGAGCGCCGGGGCCGGGCGGGGTACGGGCCGTGAGCACCAGTCGTCATACCCCCAGTGTGCCTGGGCCCGGCTCAGCACGGGATAAGCGGGCCCTCCGGCGGCGAACCCGGCCTACGGCTCGGAGCGCCCGGTGTCCGGGGTGGTCTGCTCGACCGGGACGGCCTTGCCGGCGCGGGGCTGGCGGGGCTTGTCGTCGTCGTCGCGGCCGAGGACCTTGCCGACCCTCTCCCCCACGCCCCAGGCGGTGACCCGCCACAGGGCCTCGACGAGGATGTCCCGGCTCATCTTGGAGTCGCCGAGCTCGCGCTCCACGAAGGTGATGGGGACCTCGACGACGTGGTAGCCGGCCTTCACCGCGCGCCGGGCGAGGTCGACCTGGAAGCAGTAGCCCTGGGAGGCGACCTCGTCGAGGCCGAGCCCTTCCAGCGTCTCGCGGCGGAAGGCCCTGAAACCACCGGTGATGTCGCGCAGCGGCAGGTCGAGCGCCATGCGCGAGTAGAGGCTGCCGCCTCGGGAGATGAACTCGCGGGACTTCGGCCAGTTGACCACCCGGCCGCCGGGCACCCAGCGCGAGCCGAGCACCAGGTCGGCGCCCTTGAGCGCGGTGAGCAGCCGGGGCAGCTCCTCGGGCTGGTGCGAGCCGTCGGCGTCCATCTCGATCAGCACGCCGTAGCCCTGCTCCAGGCCCCAGCGGAAGCCGGCGAGGTAGGCCGCGCCGAGGCCCTCCTTGCCCTTGCGGTGCAGCACCTGGACGTGGTCGTCGCCGGCGGCCAGTTCGTCGGCGAGCTTGCCGGTGCCGTCGGGGCTGTTGTCGTCGGCCACGAGGACGTGCGCCTCGGGGACGGCCTTGCGCACGCGTCCGACGATCGCCTGGATGTTCTCCGCCTCGTTGTACGTGGGGATGATCACCAAAGCCGTACCGAGCGGGCCGAATTTCCGCCCCTGGGATCCTGCCGCGAGGGTCCCGTCGCCGTCGTTCACTGCTGCCCCTTCATGTCCTGTGCGCAGGATCCCACCTTAGTGTGCACGGCCTGGGATGACGTGACAGGACGTACATATGGTGGTGCCGTTTCCCGATCATCGGGTAGGCACATCTTCTTCCACCCGTGCACGAGGACGGCGGATGGGGGCCCGACGCCCTTCGGGCCGGCCCGGGACCCGCCGGCTGCGGATCGGCCTGGAGCCGTTGTCTACTGAGCGCCCGGGCCCCACCCGGGGTCGCACCTCCCCGGCCGGCGGACACGTCCCTCGGTCCCGCGCCGCGCTGAGCCTGGCTCCCAGCGACGGTGCCCCGGTGCGGCACACCGTCCCTGACCCAGCGGCGCCGGCCCGAGTGGCCGGACGTTCTCCGGTCGGGCGTCCGGTGGTGGACCCGGCCGAACCTACCGGCCCCCCGCGGCCGCCTGTCAACAGTCCTTCCACCTGGGCGGCGTCCTTCAAATGCCTGGTCAGAGGTGAGGATGCGCAGGTCGCGCGACGGGGGCGCGGCGCATGATCGACCACCGCGCCGCCCGCGTAGATCACTCGCCCGGCCGTACGAAGACCGTGCGGCCGCCGACCACCGTGCGGAGACAGACGGGCAGGTCACGGCCGGGGGTGAGGTCGGGCAGGCCGGGGGTGCCGGACCTCGGGTCGGTGGACCAGCGGGCCACGCGGTCGTCGGGCGCCTGGACGACGAGTGCGCCGGTGCGCCAGACGGCGTAGTCGGCGGGGGCGCCGGGCACCAGAACGCCCGCGTCGTCCCGTCCCGTCGCCCGCCAGCCGCCGCGGGTGTGCGCGGTGAAGGCGGCGCGGACCGAGACGCGGTGCTCGGGGGTGTGGTGGAAGGCGGCCGCGCGGACGGTACCCCAGGGGTCGAGCGGGGTGACCGGGCTGTCGGAGCCGAACGCGAGCGGGACGCCGGCCCGCAGCAGTGCGGCGAACGGGTTGAGCGTGCGGGCGCGCTCCGCGCCGAGGCGCCGGGCGTACATGCCGTCCTCGCCGCCCCACAGGGCGTCGAAGGCGGGCTGGACGGAGGCGGTGAGGCCGAGCTCGGCGAACGCGGCGATCGTCGCGGGGGTGACCATCTCGGCGTGCTCGACACGGTGCCGGGCGGCGCGTACGCGGGCGAGGCCGAGCTTCTCGGCCGCCGCGCGGACGCCGTCGACCACGGTGCTCACGGCGGCGTCGCCGATCGCGTGGAAGCCCGCCTGGAGGCCCGCCTCGGTGCAGGCGACCACATGGGCGGCGACCGCGTCCACGTCGAGGTGCGCGGTGCCGGTGTGGGCGGCGTCGGCGTACGGCTGGTGCAGGCAGGCGGTGTGCGAGCCCAGGGCGCCGTCGGCGAACAGGTCCCCGGCCGCGCCGAGCGCGCCCAGCTCGCGGGCCTTGGCGACGTCCTGCTCGGCCCAGTAGCCGACCACGCGCGGGCCGGGTTCCTCGCGGGCGAGTCGCAGCAGGCCGGTGAAGTCGTCCTCGGAGGAGATCTCGGGGCCGCCGCACTCGTGCACCGTGCCGATGCCGAGGGAGGCCGCGTGCGCAAGGGCGGCGCGCTGGGCGGCGGTGCGCTGCGCGGGGGTGACGGCGCCCAGGGCGGTGGCGCGCACCGCGTGGTGGTCGTCGCCGGTGAGCGGGCGGTCCTCGCGGGTCACGCCGCCCGTGACGAGGTCGAGCAGGGCGGTGGAGACGACGGCGGAGTGCACGTCGATGCGGCTGAGGTAGAGCGGGCGGCCCCCGGTGGCCTCGTCGAGCTCCGCGCGCGTGGGGGGCCGGCCGCCGGGCCAGCGGGCGGCGTCCCAGCCGTGCCCGAGGAGCACCCGGTCGTCGGGGCGGGCGGCGGCGAACTCCCGCACCCGGGCGAGGGCGTCCTCCAGGGAGGCGGCGGTGGACAGGTCGAGGCCGGTGAGGGCGAGCCCGGTGGCGGTGGTGTGGACGTGCGCGTCGGTGAACGCGGGGGTGACGAGCGCCCCGTCGAGGTCGACCACCTCGTCGACACCGTCCGCGAAGGCGTCGGCGGCGCCCTCGGAACCCACCCAGGCGACCTGTCCGCGCTCGACGACCATCGCGGTGGCGAAGGGGTCGGCGGGGCTGTGGACCTCTCCGCGACGGAGCAGGACGGTGGGCGGCGGGGCGGTACGTTCACTCATGCCCTCAGTTTCGCGCGCCGTGCGGGCGCGCCGGCACGCAGGTCCCCCTCGACGCGCGCGGAGGCACGGGGCGGCGCTCCTCCCGGGGGCGGCGCCCCTCTCCCGGCCCCGTCAGATGCGCGGCGGGCGCGCCTCGTACGGCGTGGAGAGCACCACCGTCGTGCGCGTGGACACGCCCGCCAGGGAGCGCACCCTGGCGAGGAGTTCCTCGAGTTCGTGCGGGGTGGCGACGCGGACCTTGAGGATGTAGTTCTCGTCGCCGGCGACGCTGTGGCACGCCTCGATCTCGGGCACGCCGGCCAGGCGGTCCGCGATGTCGTCGGGGGCGCTGGGGTCGAACGGTTTGACCGAGATGAAGGCGGTCATGGGCAGGCCGACCGCCTCCGGGTCCACCACCGCCGCGTACCCGCGGATGACGCCGCGCTGCTCCAGCCGCCGCACCCGCTGGTGCACGGCCGACGTGGACAGGCCCGTGGCCTTGCCCAGGTCCGTGTAGCTCATCCGCCCGTCCTTGACGAGCAGCTGCACGATCTGTCGGTCCAGCTCCTCCATGGCGCTGAACCTACAGGGCGCTTGATCGCCTCGGACACCGGAACGACGGCACGCGAGCGCCCCGTAGGGCATCTGCGAGGAGCATGTGACGAAGACCACACTCCTTGCGCCGTCTCCGTGATGTTCTCGTGATTACCCCCTGGGGGTGGTGGGAAGTGCTTGCTGTGGTCGAGGCCGCAGTGCCTGATACGGCCCAGCCCGAGGGGGAGAACCCACATGCAGAGTCTGAAGCGCCCTGGTCGTACCACGTCCAAGCGGCAGCAGCCCGTCGTCGCGCCCGAGCCGGAGTACGTCGAACCCGGAACCCCGGACGACGACTTCGACGCGTACGACACCTTCGAGATGTTCCGGGTCGTCTGCCCGGACTGCTCGCAGCCCATCGCCCTCCTGGCGGACGAGGAGGTCCTGCCGGAGCACGCCCTGTGCGCCTCGCCGTGGAACCCGTTCGGGCTCACGGTCTGCGCCGGCACCGGCCGCCGGGCGTCCGAGGCCCGGCCCGCGGACGAGACCGTCACGCCCCAGGAGCAGGACACGGCCCTGCTGCTGACGCTCCCTCAGGGGCTCGACTGGCGGACCCAGCCCTTCTCGCACGTCGGCGGACCGGGATCGCGTCCGGTCCGGTTCCCGGTGATGCGGCGCGAGGCCGCCTGAGCGCAGGCCGGCAGGGGGTGGCGGAGAGCCGCCACCCTCGCCGTTCGCCACCTTCACAGTTCGTCACCCTGGCCGTCGCCGCTCTCACCCGGCGCCACTTCCACGCACCGCCCGTCTCCGATGCGCCCCGTCTCCGACGGGCCCCGTCGCCGATGCGCCGTGTCGCCGCCCGGCCGGTCCCGGCGGCGTCCGCGGTGTTCGGCGGTGTTCGGCGACGTCCGTGGCGTCCGCCGGTGTCCGCCGCACGGGGCATCGCTGAACGCACGCTCTATTCGGGACGCCGGTGACCCGGCCGCCCGCTCGCGCGTTGGCCGGGCATGACGACCCCCACGTACTCGACGACCGGGCGTCAGCGCCACGTGTTCGTGCCGCCGCCCCTGGAGGCGGCCGTCACCGCCCCGCCGCCGCATCTCCCGGACCCGCCGATCTACCGCGAGATGATGCGGACCTGGACGGACCGGGGCCGCACCGTGCCGGGGCGGCACGACCCGGAGTGGGCCCGGCTCGCCGGGCCCAGGCGGGGGTTCGGCCGGTTCAGCGGCTCTCCGGCCCCGCGAGGTGGCGGGCGATGACCATCCGCTGGATCTGGTTGGTGCCCTCGACGATCTGGAGCACCTTCGCCTCGCGCATGTAGCGCTCGGCGGGGAAGTCGGCGGTGTAGCCGTAGCCGCCGAGGATCTGCACGGCGTCGGTGGTGACCCGCATCGCCGTGTCGGTGCAGTGCAGCTTGGCCATCGCGGCCTGCCGGCCGAACGGGCGGCCCGCGTCGCGCAGCCGGGCCGCCGCCAGGTACAGCGCGCGCCCCGCCTCGATCTGGGTGGCCATGTCGGCCAGCATGAAGCGCAGCCCCTGGAAGTCGGCGACCGGCCGGCCGAACTGGCGCCGCTCGGTGGCGTAGCCGACGGCCTCGTCGAGCGCCGCCTGGGCCACACCGATCGCGCACGCGGCGATGCCGAGCCGGCCCCCGTCGAGCGCCGACAGGGCGATGGCGAAGCCCTGTCCCTCCTCCCCGATGCGGCGCGCGTCGGGCACGCGGACGCCGTCGAAGTGGACCTGGGCGGTGGGCGAGCCCTTCATGCCCATCTTCTTCTCCGGCGCGGCGGCACTCAGCCCCTCGGCGTCCCCGGGCACCAGGAACGCGCTGATGCCGCGCGCCCCCTCGCCGCCGGTGCGCGCCATGACCGTGTAGAAGTCGGCGACGCCGCCGTGGGTGATCCACGCCTTGGTGCCGTCGACGACCCACTCGTCGCCGTCGCGGACCGCGCGGGTGCGCAGGGAGGCGGCGTCGGAGCCGGAGGAGGGCTCGGAGAGGCAGTAGCCGCCGAGCAGTCCGCCGCCGAGCATGGCGGGCAGGTGCTCCGCGTGCTGCTCCTTGGTGCCGAAGGCGGCGAGCGGGTAGGTGGCGAGCGTGTGCACGCTGACGCCGAGGGCGACGGTGAGGCGGGCCCGGGCAAGCTCCTCCAGGACCTGGAGGTAGACCTCGTACGGTTGGTCGCCGCCGCCGTACTCGGAGTCGTACGGCAGGCCGAGCAGGCCGGACTCGGACAGCAGGGTGAACAGCTCCCGGGGGAAGCGGCCCGCTTCCTCCTCCTCGGCGGCCCTGGGGGTGATCTCGCGCTGTGCGATGTCGCGGACGAGCGTGAGCAGGTCCCGGGCCTCGTCCGTGGGCAGTAGCCGGTCCACCGGCTGCGGGGCGCGGTCGGGCATGGCGTCGCTCTCCTCCCTGTAAGGGGCACGTCGGCGTGCGCCTTGGGTGGAGGCGGCTCCGCCGGGGTCGTTCCGGTGCCGGGCCGATGCTCGCACTTCCGGGTCTCGGAAGCTGTTGACCAGCGGCTCTGCGCTGTGAGTATGCCCGATCGGCGGCATCACGTCACCAGTTAACGACCGCTTACTTCGCGACACCTTACGGCGTCCTTTCCGCGATCACATTGGTCCGCACCATTGACCAACTGGTCTAGTCCTTCTAGGGTTTCGCTCCAACCCGAGTCCCCGCGTCCATGTCAACGACGCGGCTCTCCCCTCCCCCACGAGGAGACACCGGATGCCATCCCCCCACCGCCCCCGCACGCTGCGGGCGCTGCTGTCCGTCGCCTGTACCGCCGTGCTCGGCGCCGGACTGCTCGCCGGCACGGGCGCCTCGACCGCCACCGCGGCGACCTCGGCTCAGGAGGCCGCCGCCGGCTCGAAGGTCGTCGGCTACTTCACCGAATGGGGCACGTACGACCGGAAGTACTACGTCAAGAACATCGAGACGTCCGGTTCCGCGGACCGGCTCACCCACATCAACTACGCCTTCGGCAACGTCACCGGCGGCAAGTGCGCCATCGGCGACTCCTACGCGGCCACCGACCGCGCCTACACCGCCGACCAGTCGGTCAGCGGCCAGGCCGACACCTGGGACCAGCCGCTGCGCGGCAACTTCAACCAGCTGCGCCAGCTGAAGGCCAAGTACCCGCACATCAAGGTGCTGTACTCCTTCGGCGGCTGGACCTACTCCGGCGGCTTCGGCCAGGCCGCGCAGAACCCGGCCGCGTTCGCCAAGTCCTGCAAGCAGGTCGTGGAGGACCCGCGCTGGGCCGACGTCTTCGACGGCATCGACATCGACTGGGAGTACCCGAACGCCTGCGGTCTCACCTGTGACACCAGCGGCCGTGACGCCTACCGCGAGCTGATGAAGGCGCTGCGCTCCGCCTTCGGCTCCGACAGCCTGGTCACCGCCGCGATCCCGGCGGACGCCACCGCCGGCGGCAAGCTCGACGCGGCCGACTACGCGGGCGCCGCCCAGTACGTCGACTGGTACAACCCGATGACGTACGACTTCTTCGGCGCCTGGGACACCGCCGGGCCCACCGCCCCGCACTCGCCGCTTACCTCGTACGACGGCATCCCCAAGGCCGAGTACCACAGCGCGGCCACCATCGAGAAGCTGACCGGTCTCGGCATCCCCGCGGACAAGCTGCTGCTCGGCATCGGCTTCTACGGCCGCGGCTGGACCGGCGTCACGCAGGCGGAGCCTGGCGGCACCGCGACCGGTCCCGCGCCGGGCACCTACGAGGCGGGCATCGACGACTACAAGGTCCTCAAGGACAAGTGCCCCGCGACCGGCACGGTCGGCGGCACCGCCTATGCCAAGTGCGGCGACCAGTGGTGGAGCTACGACACCCCGCAGACCGTCGCCGCCAAGACGGACTGGAAGAACGCCCAGGGTCTGGGCGGCACGTTCTTCTGGGAGCTCAGCGGCGACACCGCGGACGGCGAGCTGATCAAGGCCATCCGGTAGGCGCTGCCCGGGCCGGACGCGCGCGGGGCGGGGATTCCACGGGGGGATTCCCGCCCCGCGCGTATATCCCCCGGCGGGCCGGCCGCCCCGCCTCAGCCGTCGCGGCGCGCGGGCTCCGGAGCCGGGTGGGACGGATCCAGTTCCTCGATGGCGCGCATCGCCCCGCCGAGCGTCTTCACCAGCAGCTCGCACATGGTCTCGCGGGACAACTCGGGGCGGTCGATCCAGGCCAGCACCGCGCCCTCGACGCTGCACACCCAGGCCAGCAGTCCCATCCGGGCCACCGGCGCGATGGCGGAGCGGCCGTAGGCGCCCTCGGCGATGGTCGCGACGATCGCCTCGCGCACCCCGTCCCGGACGGCGTGCACCTCGGCGTCGAAGCCGACGCCGCCGCTCACGATCGCGCGGTAGGCGGCCTGGTTGTGCTCGGCGTACCGCAGATAGCTGTCGATGGTGCGCTGCACCCGCTCCCTGGGCGGCAGTTCGTCGCCGCTCGCGGCCATCGTGACCAGCCCGGCCACCGAGTCCTCGATGATGGCCAGGTAGTAGCCGCGCTTGGAGTGGAAGTAGTAGTAGATCAGGCCCTTGGCGACCCGCGCCTGGCGCGCGATGTCGTCCATCGACAGGGCGTCGTAGGACCGGTCGGCGAACAACCGGCGTCCGATGGCGATGAGTTCGGCGCGACGGGCCGACGCGCGCCGGGTGTCGCGGGACGAGGTCGGCACGGCGGACTGCTGGATGGTCTTCAAGGGCGGCCCAGGTCTCCTGCGGGGGGGGCGGGACGGTCCGCAGGAGTATGGCAGGTCGCCCCGCGCGGTGGCAGGGCGCTTCGCGCCTCGCCGAGCCCGGGGCCTCAGCGGGCTACAGCAGTCCCAGCTGCGTCACGAGCATGGCGACGACCACGACGAGGGTCCAGCCCAGCACATGCTCGACGAGCTTCGGACCGTCCTCACGGGGTCCGCCGGTACGGGCACGGGTGACGGTGGCTGTGTTGGCGCTCATGACTTCTACCTGGTCTCCGGTGGTGCGTGGATCCCCCCAAGCGACGTCGTCCACCTTGCCACCGGAAACGGCGGGTGCGGCCGAGAGGTTGGTCACACGCGGCGGGCCCCGGTGGCGGCCGGGGTCCGCCGCGCGCGCCGGCTCAGCGCACGCCCACCGCCGCGAGCGCCTTGCGCTGGCGCGGGGTCGGGCGGGCCGGGAAGTACAGGTAGCAGACGCCGCCGGTGCCGGAGACGACCTTCCCGGAGGCGTTGTACCGCTTGGTGCGCAGCCAGATGTTCTCCCACTCGCGCCGCTTGTAGATCCGGCGCACGGCCTCGTTGTCGTCCGAGGCGGGGTCGTTGGCGATCACGTCGCCGTCGGCGGTGAAGCCGATGACGGTCATCAGGTGCCCGGAGGTGCCGTAGCCCGCCCCCGTCAGCTCCTCCTTCAGGAACGACTGGGAGGTGATGGCCGGGATGCCCGCCGCGATCAGCGTCTCCAGGTCGGTCAGCGACCCCAGCCGGGTCACGACGCCCTGGAGGCCGGGGAAGGTCGCCGCGTAGGCCGCGTTGAACGGCCAGTTGCCGCACCCGGCGTACTGGTAGTCGTAGGTGTGGCGGGCAGCATGGCAGATCTGCGGGTCGGCGTAGGCCGGGTCGACCCAGGAGAGCTGCTCCTCGGTGAGCCGGCCGCCCCAGTACTCGATGATCATCTGCGAGGAGGTGGGGCTGCACCAGGCCTCGCCGCCGTTGTCGTACTCCGGGTACTGGCCCTTGTGGACCTCCTGCGAGTAGCGCGGGACGAGCAGTTCCCCGGCGAGTCCGGGCGTCGAGGCGGGGACGGTGAACCGGTCGGGGACGTCGGAGCCCATCACGCCGAGCCGCCACACGGTCGGGGTGAGGCGGGTGCCGGGGCGGCGGTACAGGGTGAGGCGCAGCCGGCAGGAGGCGAGGCGCAGCCCCGAGGCCGCGTCGTCGACGGCGAACGTGTCCGTCCAGACGCTGCTCTTCCCGTCGCCCTGGTCGTCCACGGAGGTGCGCCGGATGTCGGCGTCGCCGGCCGCCCAGCGGCCCATCACGTACCAGGGGGTGTCCGTGCCGTCGGAGTACGTGCCCTTGAGCTCGACCTGGATCCAGGTGCCTTCGGGGGTGCGGGCGTTCCAGGAGGCGATCGCCTCGGTGGCGGGGACCGCGAAGCGGTGGACGGGCGAGGTCCAGGTCGCGTACTCCCAGGCGGCCGTGCGGCCGGTGTGCGGGTCGGTGTAGTCCGTGGTGCCGGCCGTCCTGGCGAGCACCAGGCCGGGGCGGACGCCGGCCACGGCACGGGTGCCGGCGGCGCTGCCGGAGCGCCAGTCGGTGTACGTGGTCCAGGCACGGTTGTCGACGGTACGGGCGGCGGCGCGCCCGGGCGCCGCGGGCCGGGTGGCGCCGACGGTCGGGACAGCCGCGGACGCCGTCGCCGCGCTTCCGGCGACGGTGGCGACGACCGCCGCGGCCAGAAGGGTTCTGCGGGACGGCAGTTCGGCTCTGCTCATGGGCGGGGGACCCCCAGGTGTCGGAGTCGGGACGGGACCGGTGCACGGCCGCCGGACGGTGCCCGTCCGGCGGATGGAGCGGGTGTGCGCCCCACTATGAACGCAGCCGGGCGGGTCCTGCCAGCATCCGGGCCGCGCGGCGTCGACCAACATGGGACTCGACCAATGGCGGAAGCACCGCAGGTGGGCGGCGTCCGGGGTGCCGCCGTCCGGGGCCTAGAGTGCTCCCGTCCGCCTTCCTTCACAGCCCCGGGAACCAGCCATTCACACGCTCGCCTCCCGCATCCGCCGGCTTGCTCCCTCGTGCGGCCCGGTGCGGCTCGTCGCCGTCGACGGGCACGCCGGGTCCGGGAAGTCGACGTTCGCGGCGCTGCTGGCCGAGGAGCTCGGCGGCGCCCCGGTGCTGCGCCTCGACGACATCGCCCGTCACGACGAGCTGTTCGACTGGACGGGGCGGCTGCGGGACGAGGTGCTCGGCCCGCTCTCCCGCGGCGCGACCGCGCACTACGCCCCTTACGACTGGCGCGCCCGCCGCCCCGGACCGCCGCGTCCGCTGCCGGCCGCGCCGGTGGTGGTGGTCGAGGGCGTCGGCGCCGGGCGCGCGGCGCTGCGCCCGTACCTGGCGCTGCTGCTGTGGATGGACGTGCCGCGTGCGGAGTCCTGGGCGCGGGGGCGGGAGCGGGACGGCGAGGAGCAGCGGGAGTTCTGGGACGGCTGGGAGCGGGCGGAGCGCGCGCACTTCGCCGGTGATCCCTCGCGCCCCTTCGCGCACCTGCTGGTGCGGCAGCGGCGGCAGGGGTACGAGGTGGTTCCCGGGCCTGCCGGGACGGGTGAGGCGCCCTGTTCGATCACGTACGGTGACGGGTCGTAGCCGATGTGGTGATCCTGTGAAGAGCGGCTTCGGACAAGTTGCCGCAGTCGCCCAACTCGGCTTGACCGAGGGCCCGTACAGGTCTTACGTTCTCAATGTGCGGCCCTTCGGGAGCCGCCGGCAGACGCGAAGCCCCCGGTTGTTCCCCCGTGATCGGGGGCTTCGTTCTGCCCTTTTCACGCTTTCCGGGCGCACAGCGGCATATGACGATCACCCTCGGTGAGGATCACCTTCCGCGCGCCTCCCACGCGCCCCCTTTCCCTCTCCGTTTCACCTGCTCCGCACCCTGCGGACGCGGCGCCCCCGCAGGTACGATGCCCTCGGTGCGACCGGCGACGAAGCTTCGCGCACCTTGCAACTCCGGTCCGCGGCACAGCGGTTCGGCCACAGGGCGCCGGCGGCCGAGGGGCCGGCCGGCACACCGACGGGGGCACGGTTTGTGGGGGACGTGATGGACTTCGGCGCGCAGGCCCCGGCCGACCTCGCCTGGCTGCGGGGCGTGGACGCGTACGCGATGGGCGCCTATCCGCAGGCGGAGGAGGAGTTCCGGACCGCCGTACGGATCGACCCGGGAATGGCCGACGGCTGGCTCGGGCTGCACGCGCTGCGCGTCGACACGACGACCGCGCTGCTGCGGATGTTCCGCCACCGCGACCGCTTCGGCGAGCAGCGCACGCGGCACGACCGCACCCTCAACTCCTGGTACTGGCTGGGCTGGTGGGTGCAGCCCGTCCTGGAGACCCCGCGCGACCTGCTGCTCGCCCACGCCTCGCACTGGCTGGACGGGCGGCACGTCCCCGAGCTGGACCGCGCGCTCGCCGGACTGCCTCCGGTGGACGCCGACCCGCAGGTGCGCTTCCTGCACGCCTGCCGCGCCTACCTCGTCAAGGACTGGGAGCAGCTGGTCCGGCACACCGACCCGCTCGTCGACGACCCGCTGCTGGGCATCGAGGCGGGCCTGTTCGGCGGCATGGCCCGGGTGCGCCTGGAGATGTACGGGCAGGCGGAGCCGCTGCTGGCGGCGGCACTGATGCGGTGCCGCAGCGAGCAGCCGCAGCGCAAGGAGCTGCGCTACTGGCTGGCGCGCGCCCGTGAGGGCACGGGCCGCAGCGCCGCCGCGCTCCCCCTGTACCGGGCGGTGCACCGGGTCGATCCGGCCTTCATGGACACCGCAGCCCGGCTCGCGGCGATCGCCGAGGGCGACGGCTACGACGACTCCGCCGACCTGGCCGCGATCACCCTCACCGGTGCCGGGCAGGACGCCGTGGACGGCCCCGACACGCTGGACCCGCTGTTCGGGACGGAGGGCCGCGACCTGCGGCTGTCCGACGCGGACCCCGTCCCTCCGCCGATGCCGTCGTTCGGCGGGTCCGGGGTGCGCGAACGCTCCGGCGGTTCGGGCCCGGTGCTGCCGGCGGGGCCCACCGACCCGGCGCTGCTGGAGGAGGCGCTCGCCGAACTGGAGCGCATGGTCGGCCTGGAACCGGTGAAGCGCCAGGTCAAGGCGTTGTCCGCGCAGCTCAACATGGCGCGGCTGCGGGCCGGCCAGGGGCTGCCGGTGCAGCCGCCGAAGCGGCACTTCGTCTTCTCCGGCCCCTCCGGCACGGGCAAGACCACCGTCGCCCGCATCCTCGGCCGGGTCTTCTACGCCCTCGGACTGCTCGGCGGCGACCATCTGGTGGAGGCCCAGCGGGCGGACCTGGTCGGCGAGTACCTCGGGCAGACGGCGGTGAAGGCCAACGAGCTGATCGACTCCGCGCTCGGCGGGGTGCTCTTCGTCGACGAGGCCTACTCCCTGTCGAACTCGGGCTACGGCAAAGGCGACGCGTACGGCGACGAGGCGCTCCAGGTGCTGCTGAAGCGGGCCGAGGACAACCGCGACCACCTGGTGGTGATCCTGGCCGGCTACCCGGAGGGCATGGACCGGCTGCTGGCGGCCAACCCCGGGCTGTCGTCCCGTTTCACCACCCGCGTCGACTTCCCCTCGTACCGGCCGCTGGAGCTGACGCGGATCGGCGAGGTGCTTGCCGCGGAGAACGGCGACGTGTGGGACGAGGAGGCCGTGGACGAGCTGCGCTCCATCGCCGGGCACGTGGTGGACCAGGGGTGGATCGACGAGCTGGGCAACGGCCGGTTCCTGCGCACCCTGTACGAGAAGAGCTGTGCCTACCGCGACCTGCGGCTGTCGGCGTACCCGGGGCCGCTGTCCCGGGAGGACCTGGCGACCCTGCGGCTGCCGGACCTGATGCAGGCGTACGGGGAGGTGCTGTCGGGGCGGGGCCCGTCGGACCCGTCGGGGCCGTAGGACCGCGACGGGCGTACCGACGTGAGGCCCCCGGTCAGGTGGCCATCGCCTCCTCCGGCGTCCCGCTCGCCCGCTGCGGGGTGAGCGTGACCTCCCGGTGGGCGGGGTCGCGCACCTCGCCGACGAGCATCTCCAGCACGTCCTCCAGGGCGACCAGTCCCAGCACCTTGCCGGACACGTCCGACACCTGGGCCAGATGGGTGGCCGCGCGGCGCATCACCGTGAGGGCGTCGTCCAGCGGGAGTTCGGGACGCAGGGTCGTCATCGGGCGCCACAGCCGCTGCGGGACGGCCCGGTCGGCGTCCTCCAGGTCCAGGACGTCCTTGACGTGCAGATAGCCCATGAAGGCGCCGCCCTCGGCGGCCACCGGGAAGCGCGAGTACCCGGTGCGGGCGGTCAGCTCCACGATCTGCCCCGGTGTGACCGCCGGGGTGACCGTCACCAGGGTCTCGCGGCGCAGCAGGACGTCCGTCACCGGGCGCGAGCCCAGCTCCAGGGCGTCCTCCAGGCGCTCCGCCTCCTCCGGGTCGAGCAGGCCGGCCTGGCCGGCGTCCTCCACCAGCCGGTTGAGCTGCTCGCTGGTGAAGACGGCCTCCACCTCGTCCTTGGGCTCCACGTGGAAGAGCCGCAGGACGCCCTGGGCGCAGGCGCCGAGGGCGACGGTGACCGGCTTGCACAGGCGCGCGAACCACACCAGTCCCGGGCTGAGCCACAGGGCCGCCTTCTCGGGCGCGGCCATCGCCAGGTTCTTCGGGACCATCTCGCCGATGACGAGGTGGAAGAAGACCACGGCGGCGAGCGCGATGACGTAGCCGAGCGGGTGGATCACCCCGTGCGGCAGGTGCATCCACGCGAACACCGGCTCGAGCAGCTTGGCCACGGTCGGTTCGGCGACCGCGCCCAGGGTGAGCGAGCAGACGGTGATGCCGAACTGGGCGGCCGCCATCATGTGCGGCAGATGCTCCAGGCCGTACAGCACCTGGCGGGCGCGGGCGGTGCCGAGCGGTTCGATCTGGCTGCGGCGGACCGACACCAGGGCGAACTCGGCGCCGACGAAGAAGCCGTTGGCGAGCACGAGCAGTGCGGCGAACAGCAGTTGCAGGACGCTCATCCGGCGGCCTCCGCGAGAGGCGCCCGGGCCGTGCGGACCAGGCGGACGCGTTCGGCGCGGTAGTGGCCGACCCGGCGCACCGACAGCCGCCAGCCCGGCAGTTCCGTGCGGTCCCCCACGGCCGGGATCCGGCCGAGCAGATCGGCGACCAGGCCGGCCACCGTCTCGTAGGGGCCCTCGGGGACCTCCAGTCCTATGCGGCGCAGCAGGTCGACCCGGGCGCCGCCGTCGACGTCCCAGGCGGGGTTGCCGTCCTCCGGCGGGGCCGGGGCGAGTTCGGGCACGTCCTGTCCGTCGTGCTCGTCGCGCACCTCGCCGACGATCTCCTCGACGATGTCCTCGAGCGTGACGACGCCGGCGGTGCCGCCGTACTCGTCGACGACGACCGCGATGGGCTGCTCGCTGCGCAGCCGGGTGAGCAGCGGGCGCACCGGCAGGGTCTCGGGGACCAGCAGCGCCGGACGGGCGATGCGGGCGACCGGGGTGCGCAGCCGTTCGTGCGCGGGGACGGCGAGGGCGTCCTTGAGGTGGACCATGCCGGCGATCTCGTCGATCCGCTCCCGGTACACGGGGAAGCGGGACAGGCCGGTGGCGCGAGTGAGGTTGACGACGTCCTCCGCGGTCGCGGAGGCCTGGAGGGCGCTGACCCGCACCCGCGGGGTCATGACGTGCTGGGCGGTCAGCTCGCCCAGGGACAGGGTGCGGACGAAGAGGTCCGCCGTGTCCTGTTCGAGGGCGCCCGCGCGGGCGGAGTGCCGGGCCAGGGAGACCAGCTCGCCGGGGGTGCGGGCGGAGGCGAGCTCCTCGGCGGGCTCGACGCCCAGGGCCCGCACGAGCCGGTTGGCCACGGCGTTCAGTCCGGCGATGACCGGTCGGAACAGACGGGCGAAGGCGTGCTGCGGGCCGGCGACGAAGCGCGCGACCTGCATCGGCCGGGACACCGCCCAGTTCTTCGGCACGAGCTCGCCGATCACCATCTGCACGGCGGAGGCGAGCAGCATGCCGATCACGACGGACACGCCGGGGACCGCGCCCTCGGGCAGGCCGGCGCCGGTGAGCGGGCCGTCCAGCAGCTGGGCCAGGGCCGGTTCGGCCAGCATGCCGACGACCAGGGAGGTGATGGTGATGCCGAGCTGGGTGCCGGAGAGCTGGAACGACAGTTCACGCAGGGACGCGACGACGCGGTGGGCGCGCCGGTCGCCGGCCGCGGCGGCCTCCTCGGCGTCCGCCCGCTCGACGGTGACGAGGCCGAACTCGGCGGCCACGAAGAATCCGTTGGCCAGGATCAGCAGGAACGCGGCTGCGAGAAGCAGCAGGGGGGTGCTCATGGTGCCGCCGCCTCCGCATGCGCGCCCACCGGGCGGTGAGCGCTATGTCGGCAGGGGGCGGCGCAGGTACTGCAGGACGATCCGTCCATCGCCGGAGAGGGTCACTCCTCGGATAGCTGGGGCCCCTCGGCGCACCGGGCGGGGCGGCAGGGGCGGAGGCGCTGTCGGCGCGCCTCCGCCCCACAGATTAATCAAGACAGGGGCGACTGCGGCAGGTCCGTTTTCCACGACGCGACGGTGACGGATGTCTCGCGTCAGTCGCGGGGCGCCTCGGCCTCGGGCGCGGAGTGCGCCTCGGCGAGGGCCCGCAGCGCGCGGGCGTCGGCGACCGCGCGCTGCCGGGCGATGCCGGGCTGGATGCCGAGCGCGGGCAGGCTGGTGCCGTCGCTGAGGTCGAGGAAGACCCAGGGATCACCCGAGCGGAGGTTCACCTGAAGGATTTCCGCCCACTCCAGACGGCGCCGGTGCACGATGTTGACGACCGTGACGCCCGTCCCGTCGGCGACGACCTTCGGCCGGGCCAGCAGGAACAGCACACCGGCCAGCAGCGCGGCGGTGAACACGAAGCTGATCCGCTCCCCCGGGCCGAGCCCGTTCAGGAGCAGCCCGATCAGGCTGACGACGACGAACAGCGCGACGCCCGCGGTGAGCAGCACGGCGCGGGTGCGGCCGGGCCGGAACGTGACGGGCAGCGCCGGGAGTTCGGTGCCGGACACGGTGGTGGCCCCCCCCCTCAGAGACGGCAGGCGTGGATCGCCGTGGTGAGGATGGCGCGGGCCCCGATGTCGTACAGGTCGTCCATGATGCGCTGTGCCTCCTTGGACGGGACCATCGCGCGGACGGCGACCCAGCCCTCGTTGTGCAGCGGCGAGACGGTCGGGGACTCCAGGCCGGGGGTCAGGGCGACGGCCTTCTCCAGCTGCTCGACCCGGCAGTCGTAGTCCATCATCACGTACGTGCGGGCGACCAGGACGCCCTGGAGGCGGCGCAGGAACTGCCGCACCTTGGGGTCCTCGCCGTCGGTGCCGGTACGGCGGACGACGACGGCCTCGGAGGTCATGATCGGGTCGCCGACGACTTCCAGGCCCGCGTTGCGCAGGGACGTGCCGGTCTCGACGACGTCCGCGATGACCTGGGCGACGCCGAGCTGGATGGCGGTCTCGACCGCGCCGTCGAGGTGGACGACGGAGGCGTCGATGCCGTGCTCCGCGAGGTGCGCGGCGACGATGCCCTCGTAGGAGGTGGCGACGGTCTTGCCGGCGAGATCGGCGGGAGTGGTGACCGTGCCGGGCTTCGCGGCGAAGCGGAAGGTGGAGCGGGCGAAGCCGAGCGGCAGGATCTCCTCGGCGTCGGCTCCCGAGTCGATCAGCAGGTCGCGGCCGGTGATGCCGATGTCCAGCCGGCCGGAGGCGACGTAGATCGCGATGTCGCGGGGGCGGAGGTAGAAGAACTCGACCTCGTTGACCGGGTCGACGATCCGCAGCTCCTTGGACTCCCGCCGCTGCTGGTAGCCGGCCTCATGCAGCATCTCCGCCGCAGGGCCTGACAGGGAACCCTTGTTGGGGACGGCGATGCGCAGCATGAGGTCGGCTTCCTTTGCGTGAAGGGGTGGGCGGGGCGGGGGTCTTCTACAGGTGGGCGTAGACGTCGTCGAGGGAGATGCCGCGGGCGACCATCATCACCTGGACGTGGTACAGCAGCTGCGAGATCTCCTCGGCGGCCGCCTCCTTGCCCTCGTACTCGGCGGCCATCCAGACCTCGGCGGCCTCCTCGACGACCTTCTTGCCGATGGCATGGACGCCCTTGTCCACCAGCTCGGCGGTGCGGGAGGTGGCGGGGTCCCCGTGGGCGGCCTTGTGCTGGAGCTCGGTGAAGAGCTCCTCGAACGTCTTCTTGGACATGGTGGTCCTTACCCTACGCGGTGACGGGGACTGCTCACCGCCAGGGTTCGGACACCGAGCGCAGGCATGCGGCGGTGGCGACGGCCGCGGTGACCGCCTCGTGGCCCTTGTCCTCGCTGGAACCGGGCAGTCCGGCCCGGTCGAGGGCCTGCTCCTCGTTGTCACAGGTGAGCAGACCGAAGCCGACGGGCACTCCGGTGTCGACGGACACCTGGGTAAGTCCCTGGGTGACGCCCTGGCACACGTAGTCGAAGTGGGGTGTGCCGCCCCTGATGACGACGCCGAGGGCGACGATCGCGTCGTAGCCCCGGCCGGCCAGGACCTTGGCGACGACGGGCAGTTCCCAGCTGCCGGGGACCCTCAGCAGGGTCGGCTCGTCGATGCCGAGGTCGTGCAGGGCGCGCAGCGCGCCGTCGACCAGGCCGTCCATCACCTTCTCGTGCCACTGTGCCGCGACGACGGCGACCCGAAGATCACCCACGTTGCGTACCGTCAGCTCCGGTGCACCCTTGCCGCTCACGTCTCTCCTCGTGGTTCTCGTTACTGGTTGCCGCAGGCGGGCACGGTCGGCGTGTCCAGCCAGGGCAGGTCGTGGCCCATCCGGTCCCGCTTGGTGCGCAGGTAGCGGAGGTTGTGCTCGCTCGCGGTGACGGGCATCGGCTCGCGCCTCAGGACGTCGATGCCGTGGCGGGCGAGCGCGTCGGACTTGTCGGGGTTGTTGGTCATCAGGCGGACGCTGCGGACGCCGAGGTCGGCGAGGATCTGCGCGCCGGCCGCGTAGTCGCGGGCGTCGGCGGGCAGGCCGAGCTCCAGGTTGGCGTCGAGGGTGTCGCGGCCGCGCTCCTGGAGTTCGTAGGCGCGCAGCTTGGACATCAGGCCGATGCCGCGTCCCTCGTGGCCGCGCAGGTAGACGACGACGCCCCGGCCCTCCTGCTGGATGCGGTCCAGGGAGGCGTCGAGCTGGGGGCCGCAGTCGCAGCGCTGGGAGCCGAAGACGTCGCCGGTGAGGCACTCGGAGTGCATGCGGACGAGGACGTCCGCGCCGTCGCCGAGGTCGCCGTGCACCAGCGCGACGTGCTCGACGCCGTCGGCGGTGGAGCGGAAGCCGTACGCGGTGAACGTGCCGTGGGCGGTGGGCAGCCGGACCTCGGCCTCGCGGCGGACGGTGGGCTCGCTGCCGCGCCGGTAGGCGATCAGGTCCTCGATGGAGATGATCGACAGGCCGTGCTTGCGGGCGAACGGGACCAGTTCGGGCAGGCGCAGCATGCGGCCGTCCTCGCCGGCGATCTCCACGATGGCGCCGGCCGGGCGCAGTCCCGCGAGGCGGGCGAGGTCGACGGCGGCCTCGGTGTGGCCGTCGCGCTCCAGCACGCCGCCGGGGCGGGCGCGCAGCGGGAAGATGTGGCCGGGGCGGACGAAGTCGTCCGGCCCGGCGGTGCCGCCGGCCAGCAGCCGGAGGGTGGTGGCCCGGTCGGAGGCGGAGATGCCGGTGGTCACGCCGTGCGCGGCGGAGGCGTCGACGGTGACGGTGAACGCGGTGCGCATCGACTCGGTGTTCTGCGCCACCATCTGCGGGATGCCCAGCCGGTCGAGCTCCTCGCCCGTCATGGGGGCGCAGATCATGCCGCGGCACTCGGTCATCATGAAGGCGACGATCTCCTCGGTCACCTTCTCGGCGGCGACGATCAGGTCGCCCTCGTTCTCCCGGTTCTCGTCGTCGACGACCACCACGGGGCGGCCGGCGGCGATGTCGGCGATCGCCTGCTCGACGGGGTCGAGGCGGAGGCCGAGGTCCTCGGCGTCGTAAAGGACAGGTGCCGTGCTCATGCGGGCGCTCCTTCCAGTGCGGGCCGCGCGTCGCGGGAGCGCAGCCACCAGTCGCGCATGCCCCACAGGACGAGCGCGCCGTAGATGACGTAGACGAAGCCGGAGAAGGCGAAGCCGTTGGCGAAGTTCAGCGGGACGCCGACGAGGTCGACGAGCAGCCAGGCGAACCAGAACTCGACCATGCCGCGCGCCTGGGCGTACATCGCGACGACCGTGCCGACGAAGATGTAGGCGTCCGGCCAGGGGTCCCAGGACAGGGACGGGTAGGCGGTGAAAAGGCCTCCGACGGCGAGGGTGCCGAGGGCGGCCCCGGCGAGCAGCGCGCCCCGCTCCCGCCAGGTCGCGAACCGTACGGCGACGGAGCCGTCCTGCGCCTGCCGCCGGCCGCGGTTCCACTGCCAGAAGCCCCAGGCGGCGACGAGCATGACGACGACCTGCTTGCCGGCGCTGCCGGAGAGGTGGGCGGTGGCGAACGCGGTGAAGAGGATGAGCCCGGAGAGGAACTGGGCGGGCCAGGTCCACAGGGAGCGGCGCCAGCCGAGGGCGAGGGCGATCAGGCCGATCACGTTGCCGATCATGTCCGACCACTTGATGTGCTGGTCGAACAGGGTGAAGGCCTCGGAGTTGAGCCAGTTCACCGGGAGGCCTCCTCGCCCGCGACGCGGTCGCCGAGCATCCGCTCGACGTACTTGGCGATGACGTCCACCTCGAGGTTGACCGGGTCCCCGGGCTTCTTGATGCCGAGGGTGGTCAGGGCGAGGGTGGTGGGGATGAGGCTGACGGTGAAGTGGTCGCGCCCGGCGTCGACGACGGTGAGGCTGATGCCGTCGACGGTGATGGAGCCCTTCTCCACGACGTAGCGGCTCAGGTGCGCGGGGAGGGAGATCTTCACGATCTCCCAGTGCTCGGACGGGGTGCGGTCGAGGATCTCGCCGGTGCCGTCGACATGGCCCTGCACGATGTGGCCGCCGAGGCGGTCGCCCACGGCGGTGGGCCGCTCGAGGTTGACGCGGGAGCCGACGGCGAGGGCGCCGAGGCTGGAGCGGTTCAGGGTCTCCGCCATGACGTCGGCGGTGAACTCGTCGCCCTCGTGCTCGACGACGGTGAGGCACACGCCGTTGACGGCGATGGAGTCGCCGTGTTTCGCGCCCTGGGTGACCACGGGGCCGCGCAGCCGGAAGCGACAGGCGTCGCCGAGGGTCTCGACGGCGGTGATCTCGCCCAGCTCTTCGACGATTCCGGTGAACACTTCCCGGGTCCTCCTGCCTCTTCGGGCACGGACTCCGGGGCTGTCGATGACGACAGGAACACGGGCGAGGACACCGGGGGCGACGCCGGACGGGGTTCGCCCGAAGGACGAACCGGTACGGCGGCGCGCATGGATGCCCGCCCGCCGCGCACTGCCTCCCATCCGGACTTTAACCGTCGGTCCAGGAATTTCACCTGGTCAACCGGTCGCTGGAGGCGACCGGGTCGCGGACTGTAACCGCCGGTTCGGACTTTCACCGACCCCGGAGTGCGCTGCTACTGGTACAGCCCCAGTCTGCCACGGCCGTGACTCGGCCACGCGGGTGAGTGCTGTGGAGTGGGTCACAGCGCGCTACGTGGAGGCAACCGAGGGTCGCGCGATGCACAACTGCCCCGCTCGTGCGCCCCCTTGGCGCCCCCTCCCGCATCCGGCGAGTGATCCACGCCTATTGACCCAACTGGTCTAGTCCTCTTAGTGTCCGAGCCACCTCCCAGACCGGCCCGGCGGCGGTGACGACGGCCCTTGCCCGCCGCCGGGCCTCACCACGCCGCCCGCGGATGCGCCCCGCGCCGGGCCCGGCGTAGCTTGATCCCGTACGGCGCCGTGCACGACTCCCCCCAGGGCGCCGGTGTCCGAAGGGACGTGAGCCAGCATGACCTCGATCGTGGTGACCGGCGGCACCGGAACCCTCGGCCGCCCCGTCGTCGGGCGGCTGCGGACGGCAGGCCACGAGGTACGGGTACTCAGCCGCAGCACCCCGCCCTACGCCGTCGACCTGCGCGAGGGCGGCATCGCGCTGGACCGGGCCCTGGAAGGCGCGAGCACCGTCGTGCACTGCGCCACCTCGGCGCGCGGCGGCGACGAACAGGCCGCGCGCAGCCTGATCACCGCGGCGCGGCGGGCCGGGGTGGAGCACCTCGTCTACATGTCGATCGTCGGCGTGGACCGGGTGCCGTACCCCTACTACCGCACCAAGCTGGCGGTGGAACGGCAGATCGAGGACTCCGGCATCGGCTGGACGGTGCTGCGCGCCACCCGGTTCCACGACCTGCTGTACCGGCTGTTCCAGGGCATGTCGGCGTCGCCGGTGATGCCGCTGCCCGCCCGGGTGAAGGACCAGCCGGTGGAGGTCACGGAGGTCGCGGCCCGCCTGGCCGAGCTGGCCCAGGGCGCACCCGCGGGACGCGCCGACGACATGGGCGGCCCCGAGGTGCGCACCTTCGAGTCCCTGGCCCGCGCGTACCTCGCGGCGGCCGGCCGCCGCCGCGCGGTGGTGAAGATTCCGCTGCGCGGAGCGGCGTACGAGGCCTTCCGCGCCGGCGGCCACCTGGCCCCGGACCACGCGGTCGGCACGGGCACGTTCGAGGACTACCTGACGAAGCGGTTGGCCGTGACGGGGGCGCGCCGGTAGGCGGCGACCGAACGCGGGCGTCCCGCCCGGAACCCGCTCAGTGCCCCGGCACCCCGAACAGTTCGTCCTGGGCGTGGTCGCGGGCCGTCAGGAGGGCGCCTCGGAGGACCGCTCCTCCGCCCAGGGTGCTGGGGCGCACCTCGACGGGGAGCGGGGACATCGTGGTGAGGCGGTCCTGGACGCGGGCCGCCAACTCCGTGCCGCCCGCCTGGCCGAGCTCGCCGCCCAGGACCACGCACCCGGGGTCGAGCAGCGCGACCACGGAGGCGACGCCCACGGCGACCCGGTCGGCCAGGGTGTCGAGGAAACGGGCGTGCGCCGGGTTCCCCGGGGCGGAGACGGCCGCCCGTACCGCGCCCGCCGCCTCCGGGCCGGCCCCGGGGTCCGGCGCGATGCCGTGCTCGGCCGCGAGCCGCGCGACCGCCGCCGCGCCGGCCAGGGAGTGGAAGCCGCCGGTGCAGTCGGTGGCCGACGGCAGGCCCCGGGTGCCCGGAACGGGGAGGAAGCCGATCTCGCCGGTGCCGCCGGAGGCGCCCCGGCGCAGGGTTCCGTCGAGGATCACGGCGGCGCCGGTGCCGTGGCCCAGCCACAGCAGCACGAAGGTGTCCCGGTCGCTCGCGGCCCCGTCGCGCTGCTCGGCGAGCGCGGCGAGATTGGTCTCGTTCTCGACGCTGACCCGGGCCTCGGGCAGCCGTTCCTGGAGCGCGGCGACCAGGCGCCGGTGCCACTCCGGCAGGCCGGTGGAGTCGCGGAGTTCGCCGGTCGCGGGGTCGATCAGGCCGGGCGCGCCGATGCCGACCGTGTGCAGCCGGTCGGCGCCCGCCTCCTTGGCCGTCCGCTCGACCAGGGCGACGGCCTGCTCGACCGCGGGTCCGGTGCCGGTGTCGTCGGCGATGGGCAGGGAGGCCTCGGCGAGCACCCCGCCGACCAGATCGGACACGACGAGGGCGACGCCCTCGGTGCGCACGTCCAGGGCGGCGAGGTGGGCGCGGCCGGCGACGATGCCGTAGAGCTTGGCGTTGGGGCCCCGGCGTTGGGCGCGGGCCTCGCCGGCGACCTCGATCAGTCCGGCGGCGGTGAGGCGTTCGACGAGGTCGGCGACGGTGGGCCGGGAGAGCCCGGTGAGCTCTTTCAACTGCCCGGCGGTCAGCGGGCCCTCATGCTGGAGCAGGCGCAGGGCGAGCCGGTCGTTGATGGCTCGGGCGGTGCTCGGGGATGCGGCCATGCCGGGATCCTTCCAGATCGGCGGGCCCGGCCGGCGGGTGCCGTGCCCCGGGATACCCCGTTTCTTTCAGGCAGGGTTCCTGATAGTTTACGCCAGCGCACACGACGGAGCGGGAACGCACACGCCCGGCGGCGCGACACACACGACAGCGATGGATCAGGGAGGGGCAGGCCGATGAGTGCAGTGGTTCACGCGCCACGCGAGGTGAGACGGGCGCGGTACGCCGTGGGCGCGGTGTTCGCCGTGCACGGCGCGGTCACCGGTTCGTTCGCGACCCGGGTCCCCTGGATCCAGGACCACGCGGGCGTCAGCGCCGGGCAGTTGGGCCTGGCGCTGGCCTTCCCCGCGCTGGGCGCGTCGCTGGCGATGCCGCTCGCGGGCAGCATCTCGCACCGTTTCGGCGCCCGCACCGCGCTGCGCGGTCTGCTCGCCCTGTGGACGCTGGCGCTCGTCCTGCCGTCCCTCGCCCCCAACCTGCTGACCCTCTGTCTGGCCCTGTTCGTCTACGGCGCCACGGCGGGCATGTCGGACGTGGCGATGAACGCCCTCGGTGTCGAGGTGGAGAACCGGCTCGACCGGTCGATCATGTCGGGCCTGCACGGCATGTGGAGCGTCGGCGCGGTCGTCGGCTCGGCGGCCGGCACGCTCGCCGCGCACCTGGGTGCGGACGCCCGGCTGCACCACGCGCTGGCGGCCTCCGTGCTGACGGTCGTGGGCTTCGCGGCCTGCGCCTGGGTGCTCGACCTCCAGCCGGCCGAGGACGAGGAGCCGCCGCCCCGGTTCGCGCTGCCGCCCCGCTCGGCGCTGCTCATCGGCGCGATCGGCTTCTGCGCGGTGTTCGCCGAGGGGGCGAGCCTGGACTGGTCGGCGGTCTATCTGCGCGACCAGCTGGAGACCTCTGCGGGCCTCGCGGCCGCCTGCACCACCGGCTTCACCCTCACCATGGCGGTCGCCCGCATCGCCGGCGACCGGGTCGTGGACCGCTACGGCGCGGTGCGCACGGTCCGCGCGAGCGGTGCGGTCGCCCTGCTCGGCGGCCTGCTGATCGTGCTCGCCGGCCACCCCGCCGTCGCGATGACCGGGTTCGCGCTGATGGGCCTCGGCATCGCCGTCGTCGTCCCGCTCTGCTTCGCCGCGGCCGGCCGCAGCGGCGCCAACCCGAGCCTGGCCATCGCGGGCGTGGCGACCATCACCTACACCTCGGGGCTGATCGCCCCGAGCGCCATCGGCATGCTGGCCCAGGCGACCAGCCTGATGGTGTCGTTCGTACTGGTGACGCTGCTGACCTGCGGCATCGCGGGCTTCGCCGGGGTGCTGCGCGCGGGCGACCGGGTGAAGGTCACGCGTCCGGACGCAGCAGTTCCCGAGCCGCGTTCCTGAACCCCTCGCTCCAGGGCGCCGGGCGCAGGGTCGTGGCGTCCAGCCGCACCAGCACCCGGCTGCCCCGGGCGTAGGTCACCGCGCCGTCCGCCGAGCAGAACCGGAAGCCGTAGGTGAGCCCGGTGGTGCCGAGCCGGTCCAGCCACAGGTGGACGGCGTAGGCGCCGGGCCGGGTCACCGGGGCCTCGTAGGTCAGGCGCAGTTCCTTGACCGCGTTGCAGGCGTCGCCGGCGGCCACCCAGTCGCCGTCGAAGGCAATGCCGTTGGCCTGCCACAGCTCGGACCAGGCGCGCTCGACGAGCAGCGGGTAGCGGGCGTTGTGCAGCAGCCCCAGCGCGTCGAGGTCGTCGAAGTGGACGGTCACGGGGATCAGCCGGCCGTGGGTGAGGGCGGGGGCGGGCGGGGCTTCGGCGGTCACGGGCGGTGCTCCTGGGACGTACGGGATCGGTGCCGTGTGCATCGATCGACGGCGTGCCCTCATCCTAAGCGGACGCTCAGCGGCCGCCGGGGGCCCGCCCACCTGTGCGAACCACTCCCCGGCGGGCCGCACAATGGTCCGGACACGCTGGCCGCACGACGAAAGCGACAACCCATGGATCTCGGCGTCCGCTGGAAACTGCACGGAGACGGACGCACTCCGGCACCCGGGGCGGTGGTCCGCCCCGACGAGCGCCTCTCCTGGCCGCGCACCGCGGGCCTCGGCGCCCAGCACGTGGTCGCCATGTTCGGCGCGTCCTTCGTGGCGCCCGTCCTCATGGGCCTCGACCCCAACCTGGCGATCATGATGTCGGGCGTCGCGACCGTCGTCTTCCTGCTGGCCACCCGCGGCCGGGTGCCCAGCTACCTGGGCTGCTCGCTCTCCTTCGTCGGCGTCGCCGCCGTGATCCGGGCGGACGGCGGCTCCAGCGCCACGGTGACGGGCGCGGTGTTCGTGGTGGGCGGCGCGCTGTTCCTGGTGGGCCTCGCGGTGCGCCGCTTCGGCGCGCGGATCATCCACGCGGCCATGCCGCCCGTGGTGACCGGCGCGGTGGTGATGCTGATCGGCTTCAACCTGGCCCCGGTGACCGCCTCGACGTACTGGCCGCAGGACCAGTGGACCGCGCTGGCCGTGATGCTGTTCACCGGACTGGCCGTGGTCTGCCTGCGCGGCTTCTGGTCCCGCATCGCGATCTTCCTCGGCCTGATCTTCGGGTACGTGCTGTCCTGGGCGCAGGACCGGATCTTCGGGCAGATCCACTCCGCCGACGCGAGCGGCAAGGTCACCGACCACTGGCGCCTGGACCTGTCCGCCGTGGGCCGGGCCGACTGGATCGGCCTGCCCGACTTCCACGGACCGTCCTTCGAGTGGTCGGCGATCCTGGTCGCCCTGCCGGTGGTCATCGCGCTGATCGCCGAGAACGCGGGCCATGTGAAGGCGGTCGGCGAGATGACCGGCGACAACCTCGACGACAAGCTCGGCACGGCCATCTCCGCCGACGGCATCGGCTCCATGCTGTCCACCGCGGTCGGCGGCCCGCCCAACACCACCTACTCCGAGAACATCGGCGTGATGGCCGCCACCCGCGTCTACTCAACCGCCGCCTACTGGGCCGCCGCCGGCTTCGCCCTGCTGTTCGGCCTGTGCCCCAAGTTCGGCGCGGTCGTCGCGGCCGTCCCCGGCGGTGTGCTGGGCGGCATCACCGTCATCCTGTACGGCATGATCGGCCTGCTCGGCGCGCAGATCTGGCTCAACGCCAAGGTGGACCTGCGCAATCCGCTGAACCTGGTGCCGGCCGCGGCGGGCATCATCATCGGCGTCGGCAACGTGTCCATGGAGTTCACCGACACCTTCTCGCTGAGCGGCATCGCCCTCGGCACGGTCGTCGTCATCACCGGCTACCACGCGCTGCGCGCCTTCGCGCCCGCCCACCTCAAGACGCAGCAGCCGCTGCTCGACGAGGGCACGTCCTCCTACGACACGGGCGAGGATCAGCGGGCCAGGTCGTAGGCGTACGACGGGCTGAAGGTCCCCGGCGCGCCCTTGCAGCCGTCGGACTCGCCGGGGAGCTTCACCCACAGGTAGGCGTCGATGCGGGCCTCGCCGGTGGCGAGCGTCGGGGCCCGGCCCAGCGCGCGGCCCGCGGGGTCGCACCACTCGCCGTCGGCGGGGGCGCCGTTTCCGTTGCGGCTGGTGTCGATCACCGCGCCGAGGCCCGTCCCGCCGAGGGCGTCGAGCACGGCACGGTCGTAGGCGATCTCGTCGGCGGTGGCGTGGAAGTTGGACACGTTGCTGAAGACGCCGTCCGACGAGTCGCGCGAGGCGGCCCCCGCCTGCCGCAGCAGGTCCGCCTGCTTGGCGGGCGTGTGCCAGCCGGAGTGCCCCGCGTCGTAGTAGACACGGGCGCGGGGGTTGGCCTTCTTGAGCACCCGTCCGGCGCGGGCCAGCGAGGCGAACCGCCGCTCCCGCTGCCCGGCGGACAGACAGTCGGCCTGCGCGACCGAGTCGGGCTCGAGGATGACCACGACCTCCCCGCTGCCGAGCCCGGCGGCGAACCGGTCGATCCAGTCGTCGTAGGCGCCCAGGTCCGGGGCGCCGCCCTCGGAGTGGCCGCCGCAGTCCCGCCCGGGGATCGCGTACGGCACGACGACGGGCACCCGCCCCTGCGCGGCCCCGCCCGACGTCACGGCCCGCACCCGCGCGGTGACGGTGTCCGGCGACCAGTCCGCGAACCAGACGGCCGCCGGCCGGTCGGCTATCCGCGACTCGATGACCGCCCGGCGCGGATCGTCGGGGTGCGCCCGCACCCAGTCGAGGACCCGGGACGCGGGATGCCGGTAGAGCCGCGCGGACGGAACAGCACGGCGCTCCTTCCGCGCACCGGCCGAGGCGGACGGCGACCGCTTCGGCTGGACGGACGGCGAGGCGGACACCGTGGCGGACGGGGACGCCGAGGGCACGGCGGGCAGCGGCACGGGACGGGGCGACGCGGACGCCACGGGCCGGGCCTCCGGGACGTCCCGCCCCTGTCCGGCCGCCGAGATCACCCCGGACACGCTGCCGGCCGCCACCACGACCGAGGCCACCGCGACCATCGTGGCCCTCCGCGCGGCACGCCGGCGCTCCGCACGGCGCGCGGACAGTCTCCGGGCACGCGAGCCTGCCACCTTGTGCTTCCCCCTCCCCCACGGCGGAGGCGCGTTCCCTCGTTCCGGGGAAGCGCCGGGCCCGCCGCCACTGAAGTCAGACTAAAGGTGTCACCCTGCGCTCATGGCGCAATGCGAACAAGTCCTCACCCCGGTCGACGGGGTCGTCGCCCGTATGCGCGCCCTCGACGCGGCCCTGCCCGCGCGGGACGGGGTCGCGGTCTTCAACCGTGTCTACCTGACCGTGACACGCGCGGTGGACCGGCGCATCGACGCCGGTCTGTTCCCCGACACCCGTGCGGTGATCACCCTGGACGTACGGTTCGCCGACCGCTACCTGGCCGCCGTCGACGCGGCGGCGGAGGGCCGGCGTCCCCCCGCCTGCTGGCGTCCGCTGTTCCACTTCCGCCGCCATCCCGGCGTACGTCCGGTGCAGTTCGCGCTGGCGGGCATCAACGCGCACATCGGGCACGACCTCGCGCTGGCCGTCGTGGACACCTGCCGTACGCTCGGCTGCGAACCCGTCGACCTGGAGGACGAGTTCGAGGCCGTGGGCGAGATCGTCCTGTCGCTGGAGGAGCGCATCCGCGACGAGCTGGTACCCGGCCCGGAGGTGCTGAGCATCACCGACCCGCTGACCCATCTGCTCGGCGCGTGGAGCCTGGACCGCGCCCGGGACGCGGCCTGGACGGCGGCGCGCGCCCTGTGGGCGCTGCGCCGACTGCCCGACATGGCGACGGAGTTCGTCGAACAGCTGGACACCGCGGTGGGGTTCGCGAGCCGCATGCTGCTCACCCCGCTGCCCGACTGACCTCAGTCCTCCGGGAGTTCGACGGGCGCGATCTCGTCGTACAGGTCGCCAGGGCCCGGGTTTGACGGGTCGGTGGCGCCCCCGAGCTGGTGCATCACGCCCCACACCGCGTTGAGCGCGGTCTGCACGGCGCCCTCGGCCCAGCCCGCCGTCCACGAGATGTCGTCGCCGGCGAGGAACAGGCCCCGCTTGTCCTCCGGCAGCCGGTCCTGCATGAAGTGCGTGAACAGCCGCCGCTGGTAGCGGTAGTGCCCCGGCAGGTTCGCCTTGAACGCGCCCATGAAGTACGGCTCGTTCTCCCAGGAGACGGTCACCGGGCTGCCGATGATGTGCTTCCGGATGTCGACCTTCGGATAGATCTCGCCGAGGGACTTCAGCATGACCTCCATCCGCTCGTTGGCGGACAGCGGCAGCCACTTCAGACTGTCGTCGCACCACGTGTACGACAGGCAGATGACCGCGGGCTTGTCGGGACCGTTGTCCAGCAGATAGGTGCCGCGGGTCATGCGGTCGGTGAGCGTCATCGACATGACGTCCCGCCCGGTGTCCGCGTCCTTGTCGAGCCAGAACGGCCGGTCGACGGGCACGAACAGCTTGCTGGACTCCATGTAATGGGTGCGCTCGATGGCGGTCCAGTGGTCGATCGGGAAGAGCGAGTCGTCGCAGTCGATCTTCGACAGCAGCATCCAGGACTGCGCGGTGAAGACGGCGGCCCGGTACGTACGGATGTCACCGCGGGCATCGGTCACGGTGATCCCGTTCCCGGCGGTCCGCCCCAGCCGCGTGACGGCGGGCCGCGGCTCCCCGTCCATGTGCAGCGACTTCAGCGACGTGCCGTAGGGCCAGTGGACGATCTTCTCGGGCTCACGCTCCCACAGCCTGAGCGGCAGCTGCTGCGACCCGCCGACGATCCCCCGGTGGTGATCATCGGCCTCGGTGTAGACGACCCGCAGAATCTCCAGGATGGAATTCGGGAAGTCGGTGTCCCACCCCCCGGTCCCGAATCCGACCTGCCCGAAGATCTCCCGGTGCCGGAACGACCTGAACGCCTCGGACTCGCACAAGAACCCGTAGAAGGTCTGGTTGTCGAGCTTCTCCACCAGCCGCGACCAGATCTCCCGGATCCGCGGCACATCCCGCTCGCGCAGGGCTCGGTTCATGTCGGAGAAGTCGGCCCCCTCCTCCAGACACCGCGCCCAGGCGTCGGCCACGTCACGGTAGACCTGCGGCAGGTCGGCCATCGTCTCCGCGTAGTGCGACTCGCCCTTCAGATCCACGACGGTCGACGGGGTCGCCTCGGCCAGCGGATTGGGGAAGGGCCGGGTCTCCAGCCCCACCAGGTCGATGTAGTGCTGCAACGCCGTGGAGGACGGCGGGAACCGCATGGCGCCCATCTCCGCCGTCAGCGACGGATCACACCCCTCGAACCCGACGGTCCGCAGCCGCCCGCCGATCCGGTCGGCCTCGTACACGACCGGCTTGAGCCCCATCTTCATCAGCTCGTAGGCGGCGACGATCCCGGACAGCCCGCCGCCGATGACGGCGACCTCGGTGCCGTGCTCGGTGGCGGGCACCTGCCCGATCCCGGCGGGGTGGGCCAGGAAGTCGTCGTACGCGTACGGGAAGTCAGGCCCGAACATGGTGATCGGCGGCTGCTGCTCGTCGGCGTGCTCGACGGCGTTGGGCACCGTGGACGTCATGGGGTACGGACTCCTTGCAGTGGTGAAAGATCAGACGAGGGACCCGTAGAGACGGGGCCGACGGTCCCGCAGATACGGATTGGCCTCGCGGGACGCGGCGAGAAGCACCGGGTCGACGTCGGCGAGGAGCAGTTCCTCGTCCCGGCCGGCGCGGACGCGGGCGACCCCGTCGGGCCCGGCCAGCGTGGACAGCCCCACGAACTCGAACTCGCCCTCGACACCGACCCGGTTGACGTAGGCGATGTACAGCTGACTCTCGAAGGCCCGCACGGGCACCACGGACTCGGCGACGAACTGGTACGGGTGCAGCTGGGCCGTGGGCACGACCAGCAGGTCGGTGCCGGCGAGGGCGTGGGCGCGGACGTTCTCCGGGAACTCCACGTCGTAGCAGATCATCAGGCCGACGGTGAGGCCGTTCAGCTCGGCCTGGACGACCGTGTCCTCACCCGGGGTGAAGTGGTCGTGCTCGAAGCAGCCGTAGAGGTGGGTCTTGCGGTAGTTCGCGAGACGGGTGCCGTCGGGGCCGATGAGCTGCACAGAGTTGTACACGGTGTCGCCGGCGCGCTCGGGGTACCCGTAGGCGACGGCGAGGCCGTGGCGGGCGGCGGTCTCGGCGACCTGGCCGGCGGCGTCGCCGTCGGCGGGCTCGGCGAGGCGGCCGAGGTCGTCGCCGATGGCGTACCCGGTGAGGAACAGCTCCGACGTCACCAGCAGGCCCGCGCCCGTCGCGGCCGCGCGGGCGGCGGCGTCGTCGAGAGCCTTGAGGTTCTCGGCGACGTGGCCGGGGTGGCCGGAGCTTTGGAGCAGGGCGGTGCGCATGGGTGGTCCTCGGCGGGGGGTTGGGGGCACCCATGAAGGTACGGGCGGGTGGCTGCGCCGGACAAGGAGGAGCTGTTGCGCACCGGGGCGGTGGTCGTTGCGTCTCGGACGCGGTTTGCGGTGATTCGTTGTGCGGGGGTGTCGGGGCCCGGGGTGTCTGCGCCCCACCTCCAGGCACCGGGTGTTGGTGCTGGCCGGGGGTGTCTGCGCACCTCGGCGCCGACGAGGTGCCGCCGCGCCCACCCGTGCCGCACTCTCGGCTTCGCTCGAGCGGGAGGTACCCCCATCGCCCTGGGGGTACCTCCCAGGCCCTCAAGGCACTGGGGGAGGCACGACTGCCCGCGCTGGGCGGCAGCCTGCCGCCGTCGTCCGGGCGCGCGC
>MUNG01000099.1 GCA_002154585.1 Streptomyces pseudogriseolus
TGGAGCCCGAAGAACACGGCCGCCTCCTCCTCCACCGTGCGGTCCCGCCCCGCCAGCACCCCGACGATCATCTGCGGGACCATCAGCCCCGCCATGAGGGCGATCGGCAGTCCCCAGCCCCCGCTGTGCTGGTACAGCACACCCACCAGCAGCGGCCCGGGGATGGAGATCAGATAGCCGGTGCTCTGCGCGAAGGCCGACAGCTGGGCCACGCCCGCGCCCGTGCGCGCCCGCATGCCGACCATGGTGAGCGCGAGCGGGAAGGCGCAGTTGGCGATGCCCACCAGTACCGCCCAGGCCCAGGCGCCGGCGGCCGGGGCGAAGTAGAGGCCCGCGTATCCGAGCAGACCGCTGACGCCCAGCACGAGCACGATCGGGCCCTGCCGGGGCAGCCGGGCGGCGAGGCGCGGTATGACGAACGCCAGGGGGACGCCCATGACCATGGTGACGGCGAGCAGCAGTCCGGCCTGGCCGGCGGGGACGCCCGCGTCGCGGAAGATCTGCGCCATCCAGCCCATGCTGATGTAGGCGGCGGTGGCCTGGAGCCCGAAGAACACGGCCAGCGCCCAGGCGGTCCTGCTCCGGGTGATCCGCAGCGCCGGCGCCTGTCCGGCGGCCCGCTCCCCCGGCCGCCCGTCCCCGCGCGGCGGCTCCGGCGTAGCCTCCCCCGCCGCCGAGGCTCCGCCCCGGTCCCGTACGAAGGCGAGCCAGGGCAGGACGGCGGCCGCCGCGAGGGCCGCCCAGACGGCGAGCCCCGTCTGCCAGTCGCCGCCGAGGGCGTCGGTCACCGGGACGGTCGCGGCGGCCGCCGAGGCGGTGCCCAGGGCGAGGGCCATCGAGTACAGGCCGGTCATGGAGCCGACCCGGTCGGGGAACCAGCGCTTGACGATGACCGGCATCAGCACGTTGCTCACGGCTATGCCGGCGAGCGCGAGGCCGCTGGTGAGGAGGAACGCGGCCGTGTTGCCGACGAAGGGCCTCACCAGCAGGCCGGTGGCGATGGCGGCCATCCCGGCGCACACCACCGCGCCGGGGCCGAAGCGGCGGGCCAGACGGGGCGCGGTGACGCCGAAGACGGCGAAGCACAGGGCGGGCAGGGAGGTGAGCAGCCCCGCCACGCTGCCGCTCATGCCGAGCCCGTCGCGCACCTCTTCGAGCAGGGCGCCGAAGCTGGTGATGGCGGGGCGCAGGTTCAGGGCGGCCAGCACGATGCCGGCGACGAGCAGCCGTTTCCGCCACGCGCGCGTGCGGGCGCCGGACTGTTCCGGGAGCACGGTCGTGGCGGAGGTACGGGCGGTGGCGGACGCGGTCGTACGGGTCTCGTCGCCAGTCATACGAGTCATGGCACCCATCATAGAATCATGGGATGATTGGTTGTCCAGGTCGTGGGCGCCGCCCCGGGCCCCTGCCGTGCGAAGGTGAAGCATGCCTCTGAGCCATCCGCGCCGATCCGCGCTGTCCGAGCAGGTCATCGCCGCCCTGCGGGCCCAGATCACCTCGGGCGAGTGGCCGGTCGGCTCACGCGTCCCCACCGAGCCGGAGCTCGTGGAGCAGCTGGGGGTGGCCCGCAACACCGTCCGCGAGGCGGTCCGCGCGCTGGCGCACAACGGCCTGCTCGACATCCGCCAGGGCTCGGGCACCTATGTGGTCGCCACCAGCGAGCTGGCGGGCGTGATGCACCGCCGCTTCGCCGGCGCCGACCCCCGGCACATCGCCGAGCTGCGCTCCTCCCTGGAGTCGTCGGCGGCGCGGCTGGCGGCGCGGCGGCGTACGGAGAAGGACCTCAAGCAGCTCGACGCGCTGCTGCTGCGCCGTGAGGAGGCGTGGGAGTCGGGCGACGCGGAGGCGTTCGTGACGGCGGACGCGACGTTCCACATGGCCGTCGTGGCGGCCTCGCACAACGACGTGATGACCGCGCTGTACGCGGACCTGGGCGAGGTGCTGCGGGACTGGCTGCGCGACGACGTGGGCGGGGACATGTCTCCGGAGACGCACATGGACCACAGCCGGCTGGTGGACGCGATCCGCGCGGGCGACGAGGCGACGGCGGCCGTGGAGGCCGCCGCCTACCCCCTGGCGTGCAAGCCGGGGCGGCTGACGGCCCCCGCCGGCGACTGAGCGCGCCTCCCAGGGCGGCGGACACACGCGAGGGCGGCGGACGTACGCGAGGGCCCGCGCCCCCTCAGGGGGACGCGGGCCCTCGTGCGGCTGTGCTGCGGATCAGGCGCCGATGGCGTGCAGACCGCCGTCCACGTGGATGATCTCGCCCGTGGTCTTCGGGAACCAGTCGCTCAGCAGGGCGACGATGCCGCGGCCGGCCGGCTCGGGGTCCTTCAGGTCCCACTCCAGCGGGGAACGGGTGTCCCACACGGACGCCAGCTCGCCGAAGCCCGGGATGGACTTGGCGGCCATGGAGCCGAGCGGGCCCGCGGAGATGAGGTTGCAGCGGATGTTCTGCTTGCCCAGGTCACGCGCGATGTAGCGGCTGGTGGCCTCCAGGGCGGCCTTGGCCGGGCCCATCCAGTCGTACTGCGGCCAGGCGAACTGCGCGTCGAAGGTGAGGCCGACGACGGAGCCGCCGTTCTGCATCAGCGGCAGGCAGGCCATGGTGAGCGACTTCAGGGAGTACGCCGAGACGTGCATGGCCGTGGCGACCGACTCGAACGGCGTGTTGAGGAAGTTGCCGCCGAGCGCGTCCTGCGGCGCGAAGCCGATGGAGTGGACCACGCCGTCCAGGCCGCCGAGCTCCTCGCCGACCACGTCGGCCAGGCGGCCCAGGTGCTCGTCGTTGGTCACGTCGAGCTCGATGACCTTGGTGGGCCTGGGCAGCTTCTTCGCGATGCGCTCGGTCAGGGTGGGGCGCGGGAACGCGGTCAGGATGATCTCGGCGCCCTGCTCCTGAGCCAGCTTGGCGGCGTGGAAGGCGATGGAGGACTCCATCAGCACTCCGGAGATCAGGACGCGCTTGCCCTCGAGGATTCCGCTCATGATGTTCAGTGACCCATTCCCAGTCCGCCGTCAACGGGAATGACGGCTCCAGTGATGTACGAGGCGTCGTCCGAGGCGAGGAAGCGCACCGCGGCGGCGATCTCCTCGGTCTTCGCGTACCGCGCGAGCGGCACCTGGGCGAGGATCTTCTCCTGCTGCTCCTCGGTGAGCTCCCGGGTCATGTCGGTGTCGACGAAGCCGGGCGCGACGACGTTGAAGGTGATGTTGCGCGAGCCCAGCTCACGGGCGAGCGAGCGCGCGAAGCCCACCAGGCCGGCCTTGGAGGCGGCGTAGTTGGCCTGCCCCGCGGAGCCGAGCAGCCCGACGACCGAGGAGATCAGCACGACGCGGCCCTTGCGGGCGCGCAGCATGCCGCGGTTGGCGCGCTTGACGACCCGGAAGGTGCCGGTGAGGTTGGTCTCGAGGACGGACGTGAAGTCCTCCTCGGACATGCGCATCAGGAGCTGGTCCCGGGTGATGCCGGCGTTGGCCACGAGCACCTCGACGGGGCCGTGCGCCTCCTCGATCTCCTTGTAGGCCTGCTCCACCTGCTCGGTGTCGGTGATGTCGCACCGGACGGCGAGGAAGCCGGCCGGGGGCTCACCCGAGCGGTACGTGATGGCGACCTTGTCGCCGGCGTCGGCGAACGCGCGGGCGATGGCGAGGCCGATGCCCCGGTTGCCTCCGGTGACGAGAACCGAGCGGCTCAACGGATCACCCCTTCGATAGCGGTCTGGTCCACCCGCCCGGACACCGTGACGACAGGCGGCTGCACTGAAAACCTATCGGTCCCGGTCCGCCTCGGGACATCGGGGCACCGACAGTGGCCGGGGGGCCGCTCTGTCGAGTCCCTACAGAATGAACCCGGCCGGGCGACGGCGGTCACCGGCCCGGTGACGCGAACACGGCGGGGCGTGCCGCAAAGGTGTGGTCCCGGTCCGGCCCGGCGCGACATGATGCGCGGCAGCGCCAACTCGACGCAGCGACAACCGAACGATTCGAACCCGACAGGAAGAGACGTAGGTGTCTCATAGCATTGACGAAGCCTTCACAGCCCTGCCGCTACGCGCCCTCGCCGACGCCGCGCTCGCCCGGGCGCGGGCGCTCGGGGCGGAGCACGCGGACTTCCGTCTGGAGCGGGTACGCAGCGCCTCCTGGCGACTGAGGGACGCCAGGCCCGCCGGTTCGTCGGACACCACCGACCTCGGGTACGCGGTGCGGGTGGTGCACGGCGGCACCTGGGGCTTCGCGTCCGGGGTGGACCTCACCCTCGACGCCGCCGCGAAGGTCGCCTCCCAGGCGGTGGCCATGGCGAAGCTGTCCGCGCAGGTGATCCGGGCCGCCGGGTCGGACGAGCTCGTGGAGCTGGCCGACGAGCCGGTGCACGCCGAGAAGACCTGGGTGTCGTCGTACGAGATCGACCCGTTCACCGTGCCCGACGAGGAGAAGGCGGGGCTGCTGGCCGACTGGAGCGGGCGGCTCCTCGCGGCGAACGGCGTCGACCACGTGGACGCCTCGCTGCTCACCGTGCACGAGAACAAGTTCTACGCGGACACCGCCGGGACCGTGACCACGCAGCAGCGTGTCCGGCTGCACCCGGCGCTGACGGCGGTGTCCGTCGACGACTCCAGCGGCGAGTTCGACTCCATGCGCACGCTCGCACCGCCCGTCGGGCGCGGCTGGGAGTACCTGACGGGCACCGGCTGGGACTGGGACGACGAGCTGGCGCGCATCCCCGAGCTGCTCGCCGAGAAGATGCGCGCCCCGAGCGTCGAGCCGGGGCTGTACGACCTGGTGGTGGACCCGTCCAACCTGTGGCTCACCATCCACGAGTCGATCGGGCACGCCACCGAGCTGGACCGCGCCCTCGGCTACGAGGCCGCCTACGCGGGCACCTCGTTCGCCACCTTCGACCAGCTCGGCACGCTGCGGTACGGCTCCGAGCTGATGAACGTCACCGGTGACCGCACCGCCGAGCACGGGCTCGCGACCGTCGGCTACGACGACGAGGGCGTCGAGGCGCAGTCCTGGGACCTGGTGAAGGACGGCACCCTCGTCGGCTACCAGCTGGACCGGAGGATCGCGAGGCTCACCGGGTTCGAGCGGTCCAACGGGTGCGCGTTCGCCGACTCCCCCGGCCATGTGCCGGTGCAGCGCATGGCCAACGTGTCGCTGCGGCCCGACCCGGCGGGGATGTCCACGGAGGACCTGATCGGGGGCGTGGACCGGGGCATCTACGTGGTCGGCGACCGGTCCTGGTCGATCGACATGCAGCGCTACAACTTCCAGTTCACGGGCCAGCGTTTCTACCGGATCGAGAACGGGCGGCTCGCCGGGCAGCTTAGGGACGTCGCCTACCAGGCCACGACCACCGACTTCTGGGGTTCCATGGCGGCGGTCGGCGGTCCGCAGACGTATGTCCTGGGCGGCGCCTTCAACTGCGGCAAGGCCCAGCCGGGCCAGGTCGCGGCGGTCTCCCACGGCTGCCCGTCCGCCCTCTTCAAGGGAGTCAACATTCTGAACACCACGCAGGAGGCCGGGCGATGAGCGCGCGCACCACCAAGCCGCACGAGATCGTCGAGCGGGCGCTGGAGCTGTCGCGGTCCGACGGCTGTGTCGTGATCGCCGACGAGCACTCGTCCGCCAACCTCCGCTGGGCGGGCAACGCGCTCACCACGAACGGGGTCACCCGCGGGCGCACCCTCACCGTGATCGCCACGGTGGACGGCGCCCAGGGCACGGCCTCCGGGGTGGTGTCCCGGTCCGCGGTGACCGTGGACGAGCTGGAGCCGCTGGTGCGGGCCGCGGAGACCGCCGCGCGCGGCACGGGGCCCGCCGAGGACGCGCAGCCGCTGGTGACGGGGGTGGATCCGTCCCCCGAGTTCACCGAGGCGCCCGCCGAGACGACGTCCGCGGTGTTCGCCGACTTCGCCCCGGCGCTGGGCGAGGCGTTCGCCCGGGCGCGGGCCGGCGGCCGGGAGCTGTACGGGTTCGCGAACCACGAGATGGTCTCGACCTACCTCGGCACATCGGCGGGGCTGCGGCTGCGGCACGACCAGCCGAACGGCACGCTGGAGATCAACGCGAAGTCCCCGGACCGAACCCGGTCGGCGTGGGCGGGCCGTTCCACGCGTGACTTCAAGGACGTCGACCCGGCCGCGCTGGACGCCGACCTGGCCGTACGGCTGGGGTGGGCCCAGCGGCGGCTGGAGCTGCCGGCGGGGCGGTACGAGACGCTGCTGCCGCCGACCGCCGTGGCGGACCTGCTGATCTACCAGTTCTGGTCGGCGTCCGGGCGGGACGCGGCGGAGGGCCGTACGGTGTTCTCCAGGCCGGGCGGCGGCACCCGGGTCGGCGAGCGGCTGACCGAGCTGCCGCTGACGCTGCGCAGCGACCCGGCCGAGCCGGGTCTGGAGTCGGCGCCGTTCGTGATCGCGCATTCCTCCGGCGGGGACCAGTCGGTGTTCGACAACGGGCTGCCGCTGTCGGCGACGGACTGGGTGCGCGAGGGCGAGCTGCACCGGCTGACCACCAGCCGGCACAGCGCGGGCCTGACCGGTCTGCCGGCCGCGCCCGCTGTCGACAACCTGATCCTGGACGGCGGCGAGGACCGCTCGCTCGAGGAGATGGTCGCGTCCACCGAGCGAGGGCTGCTGCTGACCTGCCTGTGGTACATCCGCGAGGTGGACCCGGCGACGCTGCTGCTCACCGGGCTGACCCGGGACGGCGTCTACCTGGTGGAGAACGGCGAGGTCACCGGCGAGGTGAACAACTTCCGGTTCAACGAGTCGCCGGTGGACCTGCTGGGCCGGGCGGCCGAGGCGGGCCGTACGGAGAAGACGCTGCCCAGGGAGTGGGGCGACTGGTTCACCCGGGCCGCGATGCCCGCGCTGCGCGTCCCCGATTTCAACATGAGCTCGGTCAGCCGGGGCGTATAACCTCGTAGGCGTTCGCAGCAGGCCGTCACCCGTACGGCCGCAGATCACCGAGGAGACACGAGAACCGTGACGGACATCGTCGACGAGCTGAAGTGGCGCGGGCTGTTCGCCCAGTCCACTGACGAGGACGCTTTGCGCAAGGCGCTCGCGGACGGTCCCGTCACGTTCTATTGCGGTTTCGACCCGACCGCGCCGTCGCTGCACGTGGGGCACCTGGTGCAGGTGCTCACCGTGCGCCGGCTCCAGCAGGCCGGTCACCGGCCGCTGGCGCTGGTCGGCGGCGCGACCGGTCAGATCGGCGACCCGCGGCCGACGGCCGAGCGCACGCTGAACTCGCCGGAGACGGTCGCGGGCTGGGTGGAGCGGCTGCGCGGCCAGATCGAGCCGTTCCTGTCCTTCGAGGGCGAGAACGCGGCCGTCATGGTCAACAACCTCGACTGGACGGCGAACCTGTCCGCGATCGAGTTCCTGCGGGACATCGGCAAGCACTTCCGCGTCAACAAGATGCTGACGAAGGACTCGGTCGCCCGGCGGCTGGAGTCCTCCGAGGGCATCAGCTACACGGAGTTCAGCTACCAGCTGCTCCAGGCGATGGACTTCCTCCAGCTGTACCGGCGCTACGGCTGCACGATGCAGCAGGGCGGCAGCGACCAGTGGGGCAACCTCACGGCCGGGCTCGACCTGCTGCACCGGCTGGAGCCGGACGCCACGGTCCACGCCTACGCGACGCCGCTGATGACCAAGGCGGACGGCACCAAGTTCGGCAAGACCGAGGGCGGCGCCGTCTGGCTGGACCCGGAGATGACCACGCCGTACGCGTTCTACCAGTTCTGGCTGAACGTGGACGACCGGGACATCTCGGGCTACATGCGGATCCTGTCCTTCAAGTCCCGTGCGGAGCTGGAGGAGCTGGAGCGGCAGACGGAGGAGCGTCCGCAGGCCCGTGCCGCGCAGCGCGCGCTGGCCGAGGAGCTGACGACGCTGGTGCACGGCGCCGACCAGACGGCCGCCGTGATCGCCGCGTCCCGGGCGCTTTTCGGCCAGGGCGAGCTAGGTGAGCTGGACGAGCGGACGCTGGCGGCGGCGCTCTCCGAGGTGCCTCACGTGAAGGTGGCCGAGCTCGGTCCGGTGGTGGACCTCTTCGCCGAGGTCGGCCTCGTGCCCAGCAAGTCGGCCGCGCGGCGCACGGTGAAGGAGGGCGGCGCCTACGTGAACAACGTCAAGGTCACCGCCGAGGACGCCGTTCCCGCGAGGGAGGACCTGCTGCACGGGCGCTGGCTGGTGCTGCGCCGCGGCAAGAAGAACCTGGCGGCCGTGGAGGTCACGGCCGGCTGAGCCGGTACGCGCGAGGGGCGGGTCCTGCCGGGACCCGCCCCTTCGCCGTGTCCGGCAGGGTCAGACCCGCTGCCGCTCGTGCTTCCGGCGCTGCATGGCGTTGTAGATCATCTCCACCAGCAGCACGACGACGATGGCCGCGCCGAGCTGGAAGATGTGCCGCCCCCAGTCGATGCCGCGGGTCTCCTCGATGCCGAAGCCGCGCGCCATGGCGTTGCCGATGACCGCGCCGGCGATGCCGCAGAGGGTGGCCAGCCAGAGCGGGATGTGCTGCTTGCCCGGGATCACCGCCTTGGCGAGCAGGCCGAGCACGAATCCCACGATGATCGCCCACAACCAGCCCATGGCTGCCTCCTCGTACGACTTGGCGCGAGCATTACGGCAAGTGTCGGCCCAGTCGCGGTACGCCGCATGTCGGACATGCCGTACGCGGGACGGCGCAGCCCGGCCGGAGCGGTGCGGGGTGCCCCGCTCTCGTGACCGGGCGGGGCGCGGCGTACCGTTGGCCTTGTCCGGACCAGATGTCGCAGACCGGGACACTGGACGCCGGGTACAGGGAAAGGTCCGATGCGGGCGGATGGTGGAATGTGATGCGGAAGCAGCGTGGCGGCGGCGCTCAGGTGTTCCGGATCACGGGCGCCCGGGCGGGCCTCCAGGAGGACGTACGGGGACGGCAGCGCCGGTACGTGATCTCGATGACCGTTCGCACGATCTCGGTCATCCTGGCGGCCACCCTGTGGAACGTGGAGCGGCATGTCGCGATCGTGGCGCTGGTGCTCGGGGCGGTCCTGCCGTACATCGCGGTGGTGATCGCCAACGCGGGGCGGGAGAACGCGCCGTCCCTGCCGTCGACCTTCGTGACGGCCCCGATGAAGCCGATGATCGCCCCGCCGCGGACGGATGACGGTTCCACGGAACCCGATGCGGAAGAAGTGCCGTCGCGGACGGCGCCGGGCGCACGATCCGAGGATCCGGGACGGTCCTGAACAGCGAGGTGTGAGCACCGGGCGCCGGGAGCGGAAGTACCTTCCCGGACAAGCTCAAAGAAACCTCAGATCAATCGTGTTCTTTCGGTGCCGGGGGCGGGGTGACCCATGACATACTTCGTACGCGCTCCGCATCCCCCGTCGGAGCGACAGACCGACGCCGGGCAGCTCCCCCCGTGGCTGCTCGGCGTCGCCTTTTCCCGCCGCGTTTCTCCTTACGCCGCACGGGTTAGGGTCGGACGGTGATCACCCCTGACCCCGAGACGCCCATCTGCTCCGCGAAGGGCTGCCGCGCCCCCGCCGTATGGGTGCTGGCCTGGAACAACCCGAAGATCCACACGCCGGAGCGGCGCAAGACGTGGCTGGCCTGCGAGGAGCACCGGGAGCACCTGGCGCAGTTCCTCGGGGTGCGCGGCTTCCTGAAGGACGTGGTGCGCCTGGAGGAGTGGGAGGCCCCGGAGGGGGCCTGAGCGCGCGGCCGGAAGGTCTCTCCCGGCCGCCTCGGCCGCTCGGCCCGCCCCGGCCGCAAAGCCGCTCGGTCGCGCTGCCGCGCAGCCGCTCGGCCGCTCTCAGCCGCCGATGGCGGACATCGGACGGTCCGGCTGGACGAAGGTCGGGGCGTCCAGGCCCGCGCCCGCCTTCTTGCCCCACATGGCGAGCTTCCAGATGCGGGCGATCTCCTCGTCGTCCGCGCCGGAGCGCAGGGCCGCCCGCAGGTCGGTCTCCTCGGTGGCGAACAGGCAGGTGCGGACCTGTCCGTCGGCGGTGAGGCGGGTGCGGTCGCAGGCGGAGCAGAACGGCCGGGTGACGGAGGCGATGACGCCCACCCGGTGCGGGCCGCCGTCGACCAGCCAGCGTTCGGCGGGTGCGGAGCCGCGCTTCTCCTCGCCCTCGGCGGTCAGCTCGAACCGGGTGCGCAGGGAGGCGAGGATGTCCCCCGCGGTGATCATGCCGTCGCGCTTCCAGCCGTGCTGGGCGTCCAGCGGCATCTGCTCGATGAACCTCAGCTCGTAGTCGTGCTCGACGGCCCAGGCGAGCAGGTCGGGGGCCTCGTCGTCGTTGAGCCCCGGCATCAGGACCGAGTTGACCTTCACCGGGGTCAGTCCGGCCTCACGGGCCGCGTACAGGCCGTCCAGGACGTCCTGGTGGCGGTCGCGGCGGGTGAGGGTCTTGAAGACGTCCGGGCGGAGGGTGTCGAGGGAGACGTTGACCCGGTCGAGGCCGGCCGCCTTCAGGGCGCTCGCCGTGCGGCGCAACCCGATGCCGTTGGTGGTGAGGGACATCTGCGGCCGGGGTTCGAGGGCGGCGACCCGCTCGACGATGCCGACCAGGCCGGGGCGGAGCAGGGGCTCGCCGCCGGTGAAGCGCACTTCCTCGATGCCGAGGGAGGTGACCGCGATGCCGACGAGCCGGACGATCTCGTCGTCGGTCAGCAGATCGGGCTTGGCGAGCCACTGCAGGCCCTCCTCGGGCATGCAGTACGTGCAGCGCAGGTTGCACCGGTCGGTGAGCGAGACCCGGAGGTCGGTCGCCACCCGGCCGTAGGTGTCGATGAGCACGTGGGGCCCCTCCCTGTACGCCGATCGGTACGCCGGTCACTGGTGTCCGGTATCTGCGAGCGTACGTGACGCCGCCGACATCACCCAGCGACGCGATGTGACGATGTGCCGACGGCCGCGTTGTCAGGACCTACGAGAGCCCTGACGACGCGGCCGTCGCGCGCGGGCCGTGTCAGTGGGCGCCGGTGCCGGTGAGGGACCGGACCTCCAGCTCCGCGTACTTCTTGACGTCGGGCTCCTCCTTGGACAGGACGGTGCCCAGCCAGCCCATGAGGAAGCCGAACGGGATGGAGATGATGCCCGGGTTCTTCAGCGGGAACCAGGCGAAGTCGACGTCCGGGAACATCGCCTTCGGGTCGCCGGAGACGACCGGCGAGAACAGCACCAGGCCGACGGCGACGATCAGACCGCCGTAGATCGACCACAGCGCGCCCTGGGTGGTGAACCGCTTCCAGAACAGGCTGTAGAGGATGGTCGGCAGGTTGGCCGAGGCGGCGACCGCGAAGGCCAGGGCGACCAGGCCGGCCACGTTCAGGTCGCGGGCGAGGGCGCCGAGCGCGATGGAGACGATGCCGATGAGGACGGTCGCCCAGCGGGCCGCCCGCATCTCCTCCTTGTCCGTGGCCTGCCCCTTGCGGATGACGTTGGCGTAGATGTCGTGCGCGAAGGAGGACGACGAGGCCAGGGTGAGTCCGGCGACCACGGCGAGGATCGTTGCGAAGGCCACCGCCGAGATGGTGGCGAGCAGGATCGCGCCCCAGGCCGAGTCGACGCCGCCGATGTGGAGGGCGAGCAGCGGGGCGGCCGTGTTGCCGGACGGGTTGGACTCGATGATCTCTTCCGGTGAGATCAGCGCCGCCGCGCCGAAGCCGAGCGCCAGCGTCATCAGGTAGAAGCCGCCGATGATGCCGATGGCCCAGTTCACGGACTTACGGGCGGCCTTGGCGTTCGGCACGGTGTAGAAGCGGATCAGGATGTGCGGCAGGCCGGCGGTGCCGAGCACCAGGGCGATGCCCAGCGAGATGAAGTCCAGCTTGGTCAGGTTGTCGGCGCCGTACTGGAGGCCGGGCTCCAGGAAGGCTTCGCCCTTGCCGCTGTTCTCGGCGGCCTTGCCCAGCAGGTCGGAGATGTTGAAGTTGAACTTCAGCAGCACCAGGAAGGTGATGAGGATCGTGCCGCTGATGAGCAGCACGGCCTTGACCATCTGGACCCAGGTGGTGCCCTTCATGCCGCCGATGGAGACGTACACGATCATCAGCACGCCGACCAGGGCGACGATGAGGATCTTGCCGGCGTCGGAGGTGATGCCGAGCAGCAGCGACACCAGGACGCCCGCGCCGGCCATCTGGGCCAGCAGGTAGAAGATCGAGACGACGATCGTGGAGGTGCCGGCCGCGGTGCGGACCGGGCGCTGGCGCATCCGGTAGGCGAGGACGTCGCCCATGGTGTAGCGGCCGGAGTTGCGCAGCGGTTCGGCGACCAGCAGCAGGGCGACGAGCCAGGCGACGAGGAAGCCGATGGAGTAGAGGAAGCCGTCGTAGCCGAAGAGGGCGATGGCGCCGGCGATGCCGAGGAAGGACGCGGCCGACATGTAGTCGCCGGAGACGGCCAGTCCGTTCTGGAAGGCGCTGAACTGCCGTCCGCCCGCGTAGAAGTCGGCGGCGTCCTTGGTCTGCCGGCCGGCCCAGACGGTGATGCCGAGGGTGGCGAGGACGAACAGCGAGAACAGCACGATGATCAGCGTGCGGTGTTCGCTGGCCTCGTTCGCCGCGAGCGTGACGTGGGTGATCGCGGGGCTCATGCGCCGCCCTCCATACGGGTCTTGATGGCCTCGGCCTTGGGGTCGAGCTTGGCGGCGGCGTGCCGGGAGTACCACCAGGCGATGAGGAAGGTGCTGAGGAACTGGAGCACGCCGAAGACGAAGGCGACGTTGATGTGGCCGACCACCTTGGCGCCCATGAAGCCGCCCGCGTAGTTGGACAGCAGCACGTACAGCAGGTACCAGACGATGAAGCCGATGGTCAGCGGAAAGGCGAACGAGCGGTAGGAGCGGCGTAGATCACCGAACTCAGCGCTCTCCTGAACCTCGGTGAACTCCTCCGGTGTGGGGAGTTTTGCTTGCTCTGTCGAGGGGGGCGGTGCTTCGGCGGCCACGGAGTCTCCTCGCGGTGCGGGTCGGTTCTTGCGTCGACGAAAGGCGAGTGTCCTCGCGCTTCCTGCCCAAGGGCACGGCGCCACGCGAGGACCGGTTCAACTCGACACGGTTCTTTTCCGTGGACGATTTCCGAAGACGTTGCACACAAATCATTGCTGGCCAGCGGACGCGCGGGATAGCTTCACCCTGCACCACCCGTCATGTACCTGCCCGGGCAGCCACCCCCTGTCTCGGGCCGGTTTCGTTTCCGGATGATGTGGAGACCCCATGGCTCATCTGCGTTCCAGACGCCGGCTCGCTCTCGCCGTTCCCGTCGTGCTGTCGCTGACCGCCTCGCTCGGCTTCCTGCCCGCGGCGGCCTCCGCCGCCCCGGTCACGGCCTCGGCCCCGGGTTCGGCGGAGCAGGCGGCGGACGCGCCCGTCCTGGCGTACGTGGTCAACACCAGGGCGGACCACCGCACGATCGCCTCGGTGAAGCGGGCCGTCGCCGCGGCCGACGGCGAGGTCGTCGTCGCGTACGAGAAGATCGGCGTCATCGTCGTCCGTTCCGCGAACGCCGACTTCGCCAAGACCCTCCGTGAGGTGCCCGGCGTGCAGTCGGCCGGCGCCACCCGCACCGCTCCGCTGGCCCCGGCCGGGACGACCGACGCGGGCTCCGCCGAGTACCTGACGGCCGCCGACGCCGCGAAGCTGAGGGCCGCCTCGGCGAAGACGCCCGGCAGCGAGCCGCTCGAGGCCGACCAGTGGGACCTGCGCGCCATCGGCGCCGACCAGGCCGCGAAGATCAACCCGGGCAGCAGGAAGGTCACGGTCGCCGTCATCGACACCGGCGTCGACGACACCCACCCGGACATCGCCCCGAACTTCTCCGCGTCCCAGTCCGCCAACTGCTTCGGCGGCGCCCCCGACACCTCCCCGGGCGCCTGGCGGCCGTACACCGCGGACGACTACCACGGCACGCACGTGGCCGGTGAGATCGCCGCCGCCCGCAACGGCATCGGCGTCGCCGGCGTCGCGCCCGGCGTGAAGGTCTCGGCGATCAACGTCACCGACCCCGCCAACGGGCTGTTCTACGCGGAGGCCGTCGTCTGCGCGTTCGTGTTCGCCGCCGACCACGGCGTGGAGATCACGAACAACAGCTACTACGTCGACCCGTGGATGTACAACTGCATGGACGACCCGGACCAGCGGGCCATCGTCGACGCGGTCAACCGGGCCCAGCTGTACGCCCAGCGCAAGGGCACCCTGCACTTCGCCTCGGCCGGCAACTCCAACCACGACCTGGCCTCCGACGCCATCGACGACACGTCCAGCCCCAACGACACCACCCCGGTGCCGCGCACCATCGACCCCGGTGAGTGCTTCGACGTCCCCACGCAGCTCCCCGGCGTCGTCACGGTCAGCGCGACGGGCTCCAAGAACCTCAAGTCGTACTACTCCTCGTACGGCAAGGGCGTCGTCGACGTCGCCGCGCCGGGCGGCGACAGCCGCTACCAGCTGCCGGACACCCCGTCGAAGAACGGCCGCATCCTCTCCACCATGCCCAACGGCGAGTACGCCTGGCTCCAGGGCACCTCGATGGCCTCCCCGCACGCGGCCGGCGTCGCCGCGCTGCTGAAGTCCGAGCACCCGTGGCTGCCCCCGGCGGCGCTCCAGGCGCTGCTCAAGGCGCAGGCGGACAACCCCGGCTGCCCCGCCTCGTACGACCAGGACGGTGACGGAACGCAGGACGCGACATGCGAGGGCGGCCGGCTGGTCAACGGCTTCTACGGCCGCGGCATCGTCGACGCGCTGCGCGCCGTCAAGTGAGCCACGCACACGCACACCCGCCGTACCGTCCTCGGCACCTCAACGTGAACGAACTGGAGACTTCATGACAGCGTCACATCCGCGCCACCGCCGGGCGCTCGTCGTCCCGGCCGGCATGGCCCTGGCGACCACGCTCGCGTTCCTGCCGAACACGGCCGCCACGGCCGCCCCGGCCGCCCCCGCCGGCCAGGGGGCCGCCTCGGCGGACGCCGCCTCGCTGAGCTACGTGGTCAACGTGCGGGGCGGGCACGGCGCGCCGGCGCACGTGAAGAAGGCGATCGCCAAGGCCGGCGGGACGATCGTGACGTCGTACGAGAAGATCGGCGTGATCGTCGTCCACTCGTCGAACGCCGACTTCGCCAGGACCATCCGCAAGGTGCCGGGCGTGCAGTCGGCCGGCGCGACCCGTAACGCGCCGCTGCCGTCGGCCGCCACGACCGACCTGGGCTCCCCGAAGGTGCTCAGCGCCACCGAGGTCGCCGAGGCGACGGAGCAGGCCGCCGCGGACCAGGACCCGCTGCAGAACCTCCAGTGGGACCTGCCCGCCATCAAGGCGGACAAGGCGCACGAGAAGTCGCTGGGCAGTCCGAAGGTGACCGTCGCCGTCATCGACACCGGCGTCGACGACACCCACCCCGACATCGCGCCCAACTTCGACCGGGCCGCGTCGGTGAACTGCGTGGCGGGCAAGCCCGACACCAGCGAGGGCGCCTGGCGTCCGGGCGCGGCCGAGAGCCCGCACGGCACGCATGTCGCCGGTGAGATCGCCGCCGCGAAGAACGGCGTCGGCATGACCGGTGTCGCCCCCGGGGTGAAGGTCTCCGGCATCAAGGTGTCCAACCCGGACGGCTACTTCTACACCGAGGCCGTGGTGTGCGGCTTCATGTGGGCGGCCGAGCACGGGGTCGACGTCACCAACAACAGCTATTACACCGACCCCTGGTACTTCAACTGCAAGAACGACCCCGACCAGAAGGCGCTCGTCGAGGCCGTCACCCGGGCCACGCGGTACGCCGAGCGCAAGGGCGCGGTGAACGTCGCCGCGGCGGGCAACGAGAACTACGACCTCTCCGCCGACGAGATCACCGACCCGTCGTCGCCGAACGACGGCACCCCGTCGGACCGGACCGTCGACCCGTCGGAGTGCCTGGACATCCCCACGCAGCTCCCGGGCGTGGTGACGGTCGCGTCGACCGGCGCGAAGGGCCTGAAGTCGTCGTTCTCCAACCACGGCCTCGGGATCATCGACATCGCCGCGCCCGGCGGTGACTCGACGGCCCTCCAGACCCCCGCGCCGCCCGCCACCAGCGGCCTGATCCTGGGCACGCTGCCCGGCGGCAAGTGGGGCTACATGGCCGGTACGTCGATGGCGTCCCCGCACGTCGCGGGCGTCGCCGCGCTCATCAAGTCGCGGCACCCGTACGCGCCGCCGGCGCTGGTGAAGGCGCTGCTGTACGCGCAGGCCGACGCCACCGCCTGCACGACGCCGTACGACATCGACAACGACGGCAAGGTCGATGCGGTGTGCGAGGGCCCGAAGAACCGCAACGGCTTCTACGGCTGGGGCATGGCCGACGCGCTGGACGCGGTGACGCGGTGACGCGCTAGGCGCCGTGGCGCCGGGGGGAGGGGCCGGGCGGCGGTTGCGCCCGGCCCCTCCCGCCGTCCAGGGCCGGCGGTGCTGCACAGTGAGGGCATGGCTCGTCTCGCGTCCTTCTGGTCAGGTCTCGGCGGGGATCCCGCCCTCGTGTCGCGGGTGTCCGCCGTCGAGCGGCCCGGTGTGCTGCCGTCGCGGCTGCCGGTACGGGAGTTCGCGGGGGCGTGCGTCGGCGTGTGCGCGCTGGCCGCCGCTGAGCTGGCGGCGCGGCGCGCGGGCGGTGGCGAGGTCCCGGCGGTGCGGGTGGACGACGGGGCGGTGGCCACGGCGTTCGTGAGTGAGCGTCATCTGCGCACCGACGGGCGGGCCGCCGAGAGCTTCGCCCCGCTGTCACGGTTCTGGCGCACGGCGGACGGCTGGGTGCGCACGCACGCCAACTATCCGCACCACCGGGCGCGGCTCCTTTCCGCCCTCGGCACGCCGGATGACCCGGACGCGGTGGCCGCGGTGCTCGCACGGAGGTCCGCCGCGGAGGTGGAGGAGACGGTCACCGCGGCGGGCGGCCTGGCCGTCGCCCTGCGTACGCCCGAGGGGTGGGCGGCACACGAGCAGGGGGCGGCGGTGGCGCGGCTGCCGTTGGTGGAGCGGGTACGGCTGGACTCCGCGCCCGCGCGGGAGCTGTCTCCGCCGGCCGGGACTCCGCTGCTGCCGGCCGCGGGACTGCGGGTGCTGGACCTGACCCGGGTCATCGCGGGCCCGATCGCCACCCGCACCCTGGCCCTGCTCGGCGCGGACGTGCTGCGACTGGATCCGCCGGGCCTGCCCGAACTGCCCGACCAGCACACCGACACGGGGTTCGGGAAGCGGTCGGCGCTGGTGGAACTGGCCTCCGGCCGGGAGGCGGTGGAGGAACTGGTGGCGCGCGCGGACGTGGTCGTCACGGGCTACCGGCCCGGCGCCCTGGACCGCTTCGGCCTGAGCGCGGAGGCTCTCGCCGAACGGCGGCCGGGGGTGGTCGTGGCCCAGCTCTCGGCGTGGGGCGCCACCGGGCCGTGGGCGGGGCGCCGCGGCTTCGACAGCCTGGTCCAGGTGGCGACGGGCATCGCCCACATCGAGGGCGGCCGGGACCGCCCGGGCGCGCTCCCGGCCCAGGCCCTGGACCACGGCACGGGGTACCTGCTGGCGGCGGGGGCACTGCGTGCCGTGTCGGACCAGACGGAGGCGGGCGGCAGCCGACTGGTGAGAGCGGCGCTGGCCCGCACGGCGGGCGACCTGCTGAGGGGGGCGGCCGGCCCCGGAACCGAGGAGGGTGAGACGAACCTGTCCCCCACCCCCTGGCTCGCGGAACGCGACAGCCCTCTGGGCCACTTGCGCTACGCGCTCCCCCCGGTGGAGTTCGAGAAAGGCCCCCGGGACTGGGCACGACCGCCGGGACGGTGGGGCGCGGACGAGGCACGGTGGTGGTGAGCGGCACGCGCGAAGGCGCGCAGAGCAGGCCGCTCGGTGGCGGTGAACGCCGTACGGCGGGTACGGAATCGCGGCTCACCGCCGACGCGGTGACCGTAAGGAGCACGCGCACGGGCGCGGGAAGCGATGCCCGAGATGACGGCACATGCTGCGCGTAGGCGCGGAGAAGTGCCCGCACCTGGACGCGTGGAGCGCAGGCACGCTCGCTCGGTGACGTCGGAAGGCCGCGCGGCGGCTGCGCAGTGCGGCTCGTCGACGACGGTACCGGCGCCGGCACGGCGGCGGACAGCGCCGTCTCGGTTCGGGCGACGTTCGTCGGGTGGGCGGTGACGCGGTGGATGCCTCGGCTCTCCTCGCGGCGGAACTGCGCGAACTGACGCGTCATCGGCTGCGAGGCGACGGCAGTCGCGTGGACGGCGCGGCGTCTGCCCATGGCGTCCTGTGCGTCGCGCAGCACCAAGGCCCCCGCGCACGCGCGGCTTCGTCGAGCGCCGGGTGCTCGAGGCCCGTGAGCGGCGCCCGGCAGCGCCCGCGCCCTCGCACAACCGGCGGACGAAGTCCGCGCTCCTTCCCGCACTTGCCCCGCTCTGTGTGATCTTGTGAAGATCCTGGGGTGACTCTGACGACTTCCAGGGAGCGGGCGGCGCAGGCGGCCGGTGGGCGGTGGCGGGCCGGGGCCGTGCTGGTTCTGGTGGTGCTCGGTGCGCTGATCCCCCTGCTCGGGCCGGCGCCCGCGTTGCACGGCACCGGGGAGGCGGACGCGCCCGGGACCGGTGGCATCGCCCTGCTGCGGACGGTGCTGTTCGCCGCGCTGGCCGTGCCCGTGGGCGAGTTGTTCGCCGTGCGGCTGGCGCGCACGCTGCCCGGCGCCCCGCCCGCCCTGCCGCGCAGGTGGTCGACCGTGGCCAACTCCGTCGGTTTCGTGGCCGCCCTCGGACTCGCCTCCGTGGTGGCGACCGGCAACCTCGTGCCGTCCCACCTCGCGGACATCGACGTGGGCGGCCTCTACGAGACGCGGGACGGCAAGCTCGCCCTGCTGGAGGTCAACGGCTTTCTCGCCGCAGCCCTGTGCTCCGCGTCCCGCCGTCCGGCCACCCAGGCGCTGCCGCTGGCCGCAGTGGTCGTGGCCGAGGCGCTGCGCGCGCACCCGACGACGGAGTACAGCCCGCTCGTCGGTTCGGGGCTGACGCTGGTGCACCTGACGTGCGCGTCACTGTGGGTGGGCGGCCTGCCGCACGTCCTGCGCACGCTGCGGTTGTGGGGGCGCGCCGAGGCGGGCGCGGCGCTGCTGGGCCGCTACGCGCGCGTGGCGCTCGTGCTGCTCGTCGCCATGACCGCCACGGGGGTGTGGAGTTCACTGCGCCGGATGCCGTCCGGGACGATCATGGAGCAGCTGACGGACACCGCGTACGGGCGGGTGCTGCTCGCCAAGGTGGTCCTGATGGCGGGGGTCTCCGCGCTCGCCCTGTGGGCGCGGGTGCGGCTGGCGCGCGCGGCCGACCCGCTCACCGCGAGTTCACCCGCGCGGGCGGAGGTGTGCCTACTGGCCCTGGTGGTCGCGGTGTCGGGACTGCTGACCGCGCTGCCGGTGCCGATCCGCTGGTGAGCGCCCCGCGCGCCCTCACGCGCACCGTCACGCGCGCGTGGTGAACGGGCGGGCCGCTCGGGCCACCTGACGGACAGCCCTGTCAGCAGTGGCCCGTATCCTCGTGAACCATGCTCGAAGACCTCACCGCCGCAGCCGCCTCCCCCACCGCGTGGCCGGCCGCGTATCCGCAGGGATACGCGGTCGTCGACGTGGAGACGACGGGGCTGGCCCGCGACGACCGCATCATCTCCGCGGCCGTCTACCGGCTGGACGCGCGCGGCGAGGTCGAGGACCACTGGTACACGGTGGTCAACCCGGAGCGCGACCCGGGCCCGGTGTGGATACACGGGCTGACGAGCGAGATGCTCGAAGGCGCGCCCCTCTTCGCGGACATCGCGGCGGAGTTCGCGGCGCGCCTGGAGGGCCGCGTCCTGGTGGCGCACAACGCGGTGTTCGACTGGCAGATGATCGCCCGCGAGTACGCCCGCGCGCGGGGCGAGGCCCCCGTGCGGCAACGGCTGTGCACCATCGCCCTGTCGAAGGAGCTGGGGCTGCCGCTGCCCAACCACAAGCTGGAGTCGCTCGCGGCGCACTTCGGCGTGGTGCAGCGGCGGGCGCACCACGCGCTGGACGACGCGCGCGTGCTGGCGGAGGCGTTCCGGCCCAGTCTGCGGGCCGCCGCGGCGGGCAACGTACGGCTGCCGCTGCACGAGTGCCGGCCGCTCACCGAGTGGTCGGACCGGCCCCGCATCGGGCAGCAGGCGTCCTACGGCGGGCGGGCGCCCTCCAGTTGGCGACCCTCCCGCAAAAGGCCCGCATGCCCCTATCCCAACCCGGGCCGGTACGAACCGGGCAAGCGTCTCAAGCAGGGCATGCGGGTGGCGTTCTCCGGGGACACGTCCATCGAGCGTGACCTGCTGGAGGACCGGGCGACCGAGGCGGGGCTGCACGTGGCGACGAGCCTGTCCCGGCTCACCAGCCTGCTGGTCACCAACGACCCGGACTCGGGCACGTCGAAGACGGTCAAGGCCCGCCAGTACGGCACCCCGGTGGTCGACGAGGCCGCCTTCGGCCAGCTCCTCGCCGACGTCGAGCCCGCCTCGGAGACCTGACCGCCCTCCCGGGCGCGAACGGGTGCGGGAGGGCGCGGGCGAGCGCGGGCGGCCCCGCAGGGGGGCGTACCCGGCTCGGAGCACCCCGCGCCCGGGTTGTACCTTCATGGGGTGTACCGCTTCCTGCTGTCCCGGCAATGGGTGACCCTCACGCTGGTCGCCCTGCTTCTCGTCCCCACGATGATCGCGCTGGGCTTCTGGCAGATGAGCCGCTACGACGAGCGCTCCGCGCGCAACCAGCTGGTGACCGACGCGCTGGCCGCCGACCCGGTGCCGGTGGAGAAGCTGGCGGCCCCCGGCCACGCGGTGACCCGCGCCGAGCGGTACCGCACGGTGACCGCGACGGGCCGCTTCGACACGGACGCCGAGGTCGTGGTGCGCCGCCGCACCAACGCCGACGAGGAGATCGGCTTCCACGTCCTGACCCCGTTCGTGCTGGACGACGGCAAGGTGCTGCTGGTCAACCGCGGCTGGATCCCCGCCGACGGCCCCAGCCAGACCGAGTTCCCGAAGGTGCCCGCGCCGCCGCGCGGCAAGACCACGATCACCGGCCGGCTGATGCCGGACGAGACGACCGAGGCCAGCGGCATCAAGCACCTCGAGGGCCTGCCGGACCGGCAGATCATGCTGATCGACAGCGCGCGGGAGGCGGAGCGGCTGGACGCGGAGGTGCTCGGCGGCTATGTGGCGCAGACCGCTCCCGAGCCCGCAGGCGGCCTCCCCCAGCAGCTCGGCGACCCCGGCAAGGAGAACGCGGCGCTGAACTACGCGTACGCGATCCAGTGGTGGCTGTTCGCCGCCGCCGTCCCGGTCGGCTGGGTCGTGCTGGCCCGCCGCGAGGTGCGCGACCGGGCGGCGAAGGCGGGCCAGGAGGACACCGACGCCGGGGCGTCCGACGCCGCCCCCACCGAGTCCGCGGCCGTCTGACCTCCCCCTCCCTGCACTTCCCCACTCCCCGTTCTCCCCGTTTGCCGGGTTCTGTGCGAGAGTGGCGCACCGGTCGGGCATGTCGCCGATGCGTTCCGGACACGGAACCGGCCGGTTACCGTCACCCGGACGGGCCGTCCACGCGACCGGGCCCGAGGGCACAGCACACCAAGGACGGTGATTCATGGCCGGCGCAGCCATGACCGCGACGTTCCTCGCCGTGATCGGCGGGGCGTCGCTGCTCGCCGTCACCGCGCGCCGGCTGCGCCCGAGCGACCGGCTGCCCTCGCTGGAGGGCTGGGCGCTGGCCGACCGCAGCCTCGGCCCGGGCTGGACCTGGCTGCTGCTCGGCGGGACGGTCTACACCGCGTACACCTTCACCGCCGTGCCGGGACTGGCGTACGGCAACGGCGCGCCCGCCTTTTTCGCCGTGCCGTACACGGTGATCGTGTGCCCGCTGGCGTTCGTGCTGCTCAGCCGGCTGTGGAGCGTGGCCCGGCGGCACGGCTACATCACCGCCGCCGACTTCGTGCGCGGCCGCTACGGCTCGGCCCCGCTGGCCCTGGTCGTCGCGCTGACCGGCATCCTCGCGACCATGCCGTACCTGGCGCTCCAGCTGCTCGGCATCCGCGCGGTGCTCACCGCGGGCGGGCTGTATCCGCCGGGCGCCGCCGGCGACCTGGCGATGGTCGCGGTGTTCGCGGGTCTGGCGGTGGCCACCTACCGGCACGGGCTGCGCGCGCCCACGGTGATCGCCGCGCTGAAGGCGGTGGCGGTGTTCGTGTCGCTCACCGCGGTCTGCTGGCTGGTCCTGGACCGGTTCGGCGGCCCCGGCGCGGTCTTCGACGGGGCCGCCCGCGCCCTCGGCGGCACCGACCCGGCCCACTCGCCCCTGGTGCTCACCCCCGGGCAGCAGCCCGCGTACGCGACGCTCGCGCTCGGCTCCGCGCTGGCGCTGCTGATGTACCCGCACGTGCTGACCGCCGGGTTCGCCGCCGACGGGAGGCGCACCCTGCGCAAGGTGTCGGCGGGGCTGCCCGCCTGGACGGCGCTGCTCGCGCTGTTCGGCTTCCTCGGCATCGCGGCGCTCGCCGCCGGGGTGCGGGCGCCCGTGGGCGGCGCGGAGGCGGCGGTGCCGATGCTGGTCGGCCGGCTGATGCCGGGCCCGCTCGCCGGGCTGGTGTTCGGCTCGATCGTGGTCGGCGCGCTGGTCCCGGCGGCGGTGATGTCCATCGCCGCGGCCACCGGCTTCGTGCGCAACGTGTACGTCGAGTACGTCCATCCGACGGCCACCCCGAAGCGGCAGGTGCGGGTCGCCAGGGCGGTGTCGCTGACCGCGAAGCTGGGCGCGGTGGCGTTCGTGTTCGGGCTGCGCGACCAGGACGCGATCAACCTCCAGCTGCTCGGCGGAGTGTGGATCCTCCAGATCTTCCCGGCGGTCGCCGTCGGGCTGTACACACGCTGGCTGCATCCGCGGGCGCTGCTCGCCGGCTGGGCGGCGGGCATGACCGCCGGGACGTATCTGGTGGTGCGGGAGGGTTTCTCCTCGATCGTGCCGCTCGTCGCCGGCTCGCCCGAGATCTACGCCGGGGTCGCCGCCCTGGTGCTGAACCTGGCCGTCGCGGTGGCCGCCACGCCCGTCCTCACCCGTCTCGGCGTCCCGCGCGGACCCGACGCCACCGGCCTGCCGTCCCGCCCGTACTCCGGGCGACGTCCCCCGACGGGAGCGAACAACGCGTGAGACGCAGACACCACCCCCCGGTCACCGTGCCCCCGGCC